>JAMFSN010000166.1 GCA_026225295.1 Frankia alni
CACCGCGCCGATGAGCACCAGCCAGATCCCGAACACCACCCCGAACATGATCACGGTGGCGCTACCCGCGATGAAAAACGGGTAGTAGCTGCCCGGGCTGAAGACGCCGAGCTCTCCCGCGCCGTCGGCGACCTCGGCGTCCGGCCGGTCCTGGGCCCGCGGCCCGATCCGGTTGCCCGTGAAGAGCAGGTAGCTGGCGATCAGGATCGTCATCATGCAGCAGATCGCCAGCGCGGCGGTCCCGGTGGGGTCGTTCGAGAAAATCCAGTAGACGATCGACGCCGCCGCCAGGAAGGCGGCGAAGAACGAGAAAACGTACCCTTCAACCTTCATGTCCGTCCCAGCCTCTACTGACTGACATCCGCGCCGGGCGCGTGATACTCAATGCGTCCGACCGCTTGTGGGTAGTGCAGATCGAATGCCGGCCGCTCCGACCGGATTCGGGGTAGCGACGTGAAGTTGTGCCGGGGCGGCGGGCAGGAGGTCGCCCATTCGAGCGAGTTCCCGTAGCCCCACGGGTCGTCCACGACCGCCAGTTCGCCGTGCCGGTAGGACCGCCACACGTTGTAGATGAACGGCAGGGTCGACGCCCCGAGCAGGAACGCCCCCGCCGTCGACACCGTGTTCAGCGTGGTGAATCCGTCGGTCGGCGAGTAGTCCGCGACCCGGCGCGGCATGCCCTTGATGCCCAGCCAGTGCTGGACGAGGAAAGTCAGGTGGAAGCCGACGAACAGGGTCCAGAAGTGGATCTTTCCGAGCTTCTCGTCGAGGAACCGGCCGGTCAGCTTCGGGAACCAGAAATAGATCCCCGAGTACGTCGCGAACACCACGGTTCCGAACACCACGTAGTGGAAGTGGGCGACGACGAAGTAACTGTCGGAGACGTGGAAGTCGATCGGCGGGCTGGCCAGCAGCACCCCGGTCAGGCCGCCGAGCAGGAACGTCACCAGGAAGCCGACGGCGAACAGCATCGGCGTCTCGAACGTGAGCTGGCCGCGCCACATCGTGCCGATCCAGTTGAAGAACTTCACCCCGGTCGGTACCGCGATGAGGAACGACAGGAACGCGAAGAAGGGCAGCAGCACCGCGCCGGTCACGTACATGTGGTGGGCCCACACCGCGATCGACAGGGCGCCGATCGAGATGGTCGCGAAAACCAGACCCTTGTAACCGAACAGTGGTTTCCGGGAGAACACCGGCAGCACTTCGGTGACGATCCCGAAGAAGGGCAACGCGATGATGTAGACCTCGGGATGGCCGAAGAACCAGAACAGGTGCTGCCAGAGGATCGCCCCGCCGTTGCCGGCGTCGAACACGTGGGCCCCGAGCCGCCGGTCGGCCTCCAGCGCCAGCAGCGCCGCGGCCAGCACCGGGAAGGCGACCAGCACCAGGATCGAGGTGACCAGGAAGTTCCAGACGAAGATCGGCATCCGGAACATCGTCATACCGGGCGCCCGCATGCACAGGATGGTGGTGATCATGTTGACCCCACCGAGGATCGTGCCGAGCCCGGAAATGGTCAGACCGACGATCCACAGGTCGCTTCCGGCCCCCGGTGAATAGACCGAGTTGTTGAGCGGCGCGTAGGCGAACCAGCCGAAGTCGGCGGCCCCGCCCGGCGTCAGGAAGCCGGCCACCACGGTCAGGCTGCCGAACAGGAAGAACCAGAACGACAAGGCGTTGAGCCGCGGGAACGCGACGTCGGGGGCGCCGATCTGGAGCGGGACGAGGAAGTTGGCGAACGCGAACGCCATCGGGGTCGCGAACATCAGCAGCATCAGCGTGCCGTGCATGGTGAACAGCTGGTTGTACTGCTCGTTCGACAGGAACTGGAGCCCCGGCCGGGCCAGCTCGGCCCGCATCAGCTCGGCCAGGATGCCCGCGAACAGGAAGAACCCGAACGCCGAAACCCCGTACATGACCGCGATGTCCTTGTGGGACGTGGTCCGCAGGTAACCGAGCAGGTTCGTGCGCTTGGGCGGCGCATGATGGCCGGCCGGCGCCTCGGTGTGGCCCGGCGGCTCGTGGACGAGAGTCACTGTCCGCTCCCCGTGGTGGAGGTGCCCGTGGTGGAGGTGCCCGTGGTTGTCGCGCCGGCGGCACTCGTGGTCGCGGCGCCCGTCGTGATGCCCGCACCCGCGTTCCCGGGCGTGCTACGGGTGCTGGAACGCGCCCCGATGTATTTGTCGTAGTCCGCCCCGGAGACCACCTTGACCTGGAAGTTCATCCGGTCGTGATCCACTCCGCAGAACTCGGCGCAGCGGCCGACGAAGGTGCCGGTCTTGTCGATCGTCACCTGGAACTGGTTGATCCGGCCCGGCACGACGTCCCGCTTGAACAGGAACTCGGGCACCCAGAACGAGTGGATGACGTCCGGCGAGGTGAGCACGAACTTGATCGTGCGGCCTGTCGGAAGAACGAGCTGGGCGGGCTCCCCCGGGCGGCCGGTCACCTCGACCGGCTGGGTCCCGTTCTTGCCGGTGTCGCTGTAGACGAACTGCCAGTTCCAGCGGAACCCGATCACGTCGACGGTCACCGCCGGGTTCTTGGAAATCTTGTTGACCTGGATCTCGTCGCGGGCCGTGTAGTAGAACAACCCGGCGATGATCACGATCGGCAGCACCGTGTACAGGATTTCAACCGGCAGGTTGTAGCGGATCTGCGCCGGCATCTCGTCGGTCGTCTTCCGGAACGCGATGCACGCGTAGAAGATCATGGCCCAGACGATGACCCCGACCACCAACGCGGCGATGACTGAGCCCTGCCAGATGTTGAGCATCCGGCTCGCCTGCGGAGTGATCCCGCTCGGAAAGCCGAAATTGGGCTCATCACAGGCCGTAGCCGTCAGGCCCACGGCGACGAGCACCAGCGCGAAGCCGAAGCGTCGCGGCGGACGCGGGCCCGGTTGCCCGGCCCGTCGTCCGACCAGCTCGCCGCGATCCCCCCGGGCGTCGGTGTCGACGTCTGCGACGTCGTTCGACGGCCGGGAGGGGCCGAAGGATCGGGTCACCAGGTCCTGCCCTCCACGACTACCGCGCGCGGTGACCGGGACGTGGTCCCGGGGAGCGCGCGCGCTCTTCGACACGTTGTAGATGGTGCGGGCAGGAGCGTATCCCAGCGGCCGCCACGCTTCTCGCCGGAGTGGCGCGGTACGCCCGTGTGGCGGCCGGACCGGGGGTTCGGCGGCGGCCGTCGCGGGGGCTCGGCGGGCCCGGCCGCCGTAGGTTGAGAGGCGTGGCGCCCTACCTGGATCACGCCTCCACCGCCCCGCTGCACCCGGTCGCGCGGGAGGCACTGCTCGCCGCCCTCGACGAGGGCTGGGCCGATCCGGCCCGGCTCTACCGCCAGGCCCGCCGGGCCCGGCTGCTGCTCGACGCGGCCCGCGAGACCGTCGCGGCCGCGCTCGGCGCCCGGCCCGACGAGGTGAGCTTCACCGCCAGCGGCACCCAGGCCGCCCACCTGGCGGTGAGCGGCAGCCTGCTGGGGCGCTCCCGGGCCGGCAACGGCCTGCTGGTGAGCGCGGTCGAGCACTCCTGCGTCCTGCACGCCGCGGAACGCCACGAGGCGGCCGGCGGGACCGTCGTCCAGGTTCCGGTGGACCACCTGGGCCGGGTGACGCCGGCCGACTACTCCCCCGGCCCGGGGACGGCGCTGGCCAGCCTGCAGCACGCCAACCACGAGGTGGGCACCATCCAGCCGGTGGCGGCCGTGGCCGCGGTCCTGCGCGACCACCGACCCGACGGGGTCGGGTCCACCGACCGGCCCGGGGGTGATGAGAAGCACACCGGCCCGGTCCCTCTGCACGTCGACGCGGCCATGTCGGTCGGGCGGATCCCGGTCGACCGGCGGGCCCTGGGGGCCGACCTGCTGACCGCGTCGGCCCATAAATTCGGCGGCCCGGCGGGAGTCGGGTTCCTGGTCGTACGCACCGGGACCCGCTGGCGTTCGCCCCTGCCGGCCGACGACCGGGAAGGGGGTCGCGTCCCGGGCTTCGTGAACCTGCCGGCCGTGGTGGCGGCGGCGGCCACACTGCACGCCCGGACCACCGAGATGGCCGCCGAGGCCCGCGAGCTGACCGCGCTGGTGGAGCTGGTCCGGGCCCGGGTCCCGGCCCTGGTCCCGGACATCGACGTGCTCGGGGATCCGGACCCGACCGGCCGGCTGCCCCACCTGGTCACGTTTTCCTGCCTGTACGTGGACGGCGAGGCCCTGCTGCGCGAACTCGACCAGGCCGGCATCGCCGTCAACAGCGGGTCGAGCTGCACGTCGAGCACGCTGGCACCCAGCCACGTGCTGGTCGCGATGGGCGCCCTGACCCACGGCAACGTCCGGGTCTCCTTCGGCCGCGGCTCGACCCGGGCGGACGCCGAACGGCTGCTCGCGGTGCTGCCGGCCGCCGTGGAACGGGTCCGGGCGGCGACCGGCGGGGCGGCCCTGTGACAGCCGGGGCGACACCCGGGGACCACCCCGAGGCCGCCAACGCCGCGGGCCGGGACGGGACGCCGGTGGTCGTGGTGGAGGCCCGCGGCCGGCCGTGCCCGATCCCGATCATCGAGCTGGCCCGGGCGGCCCGGGACCTCGGAGCCGGAACGGTCCTCGAGGTGCTGGCCGACGATCCGGCCGCGGCCACCGACGTGCCGGCCTGGTGCCGGCTGCGCGGCCAGGACTACCTGGGCGCCCGGGCGTTACCGGACGGCTCCGGCACCGCGTACCGGGTCCTCCGGACGGCGACCTGACCCGACCGGTCTGGTCTGGTCAGGTCCCCCCGGGATCAGGCGCCGGCCGGCGGCGGCAGGTGGGGAGCGATGTCCATGGCCGCGTCCGCGCCGTACGCCTCGGCCAGTCGCTTGAGGCTCTCGTCGTTCGACATCTCGTAGTCCTGGGGGGCCATCGTCTCCAGCGAGAGCGTGGCCAGCAGGCAGCCGACCCGGGCGGCCTGCTGATGGTCGAGGTCCCAGGACAGGCCGGCGAAGAACCCGGCCCGGAACGCGTCCCCGACGCCGGTCGGGTCGCCGATGACCCGCGCCGGCACGACCGGGACCCGGATCGGGTCGGCGTCCTTCGTCTCGATCACGACGCCGCCCGACCCGTGGGTGGTGACCCGGACCGCCACCCGGGCCATGACATCATCGCTCGACCAGCCGGTCTTGCTCTCCAGCAGGTTCTTCTCGTAGTCGTTGCAGAACAGGTACGCGGCCCCGTCGATGAGCTGCTGGACGTCCGCCCCGGCCATCCGGGCCAGCTGCTGGGAGGGGTCGGCCGCGAAGGGGTAGCCGCGCTCCCGGCACTCCAGGGTGTGGCGGATCATCGCCTCGGGGTCGTTCGGGCTGATGACCACCAGGTCCAGGCCGCCGACCCGCTCGGCGACGGAAGCCAGCCCGATCTGGCGCGCCTCGCTCATCGCCCCCGGGTAGAAGGAGGCGATCTGGCACAGCTCGGAGTCGGTGGTGCAGACGAACCGGGCCGTGTGGGCGACATCACTCACGCGGACGGCCGACGTGTCGACCCCGTGGCCCTCGAGTTCGGCCCGGTAGCCGGCGAAGTCGCGCCCGACCGCTCCGATCAGCAGCGGGTGCTCGCCGAGGCGGGCGAGGCCGTGGGCGATGTTCGCGGCCACCCCGCCGTTGCGCACCACGAGGTCGTCGACGAGGAACGACAACGAGATCCGGTGGAGCTGGTCGGGGAGCAGTTGCTCGGCGAACGTGCCCGGGAACCGCATCAGGTGGTCGGTCGCAATGGAGCCAGTGAGGGCGATACGCACGGTGCCGAAGCCTACCCGCCCGGCCCGCCGGAGAAAGCACGACTCCGGACCACGTCGGCTTGCGCCCGGACCCGTCCGCGGGTCGGCCGGGGGACGCGAAAAACCTCGCCGGACCGTCTTTTCGACGGTCCGGCGAGGTCTCGGAGCTGGTGGGGCCTAGTGGAAGCTGTCTCCGCAGGCGCACGAGCCGGCCGCGTTCGGGTTGTCGATCGTGAAGCCCTGCTTCTCGATCGTGTCGACGAAGTCGATCGTCGCGCCCGACAGGTACGGGACGCTCATCCGGTCGACCGCGACCTTGACGCCCGAGAAGTCGATGACCTGGTCGCCGTCGAGCTGACGCTCGTCGAAGAACAGCTGGTAGCGCATGCCGGAGCAGCCACCGGGCTGGACGGCGATGCGCAGCTGGAGGTCGTCACGACCCTCCTGGGCGAGCAGGGTCTTGACCTTGCCCGCGGCGAAGTCGGTGAGGTTGAGCGTGGACGCCTGGCTCTCGCTGGCAATCGTGTCCTGGACGGTCATGGGGCCGCTCCTGCGGTGAGTTGGCTGCTCCCTGATGGGACGGACTCGTGGGACACAAGCCCGGCGACGTGGGTGAACGCTCGTCGTCGTGGAGAACCCCCGGACCCCATCCTGTGTTCCATCGTACGCAGGCGATGGCGAACCGCCCACACAATCCCGACCCGACAAGTGTGAGGTCCATCCGCTGAGGTGTGAGGGGCGACGCAGAGCGGGCCGGGCCGGGGGCGCCGGGAATGTCCGATCGGCCCCTCCGGCTGAGGTCTACGCTGAGTTAGAGTCGTAACGACCATACGTCCGGAGGTGTTCGATGACGCTCGACACGGTCGACGCGGCGGTGGGCGGTCCCGCCCCGTCCCCCCTCCTGCTGCTGCTGGGCCGGGGTACCGATCCGGCCAGCGAGCGCGGGGTGGACTGTCCCGGTGACCTGCCGTCCGCTTCCGACCCGGACCTGGTCGAGCGGGCCCGGGCCGCGAAAGCGGCCCTCGGTGACTCGGTCTTCGTCCTCGGGCACCACTACCAGCGCGACGAGGTCATCCAGTTCGCCGACGTGACCGGCGATTCGTTCAAGCTGGCCCGCGACGCGGCGGCCCGCCCGGACGCCCGCCACATCGTGTTCTGCGGCGTGCATTTCATGGCCGAGAGCGCCGACATCCTGACCGCCGAACGGCAGGGCGTGATCCTGCCCGACCTGGCCGCCGGCTGCTCGATGGCCGACATGGCCACTGCCGAGCAGGTCGAGCAGGCCTGGGACGCGCTGGTCGACGCGGGGGCGGCCGACGGCACGGTACCGGTCACCTACATGAACTCCTCGGCCGCCATCAAGGGCTTCACCGGCCGGCACGACGGGACGGTCTGCACCTCCTCGAACGCCCGCCGCGCGCTCGAGTGGGCGTTCGGGCCGGACCGCCGCGGCGAGCGGGTTCTGTTCCTGCCCGACCAGCACCTGGGTCGCAACACCGCCGTCCGGGAACTGGGGCTGAGCCTCACCGACTGCGTCGTCTACAACCCGCACCGCCCGAACGGCGGCCTCACCGCGCGGCAGCTGCGCGACGCCAAGATGATCCTGTGGAAGGGGCACTGCTCCGTCCACGGCCGGTTCAGCCGGGCCTGCGTCGACGAGGTCCGGGCCCGGATCCCGGGTGTCACGGTGATCGCCCACCCGGAGTGCCAGTATGAGGTGGTCACGGCGGCCGATCTGGTCGGCTCGACCGAGTACATCATCAAGGTGGTCGACGAGGCCCCGCCGGGCAGCGCGTTCGCCGTGGGTACCGAGCTCAACCTGGTACGCCGGCTCGCGAACAGGCATCCTGACAAGACGGTGGCGTTCCTGGACAAGACCGTCTGCTACTGCTCCACGATGAACCGGATCGACCTGCCGCACCTGGTGTGGACGCTGGAATCCCTCGTCCGCGGCGAGGTGGTGAACCGCGTGACGGTCGATCCCGACATCGCCGCGAACGCCCGGAAGGCTCTGGAAACCATGTTGGCGCTGCCCTGATGGCCCTGCTGAAGCGACGGACCACCGTCGATGAACCGATCGCGCTCGACCCGGTCGACGACGGGCCGGTCGAGGGTTCCGGCGACCTGGCCGGCGGCAAGGGACGACCGACGCCCAAGCGGTCCCAGGCCCGGGCGGCCCGGCCGAAGGGCAGTTCGTCCCTGACCACCGGCGGCCGGTCGGGCGCCAAGGGCTCCTCGGGCCGAGACGAGCGGCGGCGCAGGACGTCGGACTACCGGGCGTCCATGCAGTCGACCGACGTCAGCCGGCTGCCGGCCCGGGAGCAGGTCCCGGAGCGGGTCCTGACCCGCGACTACGTCGACCGGCGCCGCAACGTCGGGCCGTTGTTCCTGATCGCCGCGGTCATCTACTTCGCCGGCGTGGTCATCCCGTCCGACGCGGCCCGGATCGCGACCACCGTCATCATGCTGGCCGGGGTCATTGCCGTGGTCGGCGACTCGCTGCTGCTGTCGGTGCTGGTCACCCGGCGGGTCGAGCAGGTCTACCCCGGCTCCCGGGTCCGGGTCCGGGCCTACGCGGCGCAGCGGGCGCTGCTGCCCCGCCGGTGGCGGCTTCCGAAGCCCCGGGTCTCGCGCGCCGACCCCGAACCGTCCCGGTAACCGCGGGCCCGGCGCGTCGCCCGTCCCGGCCGGGGTGGGCGGCGCCGCCGGGCGCCCGTAGGGTTTCGGTGTGCAGCATCGACGCCTGGGCCGCAGCGGCCTGTCCGTAAGCGAGATCTCGTACGGCAACTGGATCACCCATGGTGACCAGGTCGAGCGGGAGGCGGCGCTGGCCTGCGTCCAGGCCGCCTTCGACAACGGGATCACCACCTTCGACACCGCGGACGTCTACGCCGGCACCCGCGCGGAAACCGTGCTCGGGGAGGCCCTGGACGGCGTCCGGCGCGAGTCCTACGAACTGTTCACCAAGGTCTTCTGGCCGACCGGGCCGGGTGAGAACGACCGGGGACTGGGCCGCAAGCACATCATCGAGTCGTGCCACGCGTCCCTCAAGCGCCTGCGCACCGACCATCTCGACCTCTACCAGGCCCACCGCTACGACCCGACCGTGCCGCTGGCCGAGACCCTGCGGGCCTTCGACGACCTGGTCCGGGCGGGCAAGGTTCTCTACGTCGGGGTGTCGGAGTGGAGCGCCGAGGAGATCGGCGCGGCGGTGGAACTGGCCGCCGGGATGGGCCTGGACCAGATCATCTCCAACCAGCCCCAGTACTCGATGCTGTGGCGGCCCATCGAAGCCGAGATCATCCCGACCTCCCAGACCGCCGGGATCTCCCAGATCGTCTGGTCGCCGGTCGCTCAGGGCGTCCTGACCGGCAAGTACCTACCGGGCTCGCCGCCCCCCGAGCAGTCCCGGGCGACCGGGCCGGGCGCCGGTTTCATCCAGCGGATGATGGACGACGACCTGCTGGAGCGGGTCCAGGGGCTGCGGCCGGTCGCCGAGGACGCCGGGCTCACGATGGCCCAGCTCGCGGTGGCCTGGGTGCTGCAGAACGACAATGTCGCCTCGGCGATCATCGGGGCGTCCCGACCCGAGCAGGTGCACGAGAACGTCAAGGCGTCCGGGGTCCGTCTCGAGCCGGCCCTGCTCGAGCGGATCGACAAGATTCTCGGGGACGTCGTCATCCACGAGGCCCCGGCCGGCTGAGCCTCAGGTGGCGGGGTGCAGGCTCATCGGGCCGTAGACCTTGCGGTCGCCCTCCAGCAGCGTCACCTGCGAGACACCCGCGTCGAACAGCACGTGCCACTCCTCGCCGAGCCAGGTCTCGGCGTCCCCCTGGGTCGGGAACTGTTCCGGCGGGGCCAGCCCCTCGGGCGTGACCACGGTGCCGTCCTCGGATTCGTACCGCCACGTCCAGGTCACCGTCGAATTCCCCTTCGCCGCCGTTCGCGCCACGATGCTCATCCAACACCTGTACCCGCCGCGGCGTACCGACCAGCGCCCACCGCACCATCACCGGAAAGCGGGCCGGCCGCCCCGACCGGCCCCGCGGGCCGAGGTCGGCGCCGTATCCGACCCGTCTGCGCCACACTGGAGGGGATGGCCCGGGCTCCACGACCCCGGGCCCCACAACGAGGAAGGACTCCGTGGCTACCACCCTGCATCCCGCGGCCAGCGTGCTGGCGGAAATCGGTCCCGCGTCCCACTCCGCTGGCCTGGAGTGGTGGGTGGTCGCACTGATCACCATCATTTCCATTGCCGCGCTGGGCATCGTCCTCGCCCTCATGACCTTCGGGGAGCGTAAGCGCAACCCCCACAGTTGATCCGCGGGTCCGGAGCCCGGGCGTGCGGCTGACCCTGCTCGGAACCGGGCCGGCCGGCGGCTGGCCCGATCCGTGGTGCCGCTGCGCCTCCTGCGCCGGAGGCCGGGCCGCCGGGGTGCGGCGCGAACCGACGGCTCTGCTCGTGGACGACGCGCTGCTCGTCGGCGGCGGCCCGGCGGCGGCCGGGTCCGCCGCGCGGCTACGGGTCGGCCTCGACGAGGTCCGGTGCGTCCTGCTCGAGCCGCGCAGTCATGACCCGGTGGACGTCGGATGGCTGCGCCGCGCGGCCCGGGCGCGGCCGGACGGCCCGGTCCTGACCGTGATCGGCCCGCCGGCCCAGCTGTCCCACAGCGGGGGGACGGCCGACGGTCCGGGCGGTCGCTCCGAACCTCGGATCCGGTGCCTGGCGGCCGGTCCGGACGCGGTCCTGGAGGTCGCCGGGTACACAATCCGACCCCTGGCCGCGCGGTCCGACGATCCCGGGTCGCCGACCGCGTTCGCCTACGACGTGACCGGGCCGGACGGGACCACCCTGCTCTACGCGCCGGGCCCGTGGGACCCGGCGACGATCGACCCGCCGACCGGCCGGCCCTACCACGCCGTGCTCCTCGCGGACCCGGCCGCGCAACTCGCCGACCTGCGACGTCGCGGTGTGGTCGGGACGGCCACCCGGGTGGTCGCCATCGGACTCGGCCACGACGCCCCCGCCGGCCCGGAGCTGGCCCGGCAGCTGGCCCGGATCGGTGCGGAGGCTCCCGCAGACGGGACGGTGCTGGCGCTGGGCGACCCGGTGGACGAGCCGGAGGACGACGGGCGGCCGCGCGCCCCGGCCACCGACCGGCGCCGGCCGCCGCGGCGGGTGCTGGTCACCGGAGGGGCGCGGTCCGGCAAATCGGCCGAGGCCGAACGGCGGTTGGCCGCCGAACCGGAGGTCCTCTACGTCGCGACCGCCGGTCCGGTGCCGGCCGGCGACGCCGAATGGGCCGCCCGGGTCGCCGCCCACCGCGACCGGCGACCGCCCGGCTGGACGACGATCGAGACGACCGATCTGCCGGCGCTGCTGGGCGAGACCGGACCGCCCCTGCTGATCGACTGCCTGACCCTGTGGACCAGTGCCCACCTCGACGAACTGGAGACGTCTGGGGCGCCGGGGGCGTCCGGGGATTCGGGCGACCCGTTGGCCGCGCTGGTGGCGGCCTGGCGATCGAGCCGGCGGGACGTCGTGGCGGTGACCAACGAGGTCGGGGCCGGCATCGTGCCCACCACCGCGGTCGGCCGGCGGTTCCGCGACGCGCTCGGGATCGTCAACGCGACGATCGCCGCGGCCTGCGACGAGGTCTGGCTCGTGACGGTGGGCATCCCCCAGCGCCTGCGCTGAGCCACCCGCCGCCGATGGCTGCCTGTTCTTGAAGGCTGGTCCCCCCAGGGGGTCAGATGGATCGCGCTCGGGGGTCCAGCCCTGGTCCTGACCGGGCGCGGTTTCGTGGGTGGCGGCGTCCGGTTGCCGAATTGGGACATCCGTCCTAAAGTTCTGGACAGATGTCCTGAACGATCCCCTGAACGCTCGCGAAGGGTGCCCGGCATGGTTGCGTCAACTGCTCCGCCGCGCGGCTTTGCCCTTCTTTCCTCTTCGGCTTTTCGGTGTCGCCCCGGCGACCCCGGCTCCGCCCTCCGGGACGACGGCCGCCGCCGGGGCGGTGGCCAGCCCGCACAGGGCGCCGACCTCCCGCCGGACCCGCTCGAACGGCACCGGCCCGACCGCCTGCCGCATCACCGTGCCGAGCAGGTAGGACAGGAGCGCGTCGGCCCGGGTCCCGGGCTCCGGCCCGCCGGCCACGGTGAGCAGGTCGACCAGCAGCGCCACCACCTCGCGGTGCAGCCGGGCGATCGGATCGGGACGGTCCCGGGCCACCGCGTCGAGCCAGTAGCCGTACCAGAGCCGGGCCGCGCCCGGCATCCGCTCGAAGATTCCCAGGTACCGCTCGACCACCGCCCAGAACCGCTCGACCGGATCGTCAGCCGGGTCGCCCACGCCCCGCAGCTCGTCCAGAAATCCCGCGATGTGCCCGGCCATCGCCTCGTCGACGAGCTGGTCCATGTCCGCGAAGTAGTAGTGGATCGCGCTCTTGGTCAGCGGGCTCGCGTCGGCCACGGCCCGCGCCGTGGCCCCGGAAACCCCGTCCCGGGCCAGCACGGCCCGGGCCGCCTCGACAATCTGCCGGCGTTTCTCGAGCTGGTTCGGCGACAAGTCACCCACGGGACGCATGCCGGCAGGTTAGCCCGTCCGGACCGGCAGTTCAGGACAGCTGGCCCAGAGTTCAGGACGAACGTCCAGTCCGACCGGGGAGCGCCCCGGCCACGATCGACCCAAACGGAGTGCAGCCATGACGACCGCCCCTTTCGCATTCTTCGACCTGCGGACCCGGGACATCGACGGCTCGCGGGCCTTCTACACGACGCTGTTCGGCTGGGCGGTGTCCGACCTGCCGCTGGGTGACACGTCGGTGCCGCTGCTGGTCGGCGACAACCCGGGCGGCGACAGCCTGGTCAGCGACAGCCGGGTCGGCGACCGGGCCCCGTGGGCCGGGTTCACCCCGCTGGCGGACGGCGATTCCCGGCCGCCGGGCTGGATCCCGTACGTGCCGGTCGACGATCTCGACGCGGCCACCACCACGGCCCTCTCGCTCGGCGCCCGCATCGCCAAGGACCGGGTCGAGCTTCCGATCGGCTCGCTGATCTCGCTCACCGATCCGAACGGGGCGACCTTCGTGCTGTGGGAGCGCCGCGCTCAGTCCGACGGGCCGCCGGCCCGGTAGTCGAACAGGTAGACCCCGCCCAGGCCGACCGCCAGCACCCCGCGCCCGTCGGGCAGCCAGGCGCAGTCGAGCAGCAGGCCGTCGACGCGCATGGCCGCTCGGCACTCGCCGGTCGCCACGTCCACGATCCGCAGCGAACTGTCCTCGCCGCAGGTGGCCAGCAGCCGACCGTCGGGGCTGGCCGCGCAGCCGTACACACAGCGGGTGTGGCCCCGGATCACGGTTCGCGGCCGCCCGGCGCCGACGTCCCAGACGCGGACCGAACCGTCGCCGTGGCCGGTGGCCAGCCAGTCGCCGCCGGGTGCGACAGCGGCCGCCCGGACGTCCCGGGCCGCGGCCGGCCCGGGCAGCTCGAAGCGGATCTCCCCGGTGGCCACGTCCCAGATCCGGGTGATCCCGCTGTGGCCGCCGGTGGCCAGCCAGGAGCCGTCCGGGGCGGCGACGCAGGCGAAGACGACCCGGGGGTCGGCCCGCAGCACCCGGCCGGGGGCGCCGGACGGCATGTCCCACAGCCGGACCAGGCCGTCTGCGCCGCCGGTGGCCAGCCAGGAACCGTCCGGGGCGACCGCACAGGTCCGGACGGACTCGGTCTCGGCGTCGAGGCTCAGCAGCTCATCGCCCGACTCGGCGTCCCAGATGTGGACCAGACGGTGCCAGTGGGTACTGGCCAGCCACCGACCGGCCGGGTCGACGCCGATCGCGTTCACCCACCCCGGGACGGGGCCGAACACGTGGGTGACACGCTTGCCGGCCGGGTCCCACCGCCGCACCCTGCGGTCCCGGCCACCGGTGGCCAGCCAGCGGCCGCCCGGCCCGACCGCCGCGGCCCCGGACCGGTCCGCCGGGCCCGGCACCGGGAGCGGCGTGGGGCCCGTCGCGGCCAGCGCGTCCAGCCGCCAGATCCGCAGCGTGTCGTCCCGTGACCCGGTCAGCAGGAGCTCGGCGCCGGGGGCGGCGGCGCAGACCGTGACCCGGGCCGGGTGCCCGACGAACCCGCCGCGCGGCGCGCCGGTGGCCAGGTCCCAGAGCCGGACACGGCCGGTGGTGTGGCCGGAGACGAGCAGCGACCGGTCGTCCACGACGGTCAGGCTGGTCACACTCACCCCGCCGTCGAGGGTGCGCAGCAGCCGGCCGTCCCGGCTGTCGTACAGCCGCATCAGGCCGTCGCGGTACCCGACCACGATCCTCGGCTCGGGGCCCGCCACCTCGGTCGCCGCCACCTGGTGAGCCGCTGTCTCGGGAGCCGCCGGGTCGGGAGCCGCCTGGCCGGCGGCGGGGATGCTGACGCAGGACTCCGCCTCGCCCAGCCGGGCCCGGGCGCCGGGGGGCCGCAGCTCGAGCCGGGGGCCGGCCGGGTGGGCCGCGAGGTCCCAGATCCGCACCACCTCGTCGTCGCGGTGGACGGTGGCGAACCAGGCTCCGTCCGGCCCGGGGAACATGGCCGTGACCGGCCCCGCGCCGGTCGGCACCGGCTCCCCGCCGGGCGCGTCCGGCGGGGAGCCGGGCGCCAGCCACCGGACCAGCACCGTCCCGGCGGTCGCGGCGGCCAGCCACGAACCGGCCGGCCCGATCACGCATGCCTCCAGCCCGGGCGGCAGGTCGACGCCCTGGTCCGGGACCGGATCGTCCTCGATGTGCCACCGGAAGACCTGCCCGCCCTCGAGGGCGACGACGACCAGCGCGCGGGGCCCGGTCCGGCCCAGGATCAGCGGGCCGCCGGGGCCCTTCCACAGCCGGCTCGCGCTGCCGGTCCGCGGATCCCACAGCCACAGGCAGCCGTCCTGGCCGGCGCTCGCGATCCAGTCGCCGTCCGGGCCGGCGGCGCACGACGTGATCGAATCGGTGTGCCCGCGCAGGACCCGGACCAGCGCCGGGTGGGGCTGGTCGGGCAGCGGCCACCGGTTCACCAGACGGGGGCCGGTGAGCCCGACCGCGTAGCGCTCCAACGGCCCGGCCACCCCGGCCAGCCCGTCCAGCCGGCTGGCCAGGATCGGGCCGAACGACGCGACCGGCACGCCCGGCGTCAGCAGGTGACCGGCCTGGTTCACCGCCCGCCGCAGGGCCGGGACCGCGCCGTCGCCGTCGCCGCCGCCGGCCGCTTCCGCGTAGCCGAAGTCGACGTCGACCGCGACCGGCCCGAAGTTCGGCTGGGCGCTCTTGGCGACCGTCCAGCGTAGGTCGGTGGCCAGCGAGAGCAGGTCGTCGCGCCGCCCGGCCTCGTAGAGGTGGTAGCTCAGGTGCTCCCACAGGTAGTTGGCGGTGGCCTCCCGGTCACCCGGGCGCGGCCGGGCGTCGGACGCGCTGGGCAGCGACCACCAGGGCCGGCCCGGCCCGGGCCGGGCCGGGGCGAGCAGCCCGGCCGCCGCGTCGACCAGCGCCTCGTTCGTGGCCTTGAGACGTTCCGCGCCGGCCCGGGCCCGCAGATAGGAGCGCAGCACGTCCTGCAGCCGCAGGGACGGCGGATCGCTGCGGTAGCCGAGCACCAGCCACAGGTCGGCCAGTTCCTCGCCGAGCCCGTCGACCTCGTCCGGGTCCAGGTCGCCGGTGTGCGACCACAGCAGATCGAGCACCCCGCGGGGAATGTCGACGTCCTCGGGAAAGATCGACAGCTCCAGGTACCGGTCCAGGCGGTCCCCGGTCAGCAGGGCCAGGCTGGCCGCGAGGGTCGCTTCGACGGCCTGGGCCCGCTCCTCGGGACGGCTCACGTCCAGCGCGGTCGGCCCGCGCCGTTGCAGCCGGCGCAACACCCGCCAGGCGGCCCGGGAGGGGGTCACGCCGTCGCGGACGTAGCGCCGCATCGTCCGGTTCACCAGCTTCAGCAGGACCGGCCAGCGGCCGGTGACAGCCAGCAGCATGTGGACCTCGGCCGCCGGCAGGTCCCCGAGCCCGTCCAGCAGCAGCTCGCGGCCCTGGTCGGGGCTCATCGGGGGCACCGCGACGGAGTCCGCGTCGGACAGCAGGTCGCGCATGCGGGTGGTGACCAGGCGAACGGTCCCGGCCCCGCCCTGCAGGAACGGCCGGACCTGCCGGCGCAGCCAGGCGTCGTCGACGACCAGCAGCCGCGGCCGGGAGCCGAGCAGCTCCCCGAGCCGGAACCCCGCCTGTTCGGGGTCGGACAAGGTCGGCCGGGTCCCCGACAGCGCCTCGGACAGGTCGTTGACCCGGTCGGCCAGGCCGGCCCCGGCCAGCGCCTCGCCGATCGTCGCCCACAGGATCCCGCCCGGGAACCGTTCGGCCAGCCGCGGGTCCGTACAGACCTCGACGGCCAACGTCGTCTTGCCGAACCCGCCGCCGCCGTGCAGCACGATCGGCGGCTGGGACGGTCCGCCGGGCGAGTCGACCAGCCGCCGCACGATCTCCTCGGTCAGCTCGGGGCGGGGCACGAACCGGCCGTAGCGGGCGGGCACCAGCCAGGGCCGCCGGATCGCTTCCGACGGATGCGGATCCGGGTCGGCCTCGCGCTGCTTGTCCCGCAGCTCGACCAGCCCCTTGAGCACCGCCGTCTCCAGCTCGGCGGGCGTCCGGAACCCGGCCGCGATGATCCCGCCGGTGCTCAGCCGCCGCCGGAACCGCTCCTGCCGATCGCCGTGGACGAAGTCCGCGAAGTCCCGGAACGGAACCTCGGCGTCGTCGTCGAGCAGGAAGACCAGCCGCGGGATGGCGGTCGCGGTGGCCGCCTCGAACTCCAACTCGGTATAGGACAGCTCGGGCCGGTCAGGGACCGGCGTGCCGTAGCGGAACCCGATGATGCCCAGGTAGACGTCGCAGCCGCGCACCTGCCGCACGCAGAATTCGGCCGGTTCGTCATCGCGGGCGCCGAAGTAGTCCATGTCGACGGCGCGGTCGCCGGCCAGGGCGACCGCTCGCTCGGCGGCGGCGACGAACGACCGCGGGGCCGGGTGGGCCCGTAATTCCCCGGTGTGGCTCAGGAAGACCCGCCGTTCGAGGACCGACACGCCGCGACGTTACCGAACATCACCCGGTGCGCGAGCCTACGGGCGCAGCCGGACCGGCCCGGGCCCGTCCGGCCCGGTGGGCCGGACGGGAGGCGGCGGGCGTCCATCGGGTAGGAAAGGCGGCGTGCTGATACCCGAGCTCGACGCCGCGGCGATGGTCGCCGCCCGTGACCGCCAGGCAACCCTGACCAAGCCCCCCGGCGCGCTGGGCCGGCTCGAGGACCTCTCGATCTGGCTGGCCGGGGTCCAGGGGACCTGCCCGCCCCGCCCGTTCGAGCGGATCCGGGCGGTCGTCATCGCCGGCGACCACGGGGTGGCCCACGACGGGGTCTCGGCCTTCCCGCCCGAGGTGACCGCGCAGATGGTCGCGAACTTCGCGGCCGGCGGCGCGGCCGTGAACATCCTGGCCGCCCAGGTCGGCGCGACCGTCCGGGTCGTCGACGTGTCGGTGGACACCCCGGTCGAGGCGGCCGGCAGCGACCCGCGGTACCGGGTCCGCCGGGGCAGCGGCCGCATCAATGCCGAGGACGCGATGACCGCCGAGGAGGCGGTGACCGCGTTCGAGGTCGGGGTGGCGATCGCGGACGAGGAGATCGACGCCGGCACCGACCTGCTGGTGCCGGGCGAGATGGGCATCGGCAACACGACGCCGTCGGCCGCCCTGGTCGCGGCGCTGCTCGACCTGGAACCGGTGGAGGTCATCGGGCGCGGGACCGGCATCGACGACCAGCGGTGGATGGTGAAGACGGCCGCGGTCCGCGACGCGCTGCGGCGGGGTCGCCCGTGGGTGTACGACCCGATGGAGCTGCTCCGGACCATCGGCGGGCCGGATCTCGCGGCGCTGGTCGGCCTGATCGCGCGGGCCGCGGAACGGCGGACGCCGGTGGTGCTGGACGGGGTCGTCGTCTGCGCGGCGGCCCTGGTCGCCGAGGCCCACGCGCCCGGGGTGGCCCGCTGGACGGTGGCCGGCTCCCGCTCGAGCGAACCGGCCCAGCGGTTCGCCCTCGAGTCGCTCGGGCTGGAACCGCTGCTCGACCTGGGCCTACGGCTCGGCGAAGGCACCGGGGCGCTCGTCGCGGTCGGGCTGGTCAAGGCCGCGCAGGCGACGCTGGCCGAGATGGCCACCTTCGACCAGGCCGGCATCAGCGACAAGAGCGGTCCGAGCGGTTGACCCGGGTCCGGCTGGCCTTCAGTTTCCTGACCATCCTGCCGGTGGGCGACCCGGGCCCGGTCGACCGCCGGGCGGCGGGCGGCGCCATGACGGTCGCCCCGCTGGTTGGCTTCGTCCTCGGGTTCGCCGCGGCCTCGGTCGTGATCGTCCTGCGGATCCTGGTCGGCAGCGCCGGTGAGACGTTGGTCCCGCCGGTGGCCGGCATCGCGGTCCTCGCGCTGCTGACCCGCGGGCTGCACCTCGACGGGCTGGCCGACCTGGCCGACGGCCTGGGCGCGGGCCGGGACCCGGAGCGGTCGCTGGCCGTCATGAAGCAGCCCGAGATCGGCGCGTTCGGCGCGGTCACCGTGCTGTTCGCCGTACTCGGCCAGGTCGCGGCGCTGGGAGCGGCGGTCGCCGAGCACCGGGGCACCGTCTCGCTGATCCTGGCCGTGACCGTCAGCCGGTTGGCGGTGACCTGGATCTGCCTGCCGGGCGCGCCCGCCGCCCGGCCCAGTGGACTGGGTGCGCTGGTCGCCGGCTCCGTTCGGCCCGTCCCGGCCGCCGTCGCGACCCTGGTGGTGGCGGCCGGCGCGGTGGGCGCCGGGCTGAACGACTTCCACGGCGGGCGCCCCGGCGAGGCCATCCAGGCGGTGCTGGCCCTGGCCGTCACGTTGCTGGTGACGATGGTGCTGCGGGCCCACCTGGTCCACCGGCTGGGCGGCATCACCGGGGACGTCGTCGGAGCGTTGATCGAGATCGCGACGCTCGTGACGCTGCTGGCCATGGCCGTCCACCTGCCGTTGCGGATCCGGGACGCGCTCGACCTGCCCTGATCAGGCCCGCCGGCCGTCGGGCGGCCGTCGGGCCGCCGGGGTGGACCGTCGTCGTGACCGGCCGTCCCGGCGTG
>JAMFSN010000167.1 GCA_026225295.1 Frankia alni
CGCACCGGCCCGCCCCCCCGGGCCGGGGGGCGCCCCCCGGCCCGGGGGCGGCCCCCCGGCCGGCGACCGACGGGTCGGGCCGCATGACCGCGGGCCGCCGGGACCTACGCGGTGACCGGCTCCAGCCGGAACATCGCAAGGTCGGCGGCCAACGGCCGGGGAACCCGGGCCCGCACAGTCGTCCCGTCCCCGCCGTGTTCCACCGTGAGGACCTCGCCCTCGGTATGGATCCGGGAAACCAGGTCACCACGGGTGTACGGCAGCAGCACGGCCACCTCGACCGCCGGGTGCGGGATCAGGGTGGTCAACCGGTCGACCAGCACCCCCAGCCCCTCGCCGGTCCGGGCCGAGACCTCGACCGCGTCCGGCATGAGCCGCCGCAACGTGGCCAGCTTCTCCGGATCGGCCGTATCAACCTTGTTGATGACGATCAGCTCGGGCACCTGGCCCGCGTCGATGTCGGCAAAGACCGCGTGCACCGCGGAGACCTGACCGGCCGGGTCGAGGTGGGAGCCGTCGACGATGTGCAGGATCAGATCCGCCCGGGCCACCTCCTCCAACGTGGACCGGAACGCCTCGACCAGCTGGTGGGGCAGGTGACGCACGAACCCGACCGTGTCGGTCAGCGTGAAGGCCCGACCGTCCGGAAGGGTCGCCTTACGGACCGTCGGATCCAGGGTCGCGAACAACGCGTCCTCGACCAGAACACCCGCCCCGGTCAACCGGTTGAGCAGCGACGATTTCCCGGCGTTGGTATATCCGGCGATCGCCACCGACGGAACTTCACCGCGCACCCGGGACGCGCGCTTCGTCTCGCGGACCGTCTGCATCGCGCTGATCTCGCGGCGCAGCCGGGACATCCGGTTCCGGATCCGGCGCCGGTCGGTCTCGATCTTCGTTTCACCAGGCCCACGGGTCCCGATGCCACCGCCGCTGCGGGACAGCGACGTACCCCAGCCGCGCAGCCGGGGCAGCATGTACTGGAGCTGGGCCAGCTCGACCTGGGCCTTGCCTTCCCGGGACGTCGCGTGCTGGGCGAAAATGTCCAGGATCAGCGCGGTCCGGTCGATGACCTTGACCTTGACGATCTCTTCGAGCTGACGCAGCTGGCCGGGCGTGAGTTCACCGTCGCAGACAACCGTGTCGGCCCCGGTCGCCACCACCACGTCCCGAAGTTCCTTGGCCTTGCCGGAACCGACGTAGGTCGCGGCGTCGGGCGTGCCCCGCCGCTGGTAGAGGGCGTCGAGCACCACCGAACCGGCGGTCTCGGCGAGTGCGGCCAGCTCGGCGAGCGACGTTTCGACGTCCGCCAACGTTCCGGACGTCCACACGCCGATCAGTACGACCTGCTCGAGGCGCAGCTGCCGGTACTCGACCTCGGTGACGTCGTCAAGTTCGGTGGTGATGCCGGCGACGCGCCGCAGGGCGCGACGTTCGTCGAGGTCCAGTCCCTCGCCATCGGCGGCGAAAAACTCATCGTCCCGGGCATCGTGATCAGGCTGGTCGTCGGGTTCGTCGGAGTCAGAACCGGCCAGGCGGACGGCGGACGCCTCCAGCAGTGCGGCGTCAACGAGCCGCGGGGACGCGGAGTCGGTCTGAGGCACGGAAGCTGTCTCAGGCACGGGGTGGGCTTCAAGGACAGTGTGGGTTTCAGGCACGATGCCGGTAACAACGCGCGCGGGCTTCGCAGTCATCCCGGAAAGCGTGACATGGACGCCGTGATCAGGCGAACGAATTTGCCGGCGGGTCGGATTCCGTCCGGATCGGTTCGGCAGGCGGGGTCGGTTCGGC
>JAMFSN010000168.1 GCA_026225295.1 Frankia alni
CCGCCGGTGCTCAGGCCGCCGGCCGGCGGTCGACTCAGCGCCATCGGGGCATGGCGGCGGTCGTAGCTGCCGTAGAACCGGGACACCGCGCTGCGCAGATACAGACCCGGCGTGTTCGGCTTGCCGCCGTCCCGCTTCTTCTCGACGCGCTGCACGACGGCCGCGTCGAGGCCCAGCCCGGCGCAGAACGTGAAGTAGCGCTGGTCGGCCCGGCCGAGACTGATGCGTCGGCGGCGGCCCCCCCGCAGCGCCTCGAGCAGCTCGCCGGTCGCCTCGACGGGGGAGCGGGAGAAGCCGAGGGCGCGGGCGAACACGTTCGTCCCGCCGCCCGGCACCACCGCGAGGGCCGGACCACCCGTGGCCGGGGAGTCACGCATGATCCCGTTGACGACCTCGTTGACCGTCCCGTCGCCGCCCAGGACCACCACCAGGTCGGCCCCGGTCTCGGTGGCCCGCTGGCCGAGCTCGGTGGCGTGCCCCCGCCCCTTCGTCTGTTCGACCTCGAGGGTGAGACCGGACGACAGCGCGCTGACCAGCACATCCCGGACCCGCGGGGTCGTCACGGTCGCTACAGGGTTGACGACCAGCAGCGCGTGCATCCCGCAACGTTATCCGCCAATGCACGCGTCGCGTATGGTCGCGCGGTGCGGTCTCGATCCCATCCGAAAACGTCGTCGACGCCCGGGTCGTCGGCCGGTCGGGGCCGGCCGGCCGACGTCGCGCCGACCGCTGACGCCCGCGGAACGGCCGCCGCCGGCACCGTTGATTCCGGGGCGTCGACCCGCCGGATCGCCGCGGGGCTGGTGGTGGCCCAGGGCCTGCTCCTGATCGGGCTGGGGATCTTCCTGGTGGTTCGGGGGTTCGGCCCCGACGCGAGCAGTCGGGGGCGGGCCGAGATCGGGGGAGTGCTCGCCGCCCTGGCCGGCGTCGGCCTGATCACGCTGGCCCGGGCGGTGGTGGCCCGCCGCCAGTGGGCCCGGTCGCCGACGTTCGTCTGCGAGTTCCTGGTCCTGCCGGTGGCGTTCGGGCTGCTGCAGGGCCATCGGTGGGGCTACGGTCTGCCGTTGGCCGGGTCCGCTCTGGCCGCGATGGTGCTGCTGGTGGTGGCGGGCGTCCGCGGCGCACCGCCGGCCCCCGGCGACCAGATCTGACCCCCGTTGAGGTCTGTCCTACTCCTCGGCCAGGAGGCCGCGGCGGAGCTGGGTGAGGGTCCGGGCCAGCAGCCGGGACACGTGCATCTGCGAGATCCCGAGTTCGGCCGCGATCTGGGACTGGGTCATGTTGCCGAAGAAGCGCAACAGCAGGATGCGCTTTTCCCGGGGCGGCAACTTTTCCAGGAGCGGCTTCAACGACTCCCGGTATTCGACCCCTTCGAGGGACTCGTCCTCGGCCCCGAGCGTGTCGGCCACGGCCGGCGACTCGTCGTCGCCCGAGTCGGGGGCGTCCAGGGAGACCGCCGAGTAGGCGTTGGCGGACTCCAGGCCCTCCAGCACCTCTTCCTCGGTCATCTTGAGGTGCGCGGCCATCTCGGCCACGGTCGGCGAGCGCCCGAGCTTCTGGGACAGCTCCGAGGTCGCCTTGGTCAGCGCGAGCTTGAGTTCCTGGAGGCGCCGGGGAACCCGGATCGCCCAGCCTTTGTCCCGGAAGTGGCGCTTGATCTCGCCGACGATCGTCGGGGTGGCGTACGTGGAGAACTCCACCCCGCGCTCGGGGTCGAACCGGTCCACCGATTTGATCAACCCGATCGTCGCGACCTGGATGAGATCATCCAGCGGCTCGCCCCGGTTGCGGAAGCGGCGGGCCAGGTACTCGACGAGCGGCAGGTGCATCCGGACCAGCCGGTCGCGGATCCCGGCCCGCTTCGGGTCGTCCTCGGGAAGCGCGTTGAGCTCGATGAACATCGCCCGCGCCTGGCTGCGGTCGTCCGAGGGCCGCCGCACCGGGCTGCGGGCGCCGAACGGGCTGTTCGGGACGGACGGGCGGTCCCGCGCCGGGGCGGCCGCGCCCGGTTCGGCCTCGACGGCCGGGGCCGGCGCGCCCGGATCGGCGTCCGCCAGCGCAGCGCCCGCCAGATCCGGGTCCGCCGGATCGACAACGGCCGGACGGGGTGCGCTGTCGTCGGGACCGCTGTTCGGCGGGGGTACGAGGTCGGACCCCGCGGCCGTCGCGTCGGCCCCGCGCGGCACCCGGGGGGCGGCAACCTCCCCGGTCGAGGACGGACCGCCCGCGGTCACGGCGTACCTACTGTGCCTGCGTCAGCGGTGTCCGGCGGGAGGACGGCGTCGCGGGCTCCGGGCCGTGCGTCGGGCGCCCCGCCCTCGGCCGGGTCGAACTGCTCGCGCCGCTTCTCCAGCTCGATCGTGACCCGGCCGTCCGCGTCCACGCGGCTGGAAACGCCGCCGGCCAGCGCGGTGAGCACGGTCCAGGAGAACGTGTCACGCGAAGGCTCGGCGCCGTCCAGGGTCAGCACCGTCACCGAAACCTTGACGACGTCCGGCGAAAGAGCGAACTCGCATTCGAGGTCGGCGCCCGGGACGGCGGAGGTCAGCAGCATGGCGCACGCCTCGTCCACGGCGATGCGCAGATCTTCGATCTCGTCGAGGGTGAAATGGAGCCGGGCCGCCAGACCCGCCGTCGCCGTGCGCAGGACCGACAGGTACGCGCCCGCGGCCGGCAGCCGCAATTGGACGATGTCCCCGGCCCTACCGCCGGTTGTCACCGCCGCGTCCTGGGGCGTCGTATCCACCAGTGCACCTCTCGTCGTTCGTCAGACCGCTGGGCCGTTGCCACACCGTCGTGCCGTTGCCGAACCGCCGTACCGTTGCCGAATCGCCGTACCGCGGCCAAGCCGTCGGACCGGGCCGGAAGGCCCAGGTTACCCACCCCCGGCCGGCCACCGTAGGTTGAATGATCACCGTGCCGGACCCGCGGCGACGATCGCGGAGGTACGTGGGCACCGCGCCACCATCACGGCTGCCGCTCGGCCTGTCCAGCCGGGGTCGCCAGCCCGGTGATCGCGGTGCCCGTCATGCGCCACCTTGTCCATTCGTCCTGCGGTACGGCCCCGAGCGTCCGGTAGAAGCTCTGGGCCGGAGTGTTCCAGTCCAGGACAGACCACTCGAGACGGGGGTAGCCCCGGGCCACGCAGACCCGGGCCAGCTCGGCCAGCAGCGCCCGTCCGTGACCGGCCCGCCGGTGTTCCGGCCGCACGTGGAGGTCCTCCAGGTACAGCCCCGGTCGGCCGGTCCAGGTGGAGAACGTGACGAACCACAGCGCAAAACCGACGACCGCGCCGGTCGGGTCCACCGCGACGTGGCAGTGAGCGGTGGGCGCGGTGCCGAAGAGTGCGGCGGCGAGCAGTTCGCCGGTCATCTCGACCTCGGACGACGACCGTTCGTACACCGCGAGCTCGACGACCAGCTCGATGATCGACGGCACGTCGGCCGGCTCGGCCGGGCGGACGGCGCCGGTGGCGTTCGGGTGGTCGGGGCGGGAGGACATCGTCGCAATCTTCACGCGGTCGAGGCGGGCCGGTCGGGGCGGGAGGGGGAAGAGACGGGGACGCGACGAGGGCGCCGCCCCGACCGGTGGTTTCCCACCGGTCGGGGCGGCGCCCGGGACCCGCGTCGGGCGGCCGGTCAGGCCGCCTTGGTCTCCCAGAAGATCTTGGCGATCTCGTCGATCTGGTCGAGCAGCTTCTGGCCCTCGGCCGGGTCGACGGACGCCTTGGTGCCCGCCGCGCCGGCCTGCTTGGTGGCCTTCCAGAACAGCTCGTGCAGCTGCGGGTACTTCTCGAGGTGGTTGGGCTTGAAGTAGTCGGTCCACAGCACCCAGAGGTGGTGCTTGACCAGGTCGGCCCGCTCCTCCTTGATGATCAGGGCGCGGGTCCGGAACACCGGGTCCTCGTTGCCCTGGTACTTCTCCTGGAGCGCCTTGACCGACTGGGCCTCGATCCGGGCCTGCGCCGGGTCGTAGACGCCACAGGGCAGGTCGCAGTGCGCACTGACCGTGATCTTCGGGTGCAGAAGGCTCATTCCGCGGTCCTCTCATGGTGCGGTCCGGTGGTGCTGGTGGTTCGGGTTGTGCTGGTGGTTCGGGTTGTGCAGGTGGTTCGGGTCGTGCAGGTGGTGCGGCGTCGTCAGGTGTTCGGCGGCCGGCCCGGTGCGTCGTCGGCGCGACGGTGACAACCCATCGCGGCGCCGCGGACCCGACCCGTCGAAACCTTCCCCGCTCATTTGGGAACCTACCCCTGTGACACGTGGGTTTTCCTGCTGGGCGCGCGGCCCACTCGGCCTGGTGGCCGTCGCGGGTCCGTCGATGACGCCGACCCTGCGGTCCGGCGACGCCTGCCTGGTCCGGTGGGGAAGCCGCGCCCGGCCCGGCGACGTCGTCGTGGCCCGGTTGCCCGATCGCGGTCTGGGTGTGAAGCGGGTCGGCTTCGTCGACGCGGACGGCTCGGTCTGGCTCCGGTCGGACAACCCGGCCGGAACGGACAGCGTGACGTTCGGCACGGTGCCCGCCGGCGACGTGCTCGGTCGGGTGCTGGCGCGCTACTGGCCGAAGCCGGCGCTGATGCGGCGGTCCCGCAACGAGTCGTAGAACGTCAGGCAGTCGGCGTAGGCGGGTAGCAGACCAGCCGCCTCGGCCTCCTTCAACGACGGGGCCTCGGCGTCCTTGGGCGACAGCCGGGGCTCGATGTCGTTCGGCCAGGGCAGGGCCAGGTCGGGATCGAACGGATTCAGTCCGTGTTCCCGGGTCGGCGCGTACTGCGTCGAGCACAGGTAGGACACGGCGGCGCCCTCGGTCAGCGCGATGAACGCGTGACCGAGGCCCTCGGCGACGTAGACGCCCCGCCGGTCGACGTCGTCCAGCACGACCGTGTCGTGGCAGCCGAACGTCGGTGACCCGGTCCGGATGTCCACCACCACGTCGAGGACCCGGCCGCCGACGCAGGTGACGTATTTCGCCTGGCTGGGCGGGACGTCGGCGTAGTGGATACCGCGCAGGGTCCCCTTCCGGCTCACGCTGTGGTTGGCCTGGGCCAGCTCGAGCGAGTGCCCCACGGCGACCGCCAGGTCATCGACCCGGAACCACTCGAGGAAGGTTCCCCGGTCGTCGCTGTGCTGGCTGGGGGTGAAGACCCAGCCCCCGTCGACGTCTAGCGCGCGCACCTCCACGAGGGCGGACGGTATCGCGTCTGTCCGCGTGCCGTACCCCGACTTCGGATACGGCCGGGGCGTCTTTTCACCGACGGCCGCCCGGGTCGGGGGGGTTTCGCGCGTTTACGTACGATCCGCCGACCGGGCCGCGGCGGGGCCGGCGGTCCCGGACCGGGCCGCCCGGTGCTGGCCGGCGGCCGCCCGCAGAGCCGAGGCCAGGGCCCGGACGGCCGGCGCCGGCCGGTCGGCGGGTCCGACGATCAGGTGGACGTGGCGGATCCCGGCGTCCGCCGCCTCGACCACCGCGACCCCGGGCACCCGGGCGGCGGTCAGCGCGAGCCCGGGCAGCATGGCGACCCCGAGTCCCGCGGCCACCAGCCGTTGGGTGACCACGTAGTCGTCGGTGCCGTGGCGGATCTCGGGCGTGAACCCGGCGGCCGCGCACACGGCGACCAGGTGGGAGCGGCACCGCTCGCAGCCGGCGATCCAGGGTTCGCCGGCCAGTCGGGCCAGGGCCGGCCGACCGGCGAGGAAGGGGCTGGCGGGCGGCACGATCAGCATCAGCGCGTCATCGAGCAGGTCGACAGCCGGGTCGACCGGCCCGGTGCGCCCGGCGAGACGGTGGGAACCCGGCTCGGGCGCCCGGCTCGAGTGGCGGAAGCCGACGGCCAGGTCGGCCTCGCCGACATCCAGCAGGGCCCGGGCCTCGGGCGGCTCGGCCTCGATCAGGCGGACGTCGACGCCCGGGTGCCGGTCGCGCAGCAGCGCGAGGGCCCGGGGCACGAGCGTCGCGGTCGCCGACGGGAACGCCGCGAGCCGCACCGTGCCGGCCCGCAGATCCGCGAACGCGGCCAGGTCGCGATCGGCGGTCGTCAGCTGCGCGGAGACGGCGTCGGCGTGCGCGAGCAGCGACCGGCCGGCTTCGGTCGGGGACATTCCGCGACCGCTGCGGACCAGCAGCGCGACGCCCGTGTCGCGTTCCAGCCGCCGGATGTGCTGGGCGACCGCCGGTTGGGTCCAGCCCAGCGACCGGGCCGCCGCCGACATCGAGCCGGCGTGCGCAACCTCACGGAAGACCAGCAGCCGTTTCGGATCCACCCACCCACTCTAGGAAACTGATAGCACAAGTATGAGAAAGCGCTGTCAGATCGCCGATTGTCTTAGGGGTCGTCCCGACGGAACCTCGATTCATGGACCTTTCGACGCAGTCGCCGCCCCGGACCGCCGCCGCGACCCCGGCGTCGGCGGTCGACCTGCCCTCCACCCCGTTGACCGGAGGCGATTTCCCCGGTCGGCGCGGCTTCCTGAACACCGCGACCCTCGGCCTGCCGTGCGCCGGCACGCTGAGCGCTCTCGACGTGGCCCTGGCCCAGTGGAGCGCCGGTACCGGCGGCCCGGGGGCCTGGGACGGGCCGGTCGGGCGGGCCCGGGCATTGTTCGCCGGGCTCGTCGGGGTGCCGGCCGGTTGGGTGTCGGTGGCGAGCCACGTCTCGGCAGTGATCGGAACGCTGGCGGCGTCCCTGCCGGCCGGCGCGACGGTCCTGACCGCCGACGGGGATTTCACCTCGGTGCTGTTCCCGTTCCTGGCCCAGCAGGACCGGGGCGTGCGGGTGCGTGGCGTGCCGCTCGACCGCCTGCTCGACGCGCTGGAGCCCGGAGTGGACTGGGTGGCGGTGAGCGCCGTCCAGTCGGCGACCGGGGCCGTCCTGGACCTGGACCAGCTGGCCGACCGGGCCGACGCGGTCGGCGCGCGGGTCTGCCTCGACGTCACCCAGGCGGCCGGCTGGCTGCCGGTCGACGCGAACCGGTTCGCGGTCGTGACCTGTGCCGGCTACAAATGGCTGTCGAACCCGCGCGGGACGTGCTTCACCTCCATGCGGCCCGGGGCCACCGACGACGTGGTGCCCCACCTGGCCGGCTGGTACGCCGGGCCGGACCCGCTGGGGACCTTCTACGGCGCCCCCCTGCGGCTCGCGACCGATGCCCGCCGGTTCGATCTCTCGCCGGCCTGGTTCTCCTGGATCGGCGCCGTGGCACCGCTGGAGCTGCTCACCCGCCTGGGGGTGGCCGCCGTGCACCGCCACGACGTCGCGCTGGCCGACGGCTTCCGGGCCCGGCTCGGGTTGGCCCCGGCCGGCTCGGCGATCGTGTCGGTCGCCGCCGGCGACGCGGTCCGGGCCCAGCTCGAGGCGGCCGGCGTGGTCACCGCGGGTCGCGACGGGCGCGCCCGGTTGGCCTTCCACCACTACAACGACGCCACCGACGTCGAGCGGGCGGCGGCCTGCTGGTGACGGTGCCGGTGAAGATATTCGCGTACCCGTCAACCGGTAGCCACCGTCGCCAGTCTCCGTCCGGGTTGCGCGCGTGGAATAGTGGGGGCTCGGGTAACCCCCGCCAACCCAACCCCGCCGACCCGCCGCCTCCTACCCGTCGAGGCCTGTTCCACCGGCTTCGTCTGTGAGGACTGAACGTGACCACCACTGCCCACCACCGGACCGCTCCGGGCCACCCCGACCAGGCGTCGCGGGACTCCGATCCCGCCTTTCTCCTGCATCGGGGGGGGAAAATCGGGCTGGACGTGACGGTGCCGTTGACCGGCCCGGACGACCTCTCGCTGGCCTACACCCCCGGGGTCGCCCGGGTCTGCATGGCGATCGCCGAGGATCCGTCGTTGGCGGACGAGTACACCTGGCGATCGAACGTCGTCGCGGTCGTCACCGACGGGACCGCCGTGCTCGGTCTCGGCGACATCGGCCCGCTGGGCGCCATGCCGGTCATGGAAGGCAAGGCCGCGCTGTTCAAGCACTTCGGTGGCGTCGACGCGGTGCCGATCTGCCTGGACTGCACCGACACCGAGCAGATCGTCGAGACGGTCATGCGGCTCGCGCCGTCGTTCGGGGGGATCAACCTGGAGGACATCTCGGCGCCGCGGTGCTTCGCGATCGAGAGCCTCCTGCAGGCCCGGCTGGACATCCCGGTGTTCCACGACGACCAGCACGGCACCGCGATCGTCGCGCTCGCGGCGCTGGAGAACGCGGCCAAGCTGACCGGTCGGCGGCTGGCCGACCTCCGGGCCGTCGTGTCCGGGGCCGGCGCGGCCGGCGTGGCCGTGACCCGGATCCTGCTGGCCGCCGGCATCGGTGACATCGCGGTGGCGGACAGCAAGGGCCTGCTGCACGCCGGCCGGCCGAACATGACGCCGGTCAAGGCGGCCCTGGCCGCGGAGACGAACAAGGCCGGCCGGTCCGGTCCGATCGAGTCGGCCCTGGCCGGCGCGGACGTGTTCCTCGGGCTGTCGGCCGGCACGGTGCCCGAGTCGGCCGTCGCGACCATGGCCTCCGAGGCGATCATTTTCGCGATGGCCAACCCCGACCCGGAGATCGACCCGGCGGTGGCCGCGAAGTACGCGCGGGTCGTGGCGACCGGCCGGAGCGACTACCCGAACCAGATCAACAACGTGCTGGCCTTCCCGGGGGTTTTCCGCGGGGCGCTGGACGTGCGGGCCACCCGGGTCACCGAGGGCATGAAGCTCGCGGCGGCGGACGCGCTGGCCGCGGTCATCGACGGCGAACTGACCGAGGAGCACATCATCCCCAGCCCGTTCGACGAGCGGGTCGCGCCGACGGTGGCCGCGGCGGTGGCCCGGCAGGCCCGGGCCGAGGGCGTGGCCCGGCGCTGACCGCCCGCGGGCCGGAGCGGCCCGACCCGCGGGCCGCTCCGGCGGCCTTACGTTTCGGGGGCCGGGTTCGACTCAGACGCGGTTGCAGGCCTGGCAGGGTAGGCGCTGGGCGGTCTCACTGATCGGGCGCAGCGCTCCGCAGCCCCGGTAGCTGCAGCACACGAAGTCGGCTTTCTGCTGAACGATCACGATTCGACCGTTCTCGGCACGGACCGAGTCGAGCGGCTCGATGGGCACCGGTACACCACGGTGCAGCCATCGGAACCTCCGACCGCCGCTGGTTCTCGACCCACTCGTTGCCTGTTTGTGTTCTACCACCGCCCCAGTCCAGCACAGAACGGTTCGGCGTGCGACGGCGGCTGCCCTCAGTAGTCGCTCGTATCCGATCCGGTCCCCCTCCTACAGTGGCTCCATGCTTGCTGCCTCCTGCGTCAGCCAGAGCCCCGAATACCCGCTTTCCGGGTTGTCGGTCGGGGAGCGTCCCGAGCCCGCGGTGCCGGACGGCTGGGTAGCGGTCCGGATCAGGGCGGCCGCGCTCAACCATCACGACCTGTTCAGCCTGCAAGGGGTCGGTCTGCCGGCCGACCGGCTACCGATGATCCTCGGCTGCGACGGGGCGGGCACGACCGACGACGGTCGTGAGGTGGTCGTCCACGCGGTCATCGGTGACCCGGCGGCCGGCGGCGGCGACGAGACCCTCGACCCGCGCCGCACGTTGCTGTCCGAGCTGCACGACGGGACCCTGGCCGAGACGGTGGTGGTCCCGGCCCGCAACGTCGTGCCCAAGCCGGCGGCGTTTTCCTGGGCCGAGGCGGCCTGCGTGTCGACGGCCTGGCTGACGGCCTACCGGATGCTGGGGGCGCGCTCCGGTCTGCCCCGCGACGGCGGCGGAAAAGTGCTGGTCCAGGGGGCCGGCGGCGGCGTGTCGACGGCAGCTGTGATGCTGGCCAAGGCGGCCGGCCACACGGTGTTCGTGACCTCGCGGGACGAGGCCAAGCGGGCGTTGGCGCTCAAGCTCGGGGCGGACGCCGCGTTCGCGTCCGGCGAGCGCCTGCCGGCCAGGATGGACGCCGTGATCGAGACGGTCGGCGCGGCGACCTGGTCGCACTCGTTGCGGTCGTTGCGGCCCGGCGGGGTGGTCGTGTGTTCGGGCGCGACCAGTGGCCCGAATCCGCCCGCCGATCTCGCCCGGCTGTTCTTCCTGCAGCTGTCGGTCGTCGGTTCGACGATGGGGACGCGCGATGAGCTGGCCGGACTGTTGGCGTTCATGGCCGACCGGGGATTGCGACCCCTGATTGACGATGTGCGCCCGCTCGCCGACGTGCGCACCTCGTTGGCCCGCCTGGCCACCGGAGAGATTTTCGGCAAGCTCGTCCTGTCCGTCTGAGCGCATTCCCGAGCCGGCGGACCCACGCCGTCGGGCACCGGCTGGACCACCTTTTGCTGGCACTTTAGTGCCAGGGTGGTGCGGACCTACTCGTCGTCGTCGAGCCGGGCCAGCCAGGTGGCCAGTTGATCGGTCGCGTTCGCGAACTCCGGGTGCTGGTCGATGAAGGTCGCGAACGCCTCGGCGAGCCAACCGAGCGTCACGGATTCTTCACCGCGTCGCTCGGTCAGCTCCTCCAGACCCCGGTCGGTGAAGTACACCGGCTCAGGCCGTGTACGCCGCTTCGACCAGCGCTTCCTGCTCGGCCTGATGGGTGACCGACGACCCGGTGGCCGGCGCGGCCGAGGCCCGCCGGGAGACCCGCCGCAGCCGGGCCTCGCCGGGCAGGACGGTCGGCAGGCTCAGCGCCATGTGCGGGTAGGGGCCCTGGTTGGCCGGCTCCTCCTGGACCCACACGATGTCGGTGGCGTTCGGGTAACCGGCCAGCACCGCCTTGACCTCGGCCAGCGGCGTCGGGTAGAGCTGCTCGACCCGCACGACGGCCACCGCCGAGGTGTCCTCGCGCTTGGCCCGCCCGGCCAGCAGGTCGTAGTAGACCTTGCCCGAGCACAGCAGCACCTTGCGGACGCCGGCCCGGTCGAGCGAACCCGACTCGGCCGCGGGGTCGTCGATCACGGGCCGCCAGGCACCACTGGTCAGCTCGATGGTCGGAGAGGTGGCGGCCCGCAGCCGCAGCATCGACTTGGGCGTGAACACCACCAGCGGGCGGTTCACCGGCGCGTGGGCCTGCCGGCGCAGCAGGTGGAAGTAGTTGGCCGGCGTCGAGGGCAGCGCGACCGCCATGTTGCCGTCCGCGCACAACGCCAGGAACCGCTCGATCCGGGCCGACGAGTGGTCGGGACCCTGCCCCTCGTACCCGTGCGGGAGCAGCAGGGTCAGGCCCGAGCGCTGACCCCACTTGGCTTCCCCGGCGGCCAGGAACTCGTCAATGATCGACTGGGCGCCGTTGGTGAAGTCACCGAACTGCGCCTCCCACAGCACCAGCGCCTCGGGCCGGGCCACCGAGTAGCCGTACTCGAAGCCCATCGCCGCGAATTCCGACAGCAGCGAGTCGTGGACGAAGAACGGCCCGGTCTTCCCGGTCGTGGCGACCAGCGACTTGAGCGGGGTGAACTCGTCGCCGTTGGTCCGGTCGACCAGCACCGCGTGGCGCTGCCCGAACGTGCCCCGGCGGCTGTCCTGCCCGGCCAGGCGGACCGGCGTGCCGTCCAGCAGCAGCGTGCCGAACGCGAGCGTCTCCGCGCAGGCCCAGTCGATCGTGCCGTCCTCGACCATTTTCGGCCGGCGCTCGAGCTGCGGCCGCAGCCGCGGGTGGATGGTGAATCCGGCCGGCGGGTTGACCTGGGTGTCGACGACCAGCTTGATCGTCTCCAGGGGGACCGCGGTGTCCACCGGGGCGGACGTCTGCTCCGGCTCGCTGACCCGCACGGGGGCCGGCGCCGGGGCCCGCAGCGCGTCCCGGGTCTGGGTGAAGACCTTCTCCAGGTGGGCCGAGTAGTTCTTCAGGGCCTGCTCGGCCTCCTCCAGGGTGATGTCACCCCGGCCGATCAGGGCCTCGGTGTAGAGCTTGCGGACCGACCGCTTGGCGTCGATCGTGTCGTACATCACCGGCTGGGTGAACGACGGCTCGTCCACCTCCGAGTGGCCGCGGCGCCGGTAGCACACCATGTCGATCACGACGTCCTTGTGGAACACCTGCCGGAACTCGAACGCCAGCCGGGCGACCCGGACGCACGCCTCGGGGTCGTCCCCGTTCACGTGGAAGATCGGGGCCTGCACCATCCGGGCCACGTCGGTCGCGTACACCGAGGAGCGGCCGAACTTCGGCGCGGTGGTGAAACCGACCTGGTTGTTCACCACCACGTGGACGGTGCCGCCGGTGCGGTAGCCGCGCAGCTGCGACAGGTTGAGCGTCTCGGCGACCACGCCCTGGCCGGCGAACGCGGCGTCGCCGTGCATGACCAGCGGCAGCACGGTGTAGCCCTCGGGGCCCTTGTCGAGCAGGTCCTGCTTGGCCCGCACGACCCCTTCGAGCACCGGGTCGACGGCCTCCAGGTGCGACGGGTTGGAGGTCAGCGACACCGCCACGGTCTCCTGCGTGCGGCTGGTGAACGTCCCGTGGGCGCCCAGGTGGTACTTGACGTCGCCGGAGCCGTGGGCGGTGGACGGGTCGACGTAGCCCTGGAACTCCTGGAAGATCTGCCGGTAGGGCTTGCCGACGATGTTGGCCAGGACGTTGAGCCGGCCGCGGTGCGGCATGCCGATGACGACCTCGTCGAGGTGGTCGTCCACCGCGCCGGACAACACCTCGTCCAGCAGCGGGATCACCGATTCGGCGCCCTCGAGCGAGAACCGCTTCTGGCCGACGTACTTGGTCTGCAGGAACGACTCGAAGGCCTCCGCGGCGTTGAGCCGTTCCAGGACGTGGAGCTGGAACGCCGGGTCGGGCCGTTCGGCGGCCCGTTCCACGTGCCGCTGGATCCAGGCCCGCTCGGCCGGCTCCTGGATGTGCATGTATTCGATGCCGACCCGGCGGCAGTAGGAGTCGCGCAGCACGCCGAGGATCTCGCGCAGCGTCATCGTCCGGCGGGTGGTGCCGTGGTCGGGGTCGGTCGCGCCGGCCGCCCCGAACGAGCCGACCGGGAACTCGCGGTCGAGGTCCCACAACGTCAGGCCGTGGGCGATGATGTCGAGGTCCGGGTGGCTGCGGATCGCGAACTCGAGCGGGTCGGTGTCGGCCATCAGGTGGCCGCGGACCCGGTAGGCGTGGATCAGCTCGAGCACCCGGGCGCTCTTGTCGAGCTCGCCCTCGTGGGTGTGGGCGATGTCGGACACCCACCGGATCGGCTCGTACGGGATCCGTAGCGAGCGGAAGATCTCCTCGTAGAAGTCCTCCGCGCCCAGCAGCAGCTGGTGCATCCGGCGCAGGTACTCGCCCGACTGGGCACCCTGGATGATCCGGTGGTCGTACGTGCTGGTCAGGGTGATGACCTTGCTCACGGCCAGCCGGGCGAGGGTCTCCTCGGACGCGCCCTGGAACTCGGCCGGGTACTCCATGGCCCCGACGCCGATGATCGTGCCCTGGCCCTGCATCAGGCGGGGGACCGAGTGGACGGTGCCGATCCCGCCCGGGTTGGTCAGGCTGATCGTCACGCCGGAGAAGTCGTCGGCGGTCAGCTTGCCGGTCCGGGCCCGCCGGACGATGTCCTCGTAGGCCATCCAGAACTTGTTGAAATCCATCGTTTCGGCCTGCTTGACCGCGGCGACAACCAGCTGGCGACCCTTGGGCGTGACCAGGTCGATGGCCAGCCCGAGGTTGACGTGCTCCGGTTCGACGACCACCGGCTTGCCGCCCACCTCGGCGTACGAGGAGTTCATGACCCGCTGGTCGGCGGTCGCCCGGACCATGGCGTAGCCGATGAGGTGGGTGAAGCTGACCTTGCCGCCCCGGGAGCGGGCCAGGTGCCGGTTGATGACGATCCGGTTGTCGGCGAGCAGCTTGGCCGGCACGGCGCGCACCGACGTTGCCGTCGGGACGTGCAGGGACGTCTCCATGTTGGTGACGACCCGGGCCGAGGCCCCCCGCAGCGGGGTCGTCGGCACCCCGTCGGCGGGCGCCGGCGCGGCGTAGGCGCGCTCGGGAGCCGGAGCCTTCGCTGCCTGGCCGTTGCGGGCCGGCTGGGCCGGCGTCGGGGTCGCGGGAGCCGGTGCGGCGGGCTCCGCGGCCGGGGCCGGCGCCGCGCCGTTCCCGTTGGACGAGACCTCCAGCCCCCCCGCGGGGCGGTAGTCCGACAGGAACTCACGCCACTCGGGCGAGACGCTGTCGGGGTCGGCCAGGTACTGCTGGTAGATCTCGAATACCAGCCACTCGTTGGGGCCGAAGTCAGGTCCGGACGCGGGTACCGTCGGTGCTGTCACCGGGTGTTCGCCTCTTCTACCGTTTCGATTCTCGGCCCTCGAGGGGCCCTCACTGCCGACTTGTAAGGCTACTCTCGGGCGCCCGGCCGTCTCCGTCGATCCGCACTCCGGTGACGGGACCGGGTACCACCATCACGCTGAGTGGTTCCCCCAGGTGGGCGATGTATGCCCTTCGGTTGACGACTGGTTGGGACTCACCGGGACCGTTCGGCCGTCCGCCGGACGAAGCGCAGCCCGGACCACACGTCGTCCACGGCGCAGACCTTGTTGTCGACCAGGCCGGCGGCCAGCCCGATCGTCCGCACCACGGTGTCGTCGAGGTCACTGGCGGCCCGGCCGGCCCGGACCGCGGCCCGTTTGGGCCAGCAGACCCACAGGCCGCCGGCCGGGGCCAGGTCGGTGGCCAGGTCCGCGAACCGCCCGGCCAGCCCGGCCCAGGCGGTCACGAAGTACAGCACCACGTCGACCGGGTCGCCGACCGCCCCGCCGACCGCCCCGCCGGGATCGACGCGCAGGTCGACGCCGGGCGGCAGGTCCGGGACGGTGAAGCCGGGGGGCGCGCCGACCAGCCGGAGCCGGCTGTCGGGCCGGATCCCGAGCTTCCGGGCCAACGGCGCGGGGCGGGCGGCGGTCGGGCCGGTGCCGGTGCCGGTCGGACGGTTGCCGGCCGGGCGACCCGGCCCCCGAGCGTTGCCGCCCATGGACGTGCTCCCCATGGATCCAGTGTCCGTGCGACGCTCCTGGGGTGGACATCCGGCCCGGCACGGTCCCGCCCCACGAACCGTCAACCGGGACGCCGCCACCGACCGGACCGGTGGTCCCCGGGCTGCGTTTGGGTGTGGACGTGGGCGGGACCTTCACCGATCTCGTCGCGGTGGACGGGGCCGGGCGGCTCGTCCTCGCCAAGGTGCCCTCCGTGCCGGCCGACCAGTCGCGGGGCGTGCTGGACGCGGTGGCCCGGTCCGGCATTCCGGCCGCCGGGGTCGAGCGGTTCGCCCACGGCACGACGGTCGCCACCAACGCCCTGCTCGAGCGACGGGGCGTGCGCACCGCCCTGGTCACCACGGCCGGCTTCCGGGACGTCATCGAGATCGGCCGTCAGAACCGGCCGTCGCTCTACGACCTGGCCCTCGACCGCCCGCCGGCCCTGGTGCCCCGGGAGCTGCGCTTCACGGTCAGCGAACGGTGCGGTCCGGACGGGGTCGTTGTCCCGCTCGACCTCGACGAGGTCAATCGGCTCGCGGAGCGGCTGGCCGCGATCGACGGCCTCGGGGCGGTGGCCGTCGGTCTGCTGTTCTCCTTCGCCCACCCGGAGCACGAACAGCGGGTCGGTGCGGTGCTGCGGGCCGCCCTGCCCGGGGTGACGGTCGCGTTGTCGTGCGAGGTGCTGCCGCAGTTCCGCGAGTACGAGCGGTTCGCGACGACCGTCGCCGACGCCTACCTGACCCCCCGCCTGGCCGGCTACCTCGACAATCTGGCCCGCGCGACGGCGGCCGCCGGGCTGCCCGAGCCGCTGGTCATGCAGTCCTCGGGGGGTGTCCTGGACCTGGCCGCCGCGGCTGCCCACGCGGCCGGCTGCGTGCTGTCCGGGCCGGCCGGTGGCGCGGTGGGCGCGGCCTACGTCGCCGGTCTGTCCGGAGAACGCGACCTGCTCACGTTCGACATGGGCGGAACGTCGACCGACGTGGCGCCCGTGCTCGACGGTCGGGTCGCCACGACCAGCGGGTCGCTGCTGGCCGGGGTACCGATCACCCTGCCGACCGTCGACGTCCACTCGGTGAGCGCCGGCGGCGGCTCGGTGGCCTGGGTCGATTCAGGGGGTGCGCTGCGGGTCGGGCCGCACTCGGCCGGCGCCGACCCCGGGCCGGCCTGTTACGGGCGCGGTGGCACCGAGGCGACCGTCACCGACGCCGACCTGCTGCTCGGCCACCTCGCCGACGGGGCTTCGCTCGGCGGGGACGTCACCTTGTCGGCCGCGGCGGCGGCCCGGGCGTTGGGCGACCTGGCCGCCCGCCTCGGCCCCGGCTTCGGCGCCGACTTCGGCACGGACGGTGGAACCGACGGTGGACCGGACGGCGACGGGCCGCAGGGCGACGGGCGGGCGGCGGCCCGCGCGGCGGCCGCCGGGGTCGTCGCGGTCGCCGACGCGGAAATGACCCGGGCGTTGCGGGTCGTGTCCGTCGAGCGGGGCCTGGATCCCCGCGAACTGGCGCTCGTCGCGTTCGGGGGAGCCGGCGCGATGCATGCGTGCGCGCTGGCCGACGAGCTGGGGATCCGGCGGATCCTCGTCCCGCTGGCCTGCGGCGTGCTCTCGGCGCTGGGCCTGGCCCTGTCGGACGTACGGCGGGACTACCAGCTGCCGCTGCACGGCCGGCTCGCGGACCCGGCCGGTCCGGACGGGCCCGGGCCGTCGGACACCCGGGCCGGGACGAGGCTCGACGGCCCGGCGATCGACGCGGTGGCCGCCCGGCTGGCCGCCGCGGCGGAGCGGGACCTGCCCGGGGCGACCCACGAGCGGTCGATCGATGCGCGGTACGCCGGGCAGTCCCACGAGCTGACCGTGGCGGCCGCCGGTGGCCCGGCGCAGCTGCGCGAGGCCTTCGAAGCCGAGCACGAGCGCCGGTACGGCTACCGGGCGGCGGACACCGCCGTGGAAGTCGTGGCCGTCCGCCTGGTGGCGACGATCGCCGGCCACCGGCCGACCCCGGACCCGACTCCGTCCGGACCGGTCGGGGCGGGCTCCGCGCGGGCCGCGGACCGCGGCTGGGGGCGCCGTGACCTGTGGGTGCCCGATCCGGACGGCGGACCCGTCGTCCGGGTGCCGGCCGACGTCGTGCCCCGCGGCGCGTTGGGTCCCGGCGACGTCGTCCGGGGACCGGCCGTCGTCGACTTCGACGAGGCCACCTGCCTCATCCGGGCCGGGTGGATCGCGGTCGTCGACCCGGCGGACACCCTGCTGTTGACCCGCCACGCACCCGGAGCGGTCGACTGATGGACCCGGTGGAGCTGGTGGACCCGGTGCCTCCGATGGACCCGGTGGATCCGGTGGCCCGGCTGGACCCGGTGACGTTGTCGGTCCTCACCAGCGCGCTGGCCGGCATCGCCGACGAGATGGGGACCGTGCTCGTGCGCGGTGCGTCGTCCTCCAACATCAAGGAACGCCGCGACTGCTCGGCCGCGATCTTCGACGCCCACGGCCGGATGGTCGCCCAGGCCGCCCATGTACCGGTGCACCTGGGCGCGATGTTCGCCTCGGTCCGGGCCGTCCTGGACCGTTCGCCCCGACCGGGTGACGTCTGGGTCCTCAACGATCCGTTTTCGGGGGGTAACCACCTGCCGGACGTCACGCTGGTCTCACCGATCGTCCTCGCCGCGGCGACCCGAAGCCCGGCGACCGGGCAGCCGACGGGCGGCGGCCCCGGGCCGGCCGGCGAGATCGTCGGGTACGCCGCGACCCGTGCCCACCACTCCGATGTAGGGGGGATGCGGCCCGGGTCGATGCCGGCCGACTCGCGGGACATCTACGCCGAGGGTCTGATCATCCCGCCCGTGCGCCTGCTCCGCGATGACGTCTGGGTGCCCGACATCCTCGCCCTGATCTGCGCGAACTCGCGCACGCCGGAACTGCGGCGGGGTGACCTGCGGGCCCAGGTGGCCGCGAACCAGCTGGCCGCGCGGCGGTTGGGTCAGCTCGCCGAGCGCCGGGGGCGGACCGTGGTGCTGGCCGCCTTCGACGAGGTGCTGGCCTACGGCGAACGCCGGGCCCGCTCAGCGGTGGCCGCGCTGCCCGACGGCACGTACCGCGCGCAGAGCGAACTCGAGGGGGACGGGACCGGCGACCGTGACATCCCGATCGTGGTCGCGGTGACCGTGGCCGGCGACGACCTGCTGGTCGATTTCACCGGGACCGCGGGCGCGGTCCCCGGCAACGTCAACTGTCCGGTGGCCGTCACCCGGTCGGCCTGCTGCTTCGCCCTGCGGGTGCTGCTGCCCGGCGACGTGCCCGCCAACGACGGCACGTACGCGCCGCTGCGGATCACCACCGTGCCGGGCTCGCTGGTCGACGCCCGCCGGCCGGCCGCGGTCGTGGCCGGCAACGTGGAGACCTCCCAGCGGATCGCCGACACGGTGCTGGCGGCGCTCGGGCAGGCCGTGGCGGCGGCCCCGCCGGTGGCCGGTCACCCGGGCCCGGTGCTGCCCGCCGAGGGCCAGGGCACGATGAACAACCTGGTCATCGGGGGCGCGGGCTGGACCTACTACGAGACGTTGGGTGGCGGCCAGGGCGGCTCGGCGCGCGGGCCGGGCGCGTCGGGGGTCCACGTCGGCATGACCAACACCTTGAACACCCCGATCGAGGCGCTCGAGCGCGAGTACCCGATGCGGGTCGAGCGGTACGAGCTCGATCCGGCCACCGCCGGCCCCGGCCTTCATCCCGGTGGGGCGGGCCTGATCCGGTCGATCCGGGTGCTGGAGCCGGCGACCGTTTCGCTCCTCACCGACCGCCGCCGGCACGCTCCGGCCGGCGCGGCCGGCGGTGGTGACGGCCGGCCGGGCCGCAACGAGATCGACGGCGAGCCGGTCCCGCCCAAGGCCAGCCGGGAGCTGCCGGCCGGCTCGGTCGTGACCGTCCGGACCCCCGGCGGCGGCGGGTGGGGTCGCCCCTCGCTTCCGGACCCCAAGCCCGACGGCGACTGATCTTGCACGGGCGGTTGCGCGCCGCGTTCGCATGAGCGTCGTCCGGCGCATCCGCACAGTCCGCTCCCGTCCGTTTCCGGGCGAACCCTGTGCGCAAGCGCGGACTACAACGGGCTCACCAACCGGTGGGTAAGGAGATGAAGGAATCGGACTGCAACCTGGATGAAATCAAGGTGTCATCCAGCGCCGAAAAACTCACGTTCGTGGCTGGAAACGTCAATGTCGACCGAACACCACCCGGATAGGGCGCGAGTGGCTCTTCAGCCTGGAAAAGGCAAGGTGGACGGCAGGCACTATCTGCCGTCCACCCCGGAAACCGTGCTCTGGGGTCGTCTGCCCGGAGCCGGTACGCGTCCCGTCCTGACGGTCGACCCCGGGGTGACCATCACGATGGACACCGTGTCCCACGAGGGCATGCTCGAAGACCAGGGCCGGGACCCCGAGACGTTCTTCGGGCGTTACGGAGTCCCCCCGAGCGAGGTGCTGGCCGACGCGCGGTCGATCGCGGCGTCGGGCATCCCGCACCGCTTCGGTACCGACGGACCCCACATCCTGACCGGCCCGGTCCACGTCCGGGGGGCCGAGCCGGGCGATGTCCTGCGGGTCGAGGTGCTGTCGCTGCATCCGCGGGCCCGGTACGGGGTGGTCTCCAACCGCCACGGTTCCGGCCTGCTGGCCGGGGAATTCCCGGAGGCCGAGCCGGCCGGCCACGCCGACGCGGACGCTCGCCACTGGCAGCGCTTCGGCACCGTCACGACGTTCTGCCAGGTCGAGCGGCGGCGCGGCCGGCTGCTGGGTTCGATGCCGGCGCCGGACGGCCGCAAGGTGCGGTTCCCGCTGGCCCCCTTCATGGGGATCATGGCCGTCGGCCTGCCGGGCCCGGACCCGGTCGACTCGTCGTTGGCCGGTCGCTACGGCGGCAATCTGGCCTGCCGCGAGCTGGTCGCGGGTTCCCGTCTCTACCTGCCGGTGGCCCTGCCCGGCGGCTTGTTCGCGGTCGGGAATCCCCGGTACGCCCAGGGCAACGGAATGGTCGCCCACACCGCCCTTGAGGCGCCGTTGCGGGCCACGTTCCGGATCACCCTGCTGTCGGACAGCGTGGCCGACAGCGCCGTCACGGCCTGCATCCGGGCCGCTGGTGGCCCGTTCGGGGAAACCGACACGCACTGGATCCCGATGGGGGCCCACGCGGATCTCACCGAGGCCTTCCGGCAGGCGACGCGGTCGGCGGTCGGATTCCTGACCGCGCGGATCGGCCTGAGCCGGGCCGATGCCCTCGCGTATCTGTCGTCCGCGGCCGATTTCTGCGTTTCGCAACTGGTCGACGAGGTCCGGACCGTGCACTGCCTGTTGCGCCGGGCCGACTTCGGTGAACCGCCGTTGCCCAAGAGCCGGCTGCCCCGGCCGGGATTCACCCGCTCGTCGGCGTCGTACGAAGCCGGGCCGGGGCCGGAGGGGTCCGAGCCCGTCCCGACCGACCTGACCGACGCCGAGCTGACCGGGGTCGAGCTGACCGACCTCGAGCCCGCGCCGGCCGGATCGGCTCCCTCCGGGACCGATGGGACCGGCCCCGGCCGTCACCGGCCGGTCCGGCGCCGCGGCGAC
>JAMFSN010000169.1 GCA_026225295.1 Frankia alni
GTGGTGGCGAACGCGGTCCCGATCCCCCTTCTCGACGAGAACGGAACGGAGGTGCGGGATGGGGTGGGTCGGCCGGGGCGGGTGTGGCGCACGGTCGACAGCGAACTGGTCCACGCCCACATCCAGACCGCCGGCTACGTCGCCGCGGCGGTGCTCCGTCACGAACTGTCGGTGCGGCTCGGCGTGGGATGGGGGCCGGTCCGTAACGGCGTCGCCGATATCGCCGGGATGCCGGCCGGGCTGGTGGAGGTGTTCTCTTCGCGGCGGGCGCGGATCGACGCCGAACTTGCCGAGCTGGTCGGCGCCGGCCACCCCGACGGGGCGGGGTTGCGGGCGTCGGTCCAACACGACACCCGGGCCCCCAAACGGGCCCACGCCGACGCGGAGATCCGCGCCGCCCACCATGTCCAGCTCACCGACGCCGGGTGGACCGTCGACCAGCTGATGGCCAGCGCCGGTCTCGGCCAGCGTCGGCCGGCGCCGCTCGCACTGGCCGACATCGACCAGCTGGTCGGTGCGGTGGTGGGTCCGGCCGGACCGAGTGGTCGGACGGCGACGTTCGCCGCCCGGGAGATCACCCGGGCGGTCGCCGGGCGGGTGGGGGACCGGGCGGACGCGGCGACGATCGACCGGCTGACCGCCCGGGTCCTGGCCGCCCCCCGGCTGGTCCAGGTCGACGCCGCGGCGGCCCGCCGGCGGCGGGAACCCGAACCCGTCTACACCACCTACGACCTGCTGGAGGTCGAAGACAGCCTCCTGGCCCTGTGCCGGGCCGGGCGGACCGCCCACTCCGGCCACCCCCACCGGCTGATCGACCCCGGCCACCTCGACACCGCGCTCGCCCCGTTCGCCGCTGCGGCGCGCCGGGACCGCGCCGGCCGCGCCGCGCCACACGGCGCGCATGGCGCAGGCACGTCGGATTCGCGCGTCGAGGGCGCGGACCTCGTGCTGTCGGTGGAGCAGGTCGACGCCGTCCGCCGACTGCTCGCCTCCACCGACCTGATCCGGGTCCTGGTCGGCCCGGCCGGCTCGGGGAAGACCGAGGCGATGCGCCTCACCGTCCGGGTGCTCACCGATGCCGGGCGGCGGGTCGTCGCCAGTGCGCACGGCGGCCGGCAAACCGAACAGCTCACCGCCCGGCTCGGGGTCGAGGGGCGGGTCGTCGCCGGCTGGCTCACCCTCCTCGACACCACCCCCGACCCCCGTCAGGTCTGGCCGGCGGGCACCGTGCTGATCCTGGACGAAGCCACCCACGTGCAGACCCGGGACGCCGAACGCCTCATCCGCTACGCGACCACGACCGGGACGGTGGTGATCGCGGTCGGGGACCCGGCCCAACTCGGCTCGATTGGCCCCGGCGGCTGGTTCACCCACCTGACCACCACCCTGCCCGACCACGAGCTGGTGACCTTGTCGGCTGTGCATCGCCAGACCGGCCCCCAGATGGCGGGGGTCCGCGCCGCCCTCGCCGGGCTCCGCGCCGGCGCCCCACCCCAGATCCGCGCCGCCCTGGCCCGCCTCGCTGACGACGACCGGATTCGCCTGTTCGACAGCCGGCCCGCGATGCTGACCGCCGTCGTCACCGACTGGCACGCCGACCGCACCAACGCCACCGGCGCGGATCATCGCGCCGACGGCGCGAGCAACGGCGCGACCGACGCGCCGGAACGCGCCGAGGAAGACGGGGACGGCTCGGCGGGCGGGGGAAGCGTGGGGGATCTTCCGCGGATGACCGCGGCCGATCACACCACCGTCGAGTGGCTCAACCGCGCCGCGCAACTCCGCCTGATCGCCACCCGCCAGCTCAACCCGACCGCCTTCGTCGAGGTCGCCGGTCGACGGTTCCACGTCGGCGACGAGATCATCACCCTGACCCAGGCCGGGCACACCCTCATCCCCGCCGGCCGGTCACCCTCGGCTTACATCCGGACCGGCACGATCGGCATCATCACCGCACTCCACGTCGACCCCACCCGGCCCGACGCCCAGGCGGTCACCGTGACCTTCCCCGGCAAAGGCCAGGTGCAGGTCGGCTGGGACTACCTCACCCACGACTTCCCCGACGGCCGGGACGGCGGCCTGGCTCTGGCCTACGCGATCACCGCCCACAAGGCTCAGGGCACCACCATGACCAGCGCCCGCCCCGTCGTCACCGACCGCACCAGCCGACCCGGCCTCTACGTCATGCTGTCGCGGGCCGCCAGCGACCTGACCGCCTACCTCATCGACAGCTCGACGCTGCACGGCGGGCTCGACGACGAGGACTGGCTCCCCGTCCTGGACGCCGACACCGACACCCTCGACCGGCTCGGCGCAGCCCTGGAAGCCTCCCGACCCGGCCGGCTCGCCACCGTCACCCACCCCGACGCCCGCGCCGTCGCCGACCTCCGCCGGACCCACAGCCTCGCGCAGCTGACCGCATTGCGCCGCTGGCTCCACCCCACCAGCGCCGAACCCGGCACGTCGGCGCCAACCGGCGCCGGGAACGGCGCGCCTGGCGCGCGGAACCGCGCCGACGGCGCCACCACCGCGGCCCGGGATCCAGCGGTCGTCGCCCGCGCGGAACGCGCTGCCGAGGCCGCGGTTGCTTCCGCCGCGCTCGCCGACCCACCGCCCGCCCTGACCTTCCGGATCGGTCCCCGGCCGGGGACCGGGCCGGGCCGCCGCGTGTGGGAGGACGCGGTGACGACCTTGGCGGTCTACCAGGCCCGTCACGCTTCCCACCTGACGGCCGGCGACCCCGGACCCGAACCGGCCCGGGGGCCCGACGACGAGACCACCGATCGGTGGAACGCCCGCCAGGCGCAAGCCACCGTCCTTGCTCGGAGCTGGGCCACCGCCCTGCACCCGTCCGGCACCCCGCCCACCACCGGCCCGGCCCTCGACCGGGCTACCACCGCGATCCACGCCCTGCTCCCGACCGTCCGCGCGCCCGCCGACCTCGCCCGGACCCTCACCACCATCGACCCGGCCGGCATCGACGACGGACTCGCGGTCCTCGACTACCGCCTGGGTCGGCTGTGCGCCGCCACACGGATCGACCCGGGCCTCTACCGGGATCCGCCGCCGGCCAGCGCCCACCACGACTGGCACCACACCCAACGCAGCCTCGACCGCGCCGAGACCCACCACCTCGCCACCCAACCCACACCGGTCCTCGCCGGCGCGCTATCCGACGCGCGCGGCCCAGCCTCGGCGGCCGGGCACCGGGTCCGCCGCATCACGGCGGCACTTGACTTGCAGGTCGACCACGCCGTCGCCGACGCAGCGACCGAACCGCCCGGCTACCTCACCGACCTGCTCGGCTCCCGCCGCGCCCAACCCGACCAGTGGGACGCCGCCGCCCA
>JAMFSN010000170.1 GCA_026225295.1 Frankia alni
ACGATATCCAGGACCCGCCCGGTCGTGGCTCGGACCTCAGCCGGCAGCGGGCCGGAAAGGTCGGGATCCGCCCGCTCCGACCATCCGGATTCGGCTGCGAGGGGCAGGACGACGAGGGCGTCAGCCAGACCCGGCGCCGCGAACTCCTCGCTGACCAGATCCTCCCAGCCGGCCGCCCACGCCCCGGGCCAGGCGCCACGGACGCCCGGGCCGGGTGCGACCAGCAGCGGCAACCCGATCGACTTTCGGGACCCGGCCTCGAGGCCGGTCGTGGCGTCGGCCGGACGCCAGTCGACCCGGAACAGGTCGTCCGCATCGACGGGACGGAGCTTCGCGATCTGATCGGCGGTGACCTCCCGGACCTCCACGGCGTCCACCCGGGCCACGGGAGCACCGCTCGCGTCGGCGATCGACAGCGAAACCGGGCCGCCCGGTTCCGGCCGCAGGCGGACCCGTAGGCGGGTGGCGCCGCCCGCGACGATCGAGACACCTGACCACGAGGCCGGTAGCCGCAGCACCGGCCCGGGTGCGCCAGCTGCGGCCGACTCGGCGGTGAACCCGAAGACCAGAGGATGCAGGGCCGCATCGAGCAACGCGGGGTGCAGCGCGAACCGATCGGCGGTCGGCTCCTCACTGGCCGGGAGTTCGACGTTCGCGTACAGGTCGACGCCGTCCCGCCACGCCGCGGTCACGGCGCGGAACCGCGGCCCGTAGTCAACGCCGGCCTGCGCGAGCCGCTGGTAGAGATCCTCGACGTCCAGGGCAACCGCTCCGGTCGGCGGCCAGGGGGCATCGGCCAGGTCGAACCCGGCGGCCGAGAATCCTGGCGTGGAGACGAGGAGACCGTTCGCGTGCCGGGTCCACCGGTCGTCAGGCTCCGAGTCGTCGATGAGAGATCCCTCCGGCGAGGAATCAGTCGACCGCGGCCGACGCGAGTGGACGGCCACCGGCCATCGCCCGTCGCCGCCGCGAACGCCCACGGTGACCTGGATCGCCACGGCGCCCGCGGCCGGTAGGAGGAGGGGGGTTTCGAGGGTGAGGTCTTCGAGGTGGCTTGCGCCGACCTGGTCGCCGGCGTGGACCGCCAGTTCGACCAGCGCCGCGCCGGGCAGCAGTGCCTGTCCGTAGACCGTGTGATCCGCGAGCCAGGGCTGGGACCGGGTCGACACCACGCCGGTGAACACCGCGCCGTCGTCGTCGGGATCAGTCAGCAGGGTCGAGAGCAGGGGGTGGGTGGTGTGGTCGAGACCGAGGGCGTCCAGGTCGTGGGGGTCGGTGGAGGCCTCCAGCCAGTAGCGGGTCCGTTGGAAGGCGTAGGTCGGCAGATCGGGAGCGACCCCCACCCCACGATGACCCGCCGCGCTGTGACCCGCCGGGTTGTCGGGGTCGCCGGCCGGGTTGTGACCCGCCGGGTTGTCAGCAGCCGGGTCCGGGGCGGTCGGGAAAGCCGGGGCCCACTCGATCGGGGTACCCGTCACATGCAACCCCGCCAACGCCTCCAGGAGCTGCGGAACCTCATCACGGTCCCGCCGGGACGCGGCCACCGCCACCACCCCGGAACCATCCACCGCC
>JAMFSN010000171.1 GCA_026225295.1 Frankia alni
GGGAGCGAGGGGGTCCTGTCCGTGGCCATGTAAAAGGTCCTCGCAGGTGGCCAGGTTGAGGCACGGGCGACAGCTACCCGTCGCGGCCGCGCTCGCCGCGGCGGTCCGCGACGCCGCCGGCGCCCTAGTGTTCGAGGCCGCCGACATCGTCGAGCTCGATGACCCGACCGGACGTGAGCACCACACCCGCGACGTCGCAGCCCTACCCGGCCTGCTGACCACGCTCCTGGCGGCCGCCGTCGCCCACGACCGGGCCGCCGGCTACACCTGGGACCAGATCGGCGACTACCTCGGCGTCCACCCCGACACCGCCCGGGCCCGCTGGTTCGGCAACCAGCCGCCGGCCGCGATGCTCCTGCCGGCGCCGGCCTGACCCGCGCCCATCGGGGGGCCCGTCCGGTATCCCATCTGCCCTCCCGTCCGGTATCCAGCATAGACGGGAGGAGTCGCGCACCCCCCAGATCTCCTGGTCGGGGCGATCTGGGGGTATCTCGTCCTGCCCCCGACTGATGCCGTCAGGGATCTCTCTGTCATCCAAGGGGGGTCGGTCCCGTCGATGGCGCCGGGTCGCACGGGACGTCTCCAGGATCGGTGGCACCAGGTCGCTGTGGGAGCGGCGAAGCTGATGGCCGTCAGATCAACGTAGACGCCCGACCCGAGGTCCGCTGGTACGTCGGGATGGATTCGATCCGGACGGGGGCGTGCTACCGCCCACGCCGGCGGGCCGGGGTGGGCGGTAGTCGGGACACTAGGTCTCTGCCCCACCGCGCAAAACTAATGGCGCACCTCGTGCGCGTAGTTCCACCGGTGGGGTTCGATCCGGCCCCACCGGCCCGATTTCCGCCGCCGGTCGCGGCCACCGGCGGCGGTGCGAGCGCGATCCGGGGGCCGCGTCCGGGTAGGTCGACGGGCGGCGCGGCCGCCCCCGTCCCACCCCGCCGGTTGTCGCCGAGCAAATCGGGGCGGATGTGGTGTGCTGCCAGCGGTTTCGACCCCACCGGGCCGGTGCGCCGGCCGCCCGGTCGTGGGCATGGCGAAGGCCCCGCCGGGGGCGGGGTGGGCGATGCGTGGGGTCAGGCGGCCTGTGGGGGGGCGTGGCGACCCGGTGGCGGGGTCGTGCCATAGGGCAGATGGGGCGCGTCCGGCCGGTACAGGCCCCGTTGGACGGCGTAGCCGGCCCGGGCGGTGAAATCGGCGTGGAAGACGCCGAAGGCCTCCCGTTCGACGGCATGCCGGGCGGCCCGGCGGTCCAGGGTGCCGGCCACCTCCAGGACCTCGGCGACCCGATCGAGGGTCGCGCCGCCGCGGGTCCACCCGTGGATCCCGGTACGGGCCAGGCCGTGGGCGGCCAGCCGGCGCAGGTGCCGCGACACGGTCGCGGGATGCAGCCCGGTGCGGGCCGCCAACGTCCGCAACCCCAGCGGGGCGGCGCCGGTCAGCTGGTCATAGACCCGGCCGGCGACCCGCCCCAGCCCGTGCCAGACCCACACGTCGTGCGCGCCGGTCGACGACCAGCGTGGCGCGGGCAGCTCGCCGACCCGGTCGGCCACCGCCTCGACGCCGGCGGCCGCCGGCAACCCCGCCGGGATCCGCACGCGGAACCGGCCCGCCAGCGTCCCGACCGGCGCCTCCACCAACTCCACCCAGCCGGCCCGCTCCAGCCGGGCCAGGGCACGGGAGACGGTCTGATGCACCACCGGGGTCCGTTCGGCCAACTGCCGGGTCGACGCGGTCGGGGTGGCCGTCACCGCCTCCACCGCGACGTCGAGCAACGCCTCCAGGACCAGCAACTCCGACGGGCCGCCCTGCCCGCCCCACAGATACGGCCGGTCGTGCGCGGCCTGCCGGACCGCGGCCAGCTCGGCCACCACCTCCGGGGTCTCCCCGGCGGCCGGCGCGGTCAGGAACCGGACGACCGCCCGCTCCCACAGGACCCCCACCAGGCGGTCCTGGTCGTGCGCCGGGCGGGCCCGCAGACCGGCGCCGTGCCGGCCGGACAGCCTGCGGGCCTGGACGTGGCCGCCGCCGACGTTGCCCGGGTCGACCAACGCCGTGACCGTCTCCGTGCGGGTCCAGCCGGCGTTGACCGCCGCCAACGTCAGCGCCAAGGCCATCGGTGAGCGGTCCGTCCAGCGGCCCGCGACGTCGCCCTCGGCCAGCATCCGGGCCATTGGCGGCGACAATTCCCGCCGGGCCCGGACCGCGCGGCCAGAGGCCGCGACCGCCACGGGGTCAACCAGCAACGGATGCGCCGACCCGGACGGCACGTCCGGCCGGTGACCCGGCCCGATCGGGCCGGCCGACGCCACAGCAGTGACGCCGTCATGAAGGCGCGCGGGCGTGGCTACTTCCCCGCGCGCCAAAGCGCGGGTTATGGTGCCCCCAGGGTTCTTGGAGGTTGATGTCCCACCGGTGACACGGCGGGCAACGATTCGAGAACGAGGTCCGGCCAGCGGCTGCCAACCGCGGGTACGGGCCTCGTTGCTTTTCCCGCTACGCCACCGCCGCCTCCTCCGAGGAGTCCGGCGCCGGTGCGGCGGAGAGGTCGAGCACCGGCGGCGCTGCCCGCTCGAGCAGCTGCTCCATCCACCGGTTCACGGTCATTCCGCGTGCGGCCGCAGCGGCTTCCACCCGCGCCTTCAGGTCCAACGACACCCGCGGTCGCAGCTCGACGGATCGCCGAGCGCTGCGCCTGCCGTGATCCGGGCGGGGTGCCATGGGCACGTTCTACCGGATCTCCGGACCGATATTGCGAACGTGGCGCGCCACGGCGCGTGTCGCCGCCAAGCGGCCCGTTTCGGACCGTGTTCACGCGGTCTCCCAGGAGACGGATCGTGCCTGCGCGGGGGGCCAGTGGGCATGCCGATGCCCGGCTCCAGCGACTGCTGGGGCCGGGCATCGACGGGCGTGCGGCGGGGGTCAGAGGGTCACCGCGCTCAGGGCGGCGGCCCATAGGCAGGCGGTGTGCAGGGCCTGTTTTGTTGACTGCACCGCAGCGGAGGTCGCGACCTCCGCCGCGCCGGTCACCACCGGACGCCCATGAGAGAGCTCGGGACGGCAGGCCCCGTCGCCAGGTTCCAAGTCGGAACAGCCGCGCCATCGCGGCCAGAGATCCATTCGATTTTCGTCGAGGTGCTCATCGCGATGTCCCAACATGCGATGGGACAGGGACCACGCCGGCGGGCCGAGTGATCGCCGCGAGATGATGGCAGTCGAGCTGGAATTGGCCGACGAGCCGGGATCGAGGAGCAGGTTGTTGACGGGGGAACAGCTCAGGCAGCTGGGACGCGAATCCAGGGCGAACTCGCCTGCGATTATTCTTGTGTTGGCAAGTGTCATTTCTGCTTGCGCGGCGATCGCCAGTCTGACCGCCTCGGTGTCGATTGCCGCGGCCGTAGTCGCTGTTTTTAGCGGCTACCAGGTTCTTTGGAGTCAGCTGGCTGTTCCATTGCGGATCAAGTCCGCGGCAAACGCCGCCCTCAGAGTCGTTGCCCGCGCCGACGACAGCCACTCTCGCACCGGTACCGCCTTCCAGATCGGATCCAGACGGTGGATCACAGCGCGGCACCTCATTGCAGACACCACCGAAATCAACCTGGTGATCGCGGGAGGACGCGTGCAGGCTCAGGTCATCTATGAGGACGAGGACACTGACCTCGCGGTTCTGTCGAGCAGCGCCACCTGGCCGTGGTTTGCGCGAGTTGGCCGTGACTTCCCCGACCCGGGAGACCAGGTCAGGCTCGTAGGCTGGACGAGCCCCCGCGGCCCTGATGGAGTTGCGCTCCGTATCGCCCGGGACTATCTGGTGCAAGCCCCAGCCGAGGAAAACCTGACTGCTCTGACCGGGCCGGACCCACAGCGTGGGTTCTCGGGAGCGCCTGTGATCGACCTTCGCAGCGGCCGCGTAGTTGGCATATTTAGCTACTTCAGTCCCGGCGGGCCCGACCCACTCGGGCTCGGACCCGAACAACTCGGCGTAATCCTTATCGTGCCGATCACCAAGCTCCCTGCCGACTACCGCTAGGGCCGCTGCCGAAGGATAGGGGAGGCCGGTAGTGCAGAGAAGGTCGGCGGTGTACATCCCGGGGCGCCAGCGGACGTCGCTGTACTCGTTGACCAGGGCGAGGTCGGCGAACGCCCGGCCGCCGGTGCGGGTCAGGACCCAGGCGACGGGCCAGCGCCGGTCCCACAGCGCGTGGGTGACGACCGAGACGGCCAGCCCGGCGGCGGCGCCGGTGGCGGACAGTGGCAGATCCAGGACCGCCCAGGTGGTCGTGACCATGGCCACGACGACCAGGTGGTAGCCGGCGAGGTGGCGGCCCAGGGCGTACCAGCCGGCGGTTCCGGGGTTGGCTTTTGCTTGGGCCTGGGTGTCGGTCTGGCCCAGGACGTGATCGGCCAGGGTGTGCGCCGCGTACAGGGTGGCGAGCAGAGCGGCGAACGTCGCCGTGGTGGTGGTCATGACGCCTTCCGGGACGGAACGGCGGCCGGGCCGCCGGTGCGGGTGAATGCGCCGAGGCGCAGGTAGAGCCGGGACCGGCCCCGGTCGGCGCCGCCGAGCGGGACCCGGGCGGCGGCGTGGGTGATGTGGGCGACCCCGCCGACGGCGGTCACGACCGCGTCGAGGTCGGCGTCGGTGCCGACGATCCACAGTTCGCAGCGGCCGCTCATGCGGCGGCCGCCAGCGGCGTCAGGGTGTGGACGTGGAACGGGGCCAGGGCCGGCCACCGGTGGCCGCGGGTGTTGTTGACCAGCTCGACGACGACGCCGGCGACCAGACGCGGCTGGTTGGTGCGGTGGACCTCGCGCAGCGCCCGGGCCCGGGCCCGCAGCTGGTCGGGGGTGGTGTCGGCCAGGCCGGTAGAGATCCGCCGGTCGGCCAGGTCGGCCGCCCGGTAGTGGTGACGGACCAGGCCGACCCCGACCAGGACGTCGTGGTCGACCGGCTCCCGGTATGCCCAGGCGCCCACGACGACGTCGAGGGCGGCGGCGAGCAGGTCCGGGCCGCCGAGGGTGTGGAGTTGTTCGGCGGCGCGGGCGCTGGTCACGGTCCCGCCGGTGCGGGTGGGCGCGAGCCGCAACCGGGCGTCGGCGATGACCTGCTCGATCTCCAGCACGGTGGGGTCGCCTTCGGCCCGGCGGGCTTTCCACCGGTCCCAGCGGGTGAGCGAGCGGCGGTTCGCGTCGATGAGCCGGTAGAGCGCCGCCTCGTCGGCGACGGCCAGGCCGGTGTGGATCCGGCAGTCCAGCCAGTGGTCCGGGCCGGCTACGGCCAGGGTGAGGGCCTGGCGGTGCTGGCCGTCGATGACCGCCCACCGGGTCCCGGCCGGGGCGCCCGGGCCGCGGTCGGAGACCTCGAGCGTGCCGAGCAGGGCCGGGGTGAAGCGGGCGACCCGGCGGCGGATCCAGCGCGGGTCGAGGTCGCGCTGGTAGGTCCGGTCGATGTGCAGGCCACCGGCGGCCAGCCGGACGGTCGGCCCGCCGCCGGCCGCCGAGCCTGCACCGCCGCCGGCGGTCGGGGTCGGGGTCGGGGTGCCGGCGAGCGCGGCGATCTGGGCGGCGGGTAGCCCCGTCGCGGCGGCAACCTGCCGGGGGGACAGTCCTTCGATGGTGAGCTGCCGGCGGAGGTGGGCGACGACGGCGCCGAACGGCACCTGGTCGACGGTGGTCGGGGTCACGGGCATGACGGCACCTCCGGTGCGGGCCGGGACGGGGACGGGACGCGGGGGTGGACCCCGCACAGCGGGCAGCGCCGGGCGGCGCCGCCTTGGGTTTTCAGTTGCCGTTCGCGGGTCCGGGTGCCGGGCCAGGTCCGGGCCAGCTGCCAGCCGATCCCGGCGTCGCGCACGACCGCGAGCAGGCGAGCGCCGCGGCCGGCGGCGTGCTCGGTCAGCCGGGCATCGAGATTGGTGGCCCAGCCCAGGTAGTGGCGGGCGTGGCCGTAGGGCCGGTCGAAATGGATCAGGTAGACGGTGCCGACCGTCCCGGCCGGGGCGGTCACCGGTCGGCCCCGGTGGTGTCGGCGTAGGCGGCGATTTCGGCCGGGTCGGCGGGGTGGGCTTCGTGCCAGTCGTCGAACGGGCTACCGAGCCAGAGCCGGCCGTCGGTGTGGGTGATCTGTTCGGCGGCCCGGGCCGCGGCGGCCGCCACGTCCGGGGCGCCGGCGGGCAGGTCGGCGGGGCGGTCCTGGCGGCGGATCCAGACCAGGTGGCAGGTCGTGACCTCGACGACGACCGGGATCGCCGTCGTCACTTGGCCGTGGCCGGCGTCGACCTCGGCGGGCTCCGCTGTGGTGGGGGTGGTCATGGCCGGGCCGCCGTGCCGGTCGGGAGGTCGAGCGCGGCCTTGACCTCGGCGGCCACGTGCGAGGCGGCGCCGTCGGCGACGGCGTGGGAGACGGCGTGGGAGACGACTTCGGGCCGCACGACGATGACCCCGGCCAGGGTCAGGTCGGCGGCGACCCGGGTGATCGCGGTGATGTACCGGGTCGACCCGCACAAGCAGACGATCTCCGGCCGGGTCGCCGTGGCCGGGGCCTGGTCGCGGATGGTGGGCTCAGCCACGGACGTCCACCACCGTCACCGGGAGGGCGCCGTCCACGGCCGGGCCGGTCGGTTCCCACATCGCGCCGTCGGGATCCCAGTCGTCCGGGTGGAGGTCGGCGTTCGCCTTCTCTTCGTCGGTCTGGCCGCGCCACCGTCCCCACGCCGCGTAGACGTCGCACCCGTCGAGGTCCTCGGCGAGCTCGCCCGCCGGGTTGGTGTGCCCGTCGAGGTGCTCCAGGTAGGCGGCGGCGAGCTGGCGGGCGAGCGGGTCGCCGATCTGGTGGGCGCCGATCAGGACGGTGACCGGTTCGCTGCCGGCCACCAACACCCACAGCGGCACCTCACGGCCGTTCAGGTCGATGACATGCCCGCCGTCGTGTTCCCGCAGGACGGTCAACGTAAGGGCCGCCGCCGGTGGGAGGCCGGGGAAGGTGGGGCGGCCGGTCCAACCGGGGCCGGCCTGGGCGGCGGCCCCAGCGTTGACGTCGGTCAGGGTCGTGTCGAGCAGGGCCAGGACGTCGTCGAGTCGGCGGTCGGGCTGGTCGGCCCAGACGGCGACCCGGTCGGGGGCGTCGGCCGGGGCGAACAGCTCCTGGTCGGCGGGCAGGTAGTGGGCGAGCAGGACGATCGCATCGTCGACCAGAGCGGCGGCCGCTGGGTCGGCAGGCGGGTCGATGTGGGGGCCGTCCTGCTCGCCACCGGCAGCCAGGCGGACCGCGCCGATCGGGCAAACGCAGCCGGTGTCGGGGTCGGCATAGTCGCCCTGGCCCAGGCCCTGGCGGGCCAGCACACCCAGGGTGGCGGTAAGCAGGCCGGTCAGGGTCGTGGGGACGGCCATGGTGGGCCGGGTCGGGGCGGTCATGACGCCGTCCCGGTGGTGAGGGCGCCGGCCAGGGTGTCCCAGAGCAGGTCGGGTCGGCCCCACTGCGGGTCGAACGCGACGAACTCCCAGGCGGACAACGTGGCCACCGGGGAACTGCCGCCGGCCGGTGAGCTTGTGGTCGATGAGCAGGACCAGGCGGCGGGCCGGGTCGATGACGACCGCGCTGGCGGTGAAGTGCCGGCTGGCGGCGGTGACGGGCGGGGTCACGGCGGGCTCCAGGTGGGGGGTTGGGGTGGTCATGCGGCGGGCCTTTCCGCCGACGTGGGGGCGTCGACCACGGGTGGGACGGCGGTGAGGGTGACGGCGGCGACCAGGGCGGCGATGGCGTCCGGCCCGGCGTAGCCGATCGGGGCCGGGTCCGCGGCGGCGGGCAGCTGGCGGGTGGGGCGGTGTTCCGGGGTGCCGGTGGCCTGCTCGTAGCGCAGCTGGGTCCACAGCTGCGCCCACCGGTCGTGCCGGTCGCCGGTCATGCGGCGGCCTGCCGGGTACGGGCGCGGTAACCGGTCATGCGGGTGGTGTTGTTCAGACGGCGGGCCTCGTCGGGGCCGCCGGCGAGACCGAGCCGATCGGCGATGGCGGGGGCGGTCAGGCCGACCTCGTCGCGCAGGCGGATGACTTCCGCGCCGAGCAGACGCCGGCCGGCGGCCGGGGTGGCGGCGTCGGCGACCTGCTGGCGCAGGGTCCGCCACTCCACCACCGGCGGCGCGGCGACCACGGCGGTGGCCCGGTCGGCGGCGGTCATCCCGCCGGCGATCAGGTCCCCGAGGTCGACGCCGCTCAGAACCCAGGTGCGGCAGTCGGCCAGGACCGGGCAGCCGGCGCAGGCGGCCAGGGCGGGTTCGGGGTCGCCCGGGTCGTCGAACCGGGCGGCGACGGCCGGGTCGGCGCAGGCTCCGCCGGCAGGCAGCCCGGTCACCGGGCACCGCCGGTGGCGCAGTCCCCGCACAGGTCGGGGCTGGCCGGGTTGGAGTTGGGCCGGCACGGGTTGCGGCAGCCTTCGCACTGCGCGGTCAGCCCCCCGGCCGGCCGGGGCCGGCCTTCGGCCGGGTACCGCGACACCGGCGCCGGCTCCTCGACGCGGACAAGGGTCGGGGCGATGGCCCGCCAGTCGGCCAGGCTCAGCGTGGAGCGTTCCGGCCGGCCCCGCCGGGGGGCGCGGGCGGCCAGCGGCAACGCCACGGCCGCGACGGTCAGGGTGACCGCGACCGTCAGCGAGGTCAGGACCGACGACGACGTCGCGCTGGGAGGGCGGACGCAGGCTGAGCACAACGCGCCGACCGTCGCCTCGCCGCACAGCGCGCAGGTGGAGTTGACCGGGCCACCCGACAGCCGGGCCGCGGCCGGCCGGGTCACCGGATCTCCCGGCCGGCGCCGGCCTCGCGGCGGGCCCAGCGGACGGTCAGGACGTGGAGAGCTTCGTCGGCGGCCAGGGCAACCAGCGTCGCGGCGGCCGCGGCCGTCAGCGCGGTCTCCCGCAGCCAGGCCAGCCCGCGTGGGCGGCCGGGTCGGGACGGTGGGAGAACGGTGGGGGGTCGGGTCATGATGGGAGTTCCTTCCGGGGTGCCCTTCGGGGTGGTTCGGCGGGTGTGTGGGCCCCGGCGCGGCGGCGTTCTTGGCGGAGTGACGCCGCGCCGGGGACTTCGTGGAGTCCTCGTTTGTTCAGTCGATGCGTCGCCGGCGGACGGTCGGCCAGGCGTTGGGCGCCGGGTCGGCGTAGGCCGCGCGGTAGGCCTCCTGGGTCAGGCGCTGGCCAGGGGTGCGCTCGACGATCCGGCGCCGCAGCTCGGCTTTCGAGTCCCGGGCCAGGTAGGCGATCCCCCAGGCTTCGGCGAGCGCGGCCAGGTCGCTACGGCTGTAGGCGGCGAGCATCCGGGCCGCCGCGTCGCGGGAGGGTGCCGCGTCCAGGGCGGCCAGCTCGGTCAACCGCTCGGTCGGTGTCTCGTCAGTGGGCATCAGGCCCGCCAGGTGGGGTCGGGGAACGACCGGCCGGCGTGGTGCGCTTCGGCCTGGCGGTCGGCCAGGTCGATGCGGATCTGCGGGATCCGGCCCAAAAGCTCGAAAGCCTCGTCAGCACCATGGGCTGGCCACGCGGCCCAGTCCTCACGGGCCGCCTGCGAGGCCCAGTCGAGGATCTGGGCGAACGGCATCCCGGTCTGGTGGGCCAGCTGGTCGACGCCACCGGACAGGTAGTCCCGGACCGCCTGCAGGCACCGGTGGGCCCAGTCCGGTTGATCGGATTCACCCAGCGCGGTAACCAGCCGAACAACCTGCTGGGCGAGGTCGGGCCGACTGTCGGCCGGGGTCGACCGGGTGGTGGGCACGGTCGGCCACGCCCCGGGCGACAACGGCCGGCGGCCGGGCTCGGCGCGGCCCATCAGTCCACCGCCGGGGGGTGGTCGACGCCGGCGGCGACGCGCAGCTGGCGGATCTTCTCGAGCAGGGCGGCGCGGCGGGCGGCCGCGCGGGTGTGCCGGTCGGCGTAGTCGTCGCCGAGGTGCCCGGTCAGGACGGGGTCGAGGACGGCGCGGGGGGTGGCGTCGCGCAGGTTGTCGGCGCCGTAGTAGCCGCGGAACAGGTGGCCGTTGAGGTAGCCGGCGCCGGGCAGGTTGGGCAGGGTGCGCGGGTCGGGATGGTCGCCGTCGCGGGCGACCTGCCGCACGAGGTGGTGATGTTCCCCGCCGCGCAGCAGGGCGAGGTTGCCGCCCGCCAGGGCGTCACGCAGCCGGACCGAGTTCCCGAACGTGTCCAGGGTCAGGTGCTGGTCGGCGGCAAGGATCGCGACCCCGGTTTTGGGTCCCAGTCGGACGATCTTCTCCGCGAGGTGGATCGCTTCCAGGCGGTTGTTCAACTGCTTGATGTCGGGACCGTTGTAGTTGAGCAGGACGTGGAGGTCCTCGATGACCAGCAGGATCCCGGGCTCGTCGGCGGTCGGGTGGTGGACCGCCAGGCCGGCCACGCCGAGCATGGCCGCGCGCAGGTCGACCGCGGCGGCGGCGGCCCGCAGCTGGCGCAGGACCTCGGCGCGGTCGTGGGCTTCCCAGTCGGCACGGTGGCGCCGGCCCGGCGATTGGCCGCCGGTCAGGTCCGCCGTCCACACCGCGGCGATCCGGGAGCCGACAACGCCGGCGACGATCCCGTCGAGCAGGACCGTCTTTCCCGCCCCGGCATACCCGGCGACCAGGCCACCCAGGAAGCCGTCGCGGGGGCTGAACAGGGTCCAGCGGGCCGGCTGGCCGTCGGCGCCGGTCCCGACCTTGATCTGCCCGGTGGCCGGGTCGTAGGCGGCGACCGCGCCGGGGTGCGGGACGGGCAGTTCCAGCGCGGGCGGGACGGTCGGGCGGACCACGGTCGGGTCCACCCACGACGTCGGGGGCGGTTGGTCGGTCGGCCGGCGGCGGGAGATGAGCCTCATGAAGGCTCCCTTCGGGGGGTGGGTTCCGACCCCCCGGACGGGGGTCGGGCGGGCTGGGGTCAGGCGGCGGGGGCCCAGAGGCCGTGGCCGGTTTTGTGGATCAGTCCGTCGGTGGCCAGGGCGCGCAGGGTGTTGCGGACGTGGGTTTCGCCGTAGGAGGTCTGGGCGACCAGGTCGCCGGTGCGGGTGACGCCGGCGCCGATGAGGTCGTGGATCGCCCGGCCGGCGGCGGTCATGAGGGACCGCGGTTCGTCGGGGGTGGCCGCGACCCGCAGCCGGGCCGGGCTGGTCGGCCGTCCCGGGCCGGTGGGCGGTTCGGTGCGGCGGGCGGGGGTGATGGACGGCCAGGGGTCGAGGTCCAGGGCGGTGACGTGGGCGTGCGGCACTCCGGGCCGCCGCTGCGGGCCGGCCGGGGTGGTGGTGATGCCGCCCGGGTTCCATGGGGTGCGGCGGGCGGGTTGGTTCTGCAGGCGGGTCAGGGCGTCGGCGAGCGCCGGGTCGGCCGCGAGGATGCGTTCCAGGGCGGTCGGGTCGAGGCGGGCGATCCGTTCGGCCTGGGCGGCCCGGTTGGCCAGCCGGCGGGCTTCCCGGCCGGTGTAGTCCTCACCGATGTACTCCGCGGCGACCCGGTCGAGTTCGACCTTCGGGGCGGCGGCGAGCAGTTCGGCGGCGTTCGGGGTGAAGAACCCCCGGAACGGCACGGCCCGCTCCCCCACCAGGTAGCCCAGCCCCGAGGTTGGGGAGCCGTCGACGAACTTCACCGGCAGGTCCCGGGGGTTCACATCCAGGCCCGGGACCAGTCCTTTGGCGATGTTCGACGCGGTCCGCAGCACCGCGATGTTGCGGGCGAACAGCGAGCTGCGCATCGCTTCCTGGTTCCCGAAGGTCTCCAGGCCGGGGTACTGGTCGGCGCCGACGATCGCGACGGCGGCTTTGCGGCCTTCCCGGGCGATCAGCGTCGCGAGCGCGACCGCTTCGTCGCGGATCTTCGGCGGGGCGTCTTTGAAGATCTTGTGGATTTCGTCGAGGAACAGCAGGATCCCGGGCTCGGCCGCCGTCGGGATGTGCAGGTCATGCTCACGCAGGCCGTTGAGAGCGCCGCGGATGTCGATCGTGGCGGCCGCCGCCCGCAGCTGACGCAGGATCTCTTCCAGGGTGGTGGCCGGCCAGGTGGCGTGCCGGATGACGGCGGGCATCGACTGGCCGCCCTGGGGGTCGCCGGCCCAGACCGACAGGATCCCGGTGTAGGCGGCGGTCGAGGCCAGGTTCGTCATCAGCGTCGATTTGCCTGACCCGATCCCGCCGATGACGCCACCGCCGGCCAGCCCCCAACCGGGCACGAAGAACGCCCACCGGGCGGGTTCCCCGTCGGGGTGGATCCCGATCTGGGCGTAGCCGGTCTTGGGGTCGTAGATGTCGCCGGGGCCCGGGTGGTGGACCGCCAGGGCGAGGGGGTTGTCGTTGCTGGCCGACACGAGCAGGACCGCGCGGGACAGGTCGCCGGAGGGGTGGCGGTCGATCGCCACGTCGGACAGGGACCGGCCCAACGCGGAGGCGACCATCGCGGCGACCGCGATCGCGGTCGAGGTGGTCTGCCGGCCCGGGGCGAGCAGGATCGTCCAGCGGGCGAACCGGCCGTCGTCGTGATGGTCGGTCAGCCGGGAGCCGGGCAGGGCCCCGCCCTGGCAGGCGACCCGGGCCGTCCACAACCGGGCCACGTCCGGTTCGGTCTCGATGACCCGGGCGATCGGGGCGACCGCCGGCGGGGGTGGGGCGTCGATCGGGACCGGGATCCGGTGCCGCCGCCAGTAGGGGGCGGCGATCGCGTAGCCCCCGACCCACAGGGCAACCGCCCGCAGGCCCACCGGGCTGGTCTGGACCGCCCACCACAACCAGGCCTGCCCGGCGAGCACGGCGGCGGCCAGGTGGCGGCGGCGGACCCGGGCGTCATACAACCGGGACGGGTCGATCCGGCGGCGGGCGCCGAGCAACCAGCCCCCCGCCGGGACCGCCAGGCCCGCGCCGGCCAGGACCGGCCACAGCCCGGGGGCCAGCCACCCCAGCATGCCGGCGACCCACGCCACCGCGATCACCGCGAACGGCACCAGTTGGCGCCCGATCCGCAGTTGGCGCACCGGGCCGCCGGCGCTACGGATCGCCTCGTCGATCTCCCGGGCGTCCCGCGACGCCCGCAACCGCTGCGCGGCTTCCAGCACGGCGGCCAGATCAACCGGCTCGACCCGGTCCGACACGGCGGTGGTGGGCATCGCGGGCTCCTTCCTGCAGCAAGCGGGGGGACGGACCGGGGCGGAAACGGGAAGGTGGGGCGGCGGCCGGGGGGCTACCGCGCGGACCCGCACCCGCACACGGGTGGGGGCGGGTCCGGCGGAAGCGGCCCGGCCGGGCCTAGTGGGTCTTGTAGAACTCGGTGTCGCCGACGCCCTCGGTGGCGTTGACGGCCTCCTCGACGCCGCGGTGGCCTTCCAGGCCGGCCATCACGAACGCGCACTTGCCGTGCACGAGGGTCAGCGCCTCACGCATCTCACTGATCGCGCCGATGATCGCCGGGTCGGTGACCTTGTTGGAGGCCAGCGAGGACAGCAGGGTCTCGATCTGGTCGTTCGCGGCCCGCTCGACGTTCTCCCCGAGCTGGGTCACATAGGTCCGGCAGCCGTCGATGTCGACGATCTCGCCGTTGGCAAGGGTGGTCATGGTGCTCCTTCCACCGGCCCGTCCATCGGGCCGGAAATCTGTGGGGGGCGCGCTCTCGCGCACCAAGGTCATCTGCCGTCCGTCGCCGGTGCCGGCCACGATGTCGGCGGCGTCGACCACGAAGGGCGGGTCGGCGGGGGTGGCATCGGCGCGCTGGGCGGCGGACAGGTCAACGAAGTCGGCGGCCGCGGGGAAATCGGCCTTGACCTGCTCGTCGGTCGTCGGGTAGCCGTCCTGGTCGATCCAGCCGGTGTAGCCGGAGTCCCGCAGGTCCCAGGACCGGCCCTGGGCCGCGGTCAACGGTTCGCCGAGGAACGTGCGGCCCTTCGGGTCCAGGTCCTCACCACCGGCGGCGTCGATCACGTCGCCGTGAGCGGTCCGCGCACCGTCGGCGGTGGGGATGGGTTCGTAGGTCTCGCCGGGAAACGAGGGCCCCCGGCGCGGGTCGCCGTCGGGCGCGCGCAGGATGTCGAGCAGTTCGTCGGGCCGCTCCGCGCGCATCTCCTCGATCAGCGCCCGGCGTTTGTCCTCCGGCATCGGGCCCGGCACGTCGTCGTCCTCATCGAGGACGCAGTACGGGCACTCCCACCCCGTCGGGGCGTAGTCCTGGCAGACCGGGCAGCGCCCGTCACTGCCGTCGGTCTCCCGGATCGGTGCGGGGGTGACGGTCGCCCACGGCTCCCCGCCCAGGTCCGCCGACGTGGGCGAGGTCGGGTCGGAAAGGTGGGACCGGTGGATCCACGTGCCCTCCTCGTCGAGTACGAGCGGGTCGTCGTCATGTCCCGGTCGCCCATGGGCCGGACGACCACAGGCCGCGCAGTGGCTGTCGAAGTGGACGTTGCAGGCGTAGCCGAAGGCCGCGGCGTCGGGGTCGTGACGGCACGACGGTGATCCGTCCTCGAACAGGGCCGCGCCGCACCGCAGGCAGTTCTCCGTCGGGTCGGCCTCGTCGTCGTCGACGACTTCGGCGTCCTCGATGTCGTCGTCCTCGAAGTTGTCGTCCTCGAAGTTGTCGTCGAAGTGAACGTTGCAGGCGTAGCCCCAGGCCGGGTGTTCGGGGTCGAGGCGGCACGGCGGTGACCCGTCCCCGAACAGGACCGCGCCGCATCGGGTGCACGGCGTCGTCGGACCGTCCTCGTCGGCATCGACCGGGTCGTCGTCGGGGTCGACGGCGCGCGGGTTGTCGGGGGCCGACGCCTTCGGCCGCCCCCGCCCGGGCCGGGAGGACGGCCGCCAGCCGGGGCCGGGGCCGCCGGCGGTCGGGCCCGGGCGGTCCCGGGCGGCGCGGCGGGCGTTGATCTCCCGGCGCTTCTCCCCACCGAACGACCAGCCGGTCCGGGCGCCCTCGATGAGCGCCTGGAGCAGGACGGCGAACGCGGCGCCGATCGACCAGCCCAAGTAGCTCTTGCCGTTGGAGAAGTCGACCTTCTCCCCGCGGGCCAGCGCCGCGGACTTGACCTTCGCTTCCTGCCAGACGCGGATGATCGCGTAGGTGAAGTACAGGACGATCAGGACATCCATGTCGTCGCCGGCCTACGCGCCGGCGCCGACGTTGCCCAGGCCGTTCAGGGCGTTCATCGCGGCGTGGAAGCCCAGCTGCCCCATCGGGGTGAGCTGGGCGATGATCACGGTCAGGACGATCGCGATCAGGTGGCTGATCTTGAGCTTGTCCTTCTTGACCATGTGGAAGACCAGCCAGCCGAACCCGATCAGGGCCAGGATCGTGATCGCGCCGCCGGTCACCCCGCCGGAGATCGACAGGTCGGTCGTGCGGGTGGTGGCGGCGGCCAACAGGTGGCCGGGATCGGCGACGGTGGGGGTGGGGGTGGACGGGGCGGGGGCGGTGGTGGACAGCATCGGGCTGTCTCCTTTCAGAAGAACCGGATGACCAGCAGGAGCAGGACAAGAGCGATCAGCCGGCCGGGGCGTTGCACGACCGCGGCGGCCAGGTAGAGGGCGGCGGAGACGGGCAGCACGACCAGGACGGCGTAGGCCCGGCCGGCGGCCAGCCGGACGGTGGCCGCTGGCGGGCACCAGGAGCCGCGGATCGCGTCGATGAGCAGGTCGGCGAGCGCCGGTGGTGGGGTCGCCCCCAGTCGGGGCCGGCCAGCCCCCCGGCCCCGGATCGGGCGTTGGATCACCCAGGCGGCCAGGTACAGGGCGGCCGACGCCGAGACCCCGACCAGGGCGGCGTAGAGGCGGGCCAGGCCGCGCAGGTCGCCGTCGGGGGTGGTCCACTCCCCCTCGTCGGCGTAGCGGACGACCGAGCTGACCGGCGTCGGGGGCTGGGACCACACCCCGTCGCGGTCACCGACCGCCACCGCACGCAGCACCGGCCACCCCGCACTCGGACCCCGCCGGGGCCTCGCGCGCAGGCGCGTGCGCGTAGGGCCCCCCGCGGGTGGCTCCGCCGAAACCGCAGTGCGGGGTGCGGTTTCGAGTGCGGTTTCACTCTCGGTGACCGCTGGGACCTCGGGTATCCAGCTCATGGCTTGCGTCGCACCCCCTCCTGCTCGATCCGGCCGGCGATCGCCTCCAAGGTGTGGACGACGTCGATGGCGACCTGGTCGGCCCGTTCGGCCGACAGATCCGACATCGCGCCGGCCAGGTAGTTCACGGCCGTCCAGATCCGCCGGACCGGCGTCGTGGCTTCCGCGAGCCGCAGCGCGTACTCGGCGCGCCGGTTACTGACCCGCCGGGTCACCCGCGCCCGCTGGCGCGGGGTCCGCGTCGCCCGGTCCGTCGTCATCGGCCTCCCGTCCACCGGCCTCCTGGTCGCCACCGCCACCCGCCGGGCCGTCGCACGGCGCCGGCCGGTCGTCGCGATCACGCCGTCACCTCCGCGTCCCGCTCGGCGCCGCCGACGGTCGGGGATGCCGGGTCGGCGGCCGGCGGCGGGACCGCGTGCAGGGCGGTCGCCGGTGCGTCCGGGGTGGCCGCGATCCGGGCCCGGGCCGCGTCGAGGGCGTCGCGGGCGGCCGGGAAACGGACCCCCAGCGCGGTCTGCGCGGCGCGGTAGGACAGGCCCCGGCCGGTGTCCGCGAGGGCGGCCCGCTCCAGCTGCTCGGCCCGGTCGGCCAGCACGGCGGGATCAGGCGCGGTTCCCGCCCGGGCCGGGGCGCGGCGTTCGCCGGCGGCGGGTGCCCGCGTCCCGGTCGCGGGCCGCGTCCGGGCCGGACGTGTCGCCCGGGTGCTCCCCGCCGCGACGGTCCCGTGGTCGGGGGAAGCGTTCCCCGCGTCCGGATCGGGTGCGGGCGGAAGCGCTCCCCGCACGGGCGCGTCCGGGACCGGCGGGCGCGCCATTGCGCCCGTCGGCGGGACGCCGGGCATGAGCACGGTGGGGTCGGCGGCGAGCCGGTCGGCGGCCATCACGGCGGCCGCCCGGACGGCGGCGGCCCGGCGGTGGAGCATCTCCAGGTGGGCCAGGGCAGCCAGGGCGGTGTCGGTGTCGCCGGCGGCGGCGGCCTCGCGGGCCTCGGTCTCGATGACACCGGCCAGCTCCCGCAGGACCACGTCCTCGGCGCGTTGGGTCCGCATCGCCGCGCCGGCGTGGCGCATCTGCTCCCGGGTCTTGGCCTCGCCGCGGATCTCCCACAGCGAGATCCCCGCGATCGACGCGGCCGCGAACACCGCCGCCTCGACCGGGTCGCCGCGGTGCGCGTACAGGTTCACGCTGGCCGCGAAGATCGCCGATACCCAGGTCAGAATGCGGGGGATCCGGGCCCGCTCCCCGGACAGGCGCATCGACCGGGCCGTGAGCGCCATCGCGAGGGCCAGGCCCTCGACGAAGCCGGCGATCCCGAGCCCGGCAAACCACGGCAGGCCCTGATGTTCGGCGACCGAGATCTGGCCGGCGGCGGCGACCGCGACCGCCAGGCCGTACACGACCGACGACCACGCCGCCGCCGACCCGGTCTGGGCCCGGCCGACCAGCCCGACCGCCAGCTGCGCCCACGCCTGATGCCGGGCCTTGCGGGCGGCACGACGGTCAGCGGTCGCGTCCCGGCGCTGCGCGGCCCGTTCCCGGGCCTCGACGAGCATCGACGCCCGACGTTCCTGCTCCAACCGGGTGCGGGTCTCGGCCTCCCGCAGCCGGCGCTCGGTCGCGGCGTCGGCGTCCCGGCGCTTCTCCTCCGCGATCGCCCGGGTCCGGTCGATCCGGACCGACGACCAGTCCTGCGCAACAGTCGGCTCGTTCGTCACCGGGCACCGTCCTGCGGGTAGGTGACGACGCCCTGCGCGATCAAAGTGGCGGCGAGGTCCTGGACAACCGGCCACAGGGCGGCCAGCCGCTGCTGGGCGGCGGCGCCCATGCGCCGCCAGTCGTACGGGGACGTCGGGTCGTCAGTGACGACCGACAGGGACGTCGTGGCCTCGGCGACGGCCCGGTCGGACGCCGAAAGAATCTCCACGACCCAGCCCCGGGTCTCGGTGTACAGGCCGGTCTCCCGCAGCCACCGCAGCACCGCCTGTTCCCCGGCCGCGGCCACCGCCGCGCAGTCCCTCCACGGCACAGGTGCCGACGACTCGACGAACGTGCGACCCGCCTGCTCGACGCCGTCCGGGGTGATCTCGACCCTCAGGACCCGGATACCGGCGGCGATGGCGACCGCGGCGTGGCCGGCCTCGTGGAAGGCGACGTTGGCGCGCCACTGGGCGTCGGTGAGCCCCATCGCGTCCCGCAGCCCCATCGCGTCCCGCAGGGTGGTCCGGGCGGCGAAGGTCGGTGGCCGGTGGACCGTCGGGACCAGGCCGGTGCTCGTGGCGGCGGCGTGCCAGCGGCCGGCGACCGGCGAGACCGAGACGGGTCGGACCGACGGCCAGCTCTGCTGGGCGTTCGGCGGGGTCGTCATGCCGCCACCCCTGCCAGGTCGTAGGTGTCCGGGGTGGCGGTGGTGCCGTCGTGGCAGTCGAGGCACTCCCCCAGCGACAGGGGGATGCAGTAGGCCCGCAGCTGATGGCAGGTCGGGCAGGTCCGCCGGGCCGCCATCGCCCGGTCCAACGAGGCCAGCAGGCGGGGTGAGGGGTTCCGCTTGGGTTGAGCCAGGGCGATCTCGTACAGCCAGGCCGTGCAGGTCCGCCGGCCGTACCGGTACATCAGCTGGGCGGCGACGTTCTGCCCGGCCGGCCGCAGCCCCATCGAGGTCAGCTGCCGGCGGGTCGCCAGGCCGTCCGGGGCCATCCGCAGCGGGAACGTCGGGATCCCGTACTTCTCCCCGGACGGGTCCCAGAACGCGGCGCGGAGCGCGGAGGCGGCCATCAGGCACCCACCTCGGCGCGCAGCACGAACGCCAGGTCCTCGGCGGCGGTGGTCAGGGTGACCGCCCGGCCGCGCCGTTCGGTCAGGGCTGCGGCGTCGGTGCGGGCCGCCCGGGCGGTGCGGAAGGAGCGGGCCGCGGCGGTGACGTCGGCGGGGCTACCGGTCCGGGCGGCAGCACGGAACGCGGCGCCGGCGGCCCGTTCGTCGGCCACCGCGCCGCCCAGCGCCGCGGCCGCCTCGATGAGCAGGTCGTGCTCGGTGCACCACCGCGACCAGGCGTCCGCCATCCGCGCCGCCTGGTCCGGCTCCGGCGAGGCGCCGGGCGGCGACGCCGAGACCGGCGTGGTGGAAGACGGCGGCGCGGTCGGGGTCAGGGTGGCCATCACGCGGCCGCCTCGGTCGGGGCGGCGAAACCGCACAGCGCCCGCCAGGTGCCGACCAGATCGCGACGTTCCGCCGCCGTGGTGCCGCCCCAGATCCCGTCCCCGCCGTACAGGTCGACCAGGGCGTCCTCGTCGGCGTCACGGGGCGCCGGGGTCTCCGACATCGCCAGCGCCAGGCACGCCGCCCGCACCGGGCAGTCCTCGCAGGCCAGACGGGCGCGGGCGATCTTCTCGGCATCCGGCCCGGTCGTACCGACCGGGAAGAACAAATCCGGGTCCTGCGAGACGCACGGGCGGCGGTCCGCACGGACAACGACAGCCAGCAGGTCCGGAACCGCCCAGGCCGCCACCGACAACAGGTCCTCGAGCGCCCGGACCCGCAGCGCGGCCGCGTCCCGCGCAGCGGTGGTGCGGGATGCCGTCAGGGTCGTCACGCCGCACCGCCCAGAGCGGCCGGGTCGGTGGCCATCTCGTCGTACGCCCCTGCCAGGGCGTCAACGAGGCCGACCTTGACCAGCTCGACGACCTCCCGCAGGACCAGCGACGGATGCGCGGCCTGCAGGGCCTCCCCCACGTCCCGGGCCGCCTGCTCGGTCGGATGCAGACCCACCGCGTAGACGGCGTCCCCCACCTCGACCACCGGCGCGAACAGCGGCGGGACCGGCCCCGTACGAGGGATCACCAAACGCGGCGTTACCGCAGGCGAAAAGGCGGGGTCCGGCGGGACAAGGGCATGATTCACCACGGGTTCGACCTCCACACAGGTTGGATCAAGGCCCCCGGCCAGGCGGTGCAACGCCAGCCGGGGGCCGTCCCTTCGTAGGAGGACGGTAGGGGACTCGTAAGGGTATGGTCAATACCCTTACGGCGATGGATTGACAATGCCCAGGTCAGAAGGACCGAGCTAGCACCCGAATAGGTTTGGGTGTCATCGCTACCCCAAAATCTGGAGGGAGACGCAGGTTGCCTCGACAGCCCACCAGGGCGCGAGAGGTTGCGGACGCGATAACCCACCAGATCGCCGAAGGCGAGATCGGGCCGGGCGCGTTGCTGCCGTCGAAGCCCGCTCTTGCGGTCCAGCACGGCGTGACAGTCGGTACCGTCCAGCGGGCCCTAGTGATGCTCGCCGACCAAAGGGTGGTGGAGCTTGTCCCTGGCCGTGGAGCGGTAGCTCGGAGCGGCGGCGTGCGTCGCGATTCTGCAGATGTGACACGCCAAGAGGGCGGATGGCGCGGCTTTCCCCTCAGCGTCCGGGCCGGGGGCGGGGAACCGTATCTCGAAACTTCGATCAGTGACGTCGCCGCCACAACGGACGTCGGTCAATGGCTAGCTGTACCGGTGGGCACGGTCGTAGTGGAGCGGAATCGGACGCAAGGCCGGGTGGTAAACGGTGAGCGACAGCCGATCCAGATCGCTATTACGTGGTTCTCTCCCGCAGTCACTAGGCAGCTGCCGATCTTGCGCGAGGCGAATACCGGCCCGGGAGGGATGTACTCCCGAATGACAGACGCCGGACACATACTCAGGTGGGAGGACACCGTCAGCGAACGGGCTGCGGAGAGCGAGGAACGGACAAGGCTCGCGTTGGCCTCGGACCAGCACGTACTGCTCATCTGGAGGCGCTGTTACGACCAGGAGGACCGGATCCTGGAGGTCACTCGCCGTGCGATCAGAGCGGATCGCAGCCCGGTGGTCTACCGCTATGAGTGACGCCTCGCCGACTGCTACGCCGCCTATGGCGACTCCGCGCGTCGCAGCTGGAGCTCTCTTTTTCGACGAAGAGGGGCGCGTCCTACTTGTGCGGCCGTCGTACAAGGATGGTTACGAAATACCGGGCGGCTACGTCGAGCCCGGCGAATCTCCCCGCGATGCCTGCATCCGGGAGATTGGTGAAGAGCTTGGAATTAAGCCGCCGATCAACGGCATGCTGGCAGTCGACTGGGCCCCGGCAGAGAGCGAGGGGGACAAGCTGCTATTCCTTTTCGACGGTGGCGTCCTCTCCCCCGCCGCGAGCTCAGAGATCACTCTCCAGCATGAGGAGCTGACGAGCTGGCGGTTCGTCGCGAGGCGAGACATGCCGACCCACCTGCCGCCACGCCTCATGCGGAGGGTTGCCGCAGCGCTCGATGCACGAGCCCAGGGCGGCCAGGTTTACCTCGAGCATGGCGTCAACCTGTGGTGACATGCGGGCAGACGCTGCGCTGGTTGTAGCCACCAGGAACGTCGGCGCCGACCGCGGCCCAGAACGGTTGTGACTCGCGGAAGTGACCGCCGAGGGTGTGCCAAGAGAAGCCGGGATGGTCGACCCGAAGGGCGGCGAGGCCTGCGGCGGCCAGCCCGCACTGCCGGTAGTTCTCCCTGGTGAAGGGCTGTTCCACCCAGCCGAGCCGGCAGCGGCGGCAGACCTGATAATCGACGGCGACGCCTCGTAACCGGACAGGTACGCCGCCCGCTGGCGCCAGCCGGTTCGTTCGCCCGAGATGGTGTCCTGCCAGGGCGAGTCGAGCCGGGGGACGACCGGCCAGCCGGTGCGCCGGCCCCACCGGCCCCGGCTGAGCCAGCGGATGGCATCGCGCCCGGGTTCCCGCCCGGACGCACGACAGAGGTGGTGCGCCTGGGCGGCGAGGTGCCGGGCGGCGTCGCGGTCGTGGATCATGTGTCCAGTCTGTTCCGACACCGACCGGAATCATCCCGTGATGACCGCGACCACCGTTGAGCCGGCTGGGATACGCCCGGCCTCGGTCATGCTGAAGATCCCGGCCATCATCTTCGCCACGTACACCCGGTCGAGGTCGAGGTCGAGGTCGAGATCGTGGCGTTCGGCGAACTGCGTCCGGAACGCGGTCAGGTCGGTCGACGTCTTGGCGTACCCGCCGAAGTGGAACCCCAGCTCGATCGTCCAGTTGTCCGTCGTGGCACCGAACGTGCGGCGCTGGAGATCAGCGACGTCGTCGACGAGGAACCCGGCCCCTTTCAACACTGCGAACCCGGCCGCCCGGCGGCCGGCGCCCAGGCCGCCGGCGATCCCGGCGAGGGTTCCGCCGGTGCCCGTGGGACAGCAGACGAGGTCCACGTCGGGCACCTGGTCCTCGATTTCGGCCGCGAGCTCGGCGCAGCCGCGGACCGCCAGCTCGTTGCTGCCGCCTTCCGGGATCAGGTAGAAGTCGCCGTAGGTCGCGCGGAGGCCTTCGACGGTGGCCGGTTCGTGCTTGGACCGGTAGGTCGTGCGGTCCATGTAGACCAGGCGCATCCCGCGGTCGGTGGCCTCCGCCAGCACGGGGTTGAGCGGAAGGTGCTCCTCCCCCCGGATCACCCCGATGGTGTCGAACCCGAAGACGCTGCCGGCGCCGGCGGTCGCCCGGATGTGGTTGGAGTACGCCCCGCCGAACGTCAGAAGGGTCCTATGGCCGGCCGCGGCCGCCGCGGCGAGGTTGTACTTCAACTTCCGCCACTTGTTACCGGGAAGATCCCGACTGATCAGGTCGTCCCGCTTCAGGATGAGCCTGACGCCCCGACGACCCAGCTGCTCTTCCCGCAGCTCGAGTACCGGCGACGGCAGGCGCAACGTCGGCCCCCCGTACTCGAGCGTGCGGAGAGCCATGACGACAGTGTCCCCTTCCCCGACCGTCTATTCCGTCGGTCCCAGTCGACGGCGGACCTCGTCCATGTGGTCGAAGCCGACCGCAAGAAGAGCGTCGACGAGTTCGGTCTTGTCGACAACGCGGCCCAGATCGGCGACCAGGCCGATGATGGCCTCGTCGACTCGTGCCGGCATTGCGAGGCCGCAATAGAGCCGGCCGAGCGTGAGCCGCCGCCTCTTCGGAGCCGCAGACTGTGTGGACTGCGGAGCCTCTACAGGCTGTGTAGGTTGCACATCCTCCACAACCTTCATCGCCCTCGTAGGCTTTGCATCCCGTGCGGGTTTCGTAGGCCTTGCGGGCGCTACAGGTTTCGCATCCTGTTCAACCTGCGGAGGTGACACATCCTGTGCGACCTCCGTCGGCTGTGCGGCCTTTACAGGCTGTGCGGCCTTCGAGGGCTGTGTCACCTGCTGGGGAGTTCGGCGCACCGTCGCGCCGAACTCCCCAGCGAGGTCACGGGCGCTGCGCCGGGTCGGCGGGGTCATGCGGGTGCCCCGACCAGTCCAAGAACCTCGACGACGACGACGTCGTACTCGTCACCAACGGGGTGGCCGAACCCGAGCGCCAGCGACTCTCGGAGCGGTACCTCCCGGTCCAACACCGGGACCTCCATCCCGGCCAACGCGGCGCGGATCCCCGATCCTGATTTCGTCCCGGCGCGCACTTTGGTCAGAAGTACGCCGAACGGGCGCTCACGGTCGGCGGGCTCCGTCTCGGCGAGCAGCTCGATCGTCGAGGCGAGGGTGTCGGAGTCGATGAGGGTCGGCGCCAGGGGAACGACGACGACGTCAGCCGCCACGAGCGCGCCGCGGGTGATAGCAACATCGCCAGCGCCGGGCGGGGTATCGACGATGACGTACTCGTAGTCCGCGCCGAGATCACGGAGCCGCTTGTAGACGTCCCTGACCGGCAGACCAATGGTCGTACAGCCAAGCCCCCCCGGGGAGGTGTCTTCAGCGCGTTCCGACCAGCCCAGGGCACTCCCTTGGGGGTCCGCGTCGACGAGGAGCGTTCGCCCTTGGCGGGCGAGCACGGCCGCGAGATGGACAGCGGTGGTGGTTTTGCCGACGCCGCCCTTGCGGCCGGCGACGGCGATGGTGAGTGTCATGCCCTGGATCGTGGCCTATGCAGGCCCCACGGGTCACGCATCCCATGTGACCTACTGATCGTCCGAGCTGCTCGGCGGATGCCTGGCGGACGTGATTTCGTCGGAATCAGTCCCACCGGACCACGACAGTGCGGCGGACGCCGGTGTCGAGGAGCGCCTGGGCGCGGTGCTGGCCATTGATGTATTGCCCGTAGCCGTCGGGCGCGATCCCGACGGCGGGGGAGAGCAGGCTTTCGAGCGCGTCCCGCTGCCAGCGCGGCATGTTGTCGAGGGCGGCAAGAACGTCGGTGGAGGCGGCGATGTCTTCGTCAGCAAGGCCGGCGCGGTGGGCGTCGTCAACGAGCCGGATTGCGGCGGCAGAGACCTGGTGCCAGTCGCCGCCGTGGTACCAGCAGCACTCCCGGCCGGAGTGGCGGGGAACGATTTGCCGGGCCCATCGACGCCACCACGGTGTCCCGTTCGGCATGCACTCGGGGGCACGGAAGGGCTCGGGGCGGGGGAGTCGGACGACCAGCATGACGTCGTACCGCAGCTTCGGGTCGGGTTCCTCCGTTCGCGGCACGTAGCCGCTACCGCGGCCGGGATCGACCTCAGCGCCGGCGAGCTGGGCAAGTTCGCCGGCCGGCAGGGTCCGCCAGCGCGGCCCGCGCAACGTGTACGGGCCGGTGACCGTGAAGCTGACGAGCTGGAACACGGCGGGATGGTTGTCGGCGTCGGCGAACAGCTGGCGTTGGATCCAGATGGGCGGCTCGACGTCGTCGGGGAAGTGACGCTCCCAGACCGCTGCCGCATACCGCTCGGCCCGCGTTGACGAGGGACATCCCCTCGTTGTCGGTCTGCGTGGCGATCGCCACTGGCCGCAGCCCGGGCGCAGTGAACAGCTGCAGCCGAAACGTCGCCGACCGGCCCCGGGCGACCGCGAACATGTGGTCGTCGACGACCCGGGACCGGGCGACGAGCGGCGGCCGCTCGGGACACCGGTCGTGATCACCCCTGGGCACGCGTTCGATCGTGACACCCGGGCATCTCCCTGCTGGTCCGGCAGGCCGATTCCCACGGATCGAGACATCGCGCGCTCGCGCGTAGGGGACTCCAGAAACTCCCGCATTCCACCGGCCCGTGGGAGTCGACTCCCACGGGCCGGTGGGGTGCTCCCGCGAAACATCCCAGGGCCTGGTCGAAGGTGGTGGTCGACGCGCCGGCGACGCGTGCCGGGGTCCTCCGTGGCGCGGCGGCCCGCCTTTTGGACGGACGGCAGGTTTGTCCGATTCGCGGTCATCGCCGAGTAATCGCCGGTGTCATCGCGGCCGGTCGAGGGCTCCGGACCGGTAGACGAGGGAGTGGACGGCGGCCAGGGCATCCCACGCGCGCTGGAAACCAGGCGCCCAGGGCGGCTCGTTGGTTCTCGCCCCGAACAGGCCCTGGACGGCCCGGGCGTACGCGGCGGCCGCCGCCCGGGGATCACTCAGGTCATCCGCTTCGTCGAACGTGTGTTCGGATGCCATGTGGGGAGCATGACGCGGCGACCGCGGCCCACGCAAGGGCTTGCCGTCACTGTCGTGACCGGTGTCGTGACCGGTGTCGTGAGCCCGATCGCCTCGGACCGCAGGCGCGCAGGTCACACCCCCTGGGCAACCCACCCGGCGAGCGCCGACATGTCTCTCCCTGACCCCCGGACCACGCTGATGAGAGGGGGTGGGTGCTGGTCCTCGTCGGCATTGACATCGGAGGCCCGGCCGGGCTCGCGCCACGGCGCCGGTGGCGCGGGCTGTCGGGGGAGCGCAGCGCCCTGGCCAACCGGCCCGGGCTGGGAGCTGCCTGCCGGGTCCGTTGTCGTCGTGGGCCAGGTCCTCGCCGACCGCCGGTGGCGCGCCCTGGGGGCCTGGGGGCCTGGGGGCCTGGGAGGTGTCGCGGTACGCGACACCTCCATATGTCCCTTCATGATCGCGGGACCACGGCGGGACGGTCTGAGCGCCCCCAGGACGGCCCCGGTAAGCCAAATGGTCGCGGGACGGGAGATCGGCGCTCTGCGGGGCGCTCAGGGCCGCCGCCGGCCCGGGGGAGGTCCGGCGGCGGCCGACAGATCGTGCCCCGCCGGCCCGGGGATCGGGGCCCCGTTCGCCCGGATCTGTTGTGGCGTAGCGACAACCGGCCGGCCGAGAAGTCCGACTTCTTCATATCTCGCTGCAACGGCCGTCCTCAGGTGTGCGGTGACGCCCCACCGGCGGACGTGGCCGCTCCCACCCCGGCTGGCCTGCGCGGGGGAGGTCCGCTGGGAGCGTCCGACCGGGCCCGTGATGACCCGGGGGCCGTCTATGGGGCCGCCGCCGGACTCGGTACCAGTCAGGGGGGCGGAACGTGAGTCAAGCGTGAGTGATCCACTTTGCCGGCGTGGCATCGTCGTCCCCCATGACGCGACACGAGGACAGCGGCACTGACGCCGACGACGTAGCGACTCTGCCCATGTCTGGCCTGTCCAGCGACGACGCGGACATGGTTCGGCGGGAAATCGAGCGCCAGGAGCGCGCCGGGGGCGCCTTCCGGGTGGGCGGATACGGCTGGGATGACTGACGCGACCCCGTCTGGAGGGGAGCGCCTGACCGGCCGCGATGACACCGGTGATGACATCCGCGATGACCCTGGGAGCGCGCTCCCACGGGTACCCGGGCGACGGGGCGCGTCTCCTTCAGTCCAGGTCCCCGGACACCACCGCGTGCAGGAGTTCGCCGAGCATGCCCCACCACCACGCGGCGACGTCGGCGGTGACATCCGTGGTGGCGAGCCGGCGGACCGTTTCGGCCGCCGCCCACAGGTAGTACGGCCGGTCCCGGTGGGTCACCAGGCTCGGCAGGGCGTCCACCATCACCTGGCCCAGGACGTCGGCGTACCGGGTCGGGTCCTCAGCGGTGCGCATCCACCACCCGATCCGTCCCGCCGCGTCCCGGTCGGCGTCGTCCGGGACCCATGCGCCTGACCGCAGCGCCCGCTCGGCATCGGCCAGCGCCGTTTCGACCGCGACCACCGGGTCGCCGCCGCCGCCGGGAACGTCCGGCCACACTCCGGGTAACAGCGCCTCCCACGGCGGCGGATCAGTCACAACCGGGCACAGTAACCGCGCGCCTGCGGCGGCCGGGCCCGGTAGCGGGCAACGGTCGGCCGGGGTCGGACACGCGCGACGGCGCCCACCGCCCCCGGTCGGGGGATGGAGGTCGCTACCGCTACCGCCGGCCTACCGCCGTCGGGCCCGTTGGATCGCGCGGATCTCGCCGCGCAGCTCGGCGCTGGACTGCTCCAGCTCGGCAGTCTCCCCGGGCGACAGGTCACCGCGGCGTTGGTGGCGCTCGTTGGCTTCGATCTGGGTCTGCCGGTCGGCCTGCTGTTCCGCGAGTTCGGCGCGTTGTTGGGCGATCAGGGCGGCGAGGTCATCGGTCGCCATGGGAGGTCTCCTCCTGGTGGGCGCCGGCGGAGCCGCCCCGCGCGGTGTGGTTGTCCTCGATCCGGCGGACCTTGGCGGCCCACTCCTCACCGGAGCGGCTACCGCGCACGTCGCCCCGCAGGGTCCGGTAGGCCTCGTGATCGTCGGCGTGCGCCTCGATCTCGGACCCCACCTGGGCGGCGGCGGCGAAGTCCTGGCCGTCGTAAAGGTGGACGTCGCGCAGGTGATCGTGCACGGAGCCCATCGCGGTGCTCCTTTCGAGGTAGGCCCGGCGGGCGGCGTCGGCGATCTCACGGCCGGCCGGGGTCGCGCGGAATGCGTCGGCGTTCATCGGGATGCCCATCACGCGCCCGCCGCGTCGGTCGCGTCGAGCCGCCTGGCTTCGGCGTACCGGTCCTGCGCGGCGAGGATCTCCACGCTCGTCCGGACCGGGACCAGGGCGTCGTCGACCTGCTCCAGCCACCGGACCGCGTCATCGGCCAGGCCCTCCTCGTCGCCGGCGTAGCTGTCGGCATCGACCGCCCGGGCCGCGTCCAGCAGAAGTGTCACGGCCGCCAGCAGGCCGGCTCGCAGCGCTGGCCGGTCCACCACTGGCACAGCCGGCGTGATTGTCGTCGTCGTCTCCGTCACTGGAACGTCCTTTCCGTGGTGCGGCTGAACCGTTCGGCGGCGGCCTGCCGGCTGACGCCCAACGTCTGGCCGATCTGCTCCCAGGTCGCGCCGTTGGCCCGGGCGGCCCTCGCGGCCGCATGGGTCAAGGCGTCGACCCGGCCGGCCGCCTGACGCAGCAGGACCAGCGCGGCGAGCGGCCGGTCGTCGGCGAGGGTGGCCACGTCGTCGAGCACGGCGGTCAGCTCACCGGCCAGACGCTCCGGAGGCGCGGCGGCCGCCAGCGGATCCACGTGGGTCTTCCAGTCCGTGTAGGCGGCGGCGGCGACCGTGGTGCCGCTGTCGGCGATGGGGACCAGAATCTCGGCATCCTCGGCGTGGTAGCCGCGAGCGTCATCGGCGTCGAGCGCGCCCTCGTGCTGGACAGACCTGGTCGACGAACGCTCCCACCGCTTCCCGACCCATCCGCAGACGCACATGGTCTGCCAGCCCACGACCTGCCACCACGGCACGACCGTGTCCTGCGCCGAGGTGCGGCCCATCTGCGTGGTCACGCCGACGGTGCTCGACGTGCCGCTGGTCTGCCCGTCGGCGGTGACGAACGCGGCGTACCCCTCGTGGGCCTCGTACAGGCCCTCACCTTCGACGATCCAGCCCATCCGCCCCACCTCCGATCTGTCAAGGTTCCTTGCGTCACGACCTACTGTCGTCACCCCACCAACCCTTGTCAAGGTTCCTTGCGTCGTCGCGGTCGTCACGTGACGACCGTGGGCGGGCGCGGTACGGTGCCGGCATGACCGATCGTCACGTGATGACCGTGGAGGCGGGCCGCTGCGCCTGCGGCCAGCCGTTGCCGCCCCCGCCGACGGGGGGCGGCCGGGCCCGGGCGTACTGCTCCCGGGCCTGCCAGCAACGGGCCTACCGGACCCGGACCGACCCCGCCCCCGACCCGGCCAGCGTGGCCGGGCTCCTGACCGCCGTGCGCCGGGTCGCGGCCGCCCTGGACGCCGGCCACCCGGCCGACCCCGGCGACCTCGCCACGGTCCGCGACGACACCGCCGGCCTGCTGGCCCGCGCCGGGCACCCCGCCGCCGAACCCGCCCCTTCCGGTCGTCACGTGACGACCGCCGGGACGGCCCGCGGTGACGCGGCCGCCGAACCCGCCGCCGGCTCCCGGCACCGGGAGGACGGCCCCCCCGCTCCCGTCGCGACCCCTGCGCCCGCTCCGGTGGCGGCGGCCGCCCCGCCCCGGACCCCCCCGGCGCGCCGGCCGGCGCGGATGACGGTGACCGGCCCCGACGGGCTGCGGCGCACCGTCGGCCCGGAGACGGCCGCCGCCATCCGCGCGGTCACGGCCGCCCCCACCGGCCAGGTTCCCGCCCTGGCCCGCTCCGGGCGGGACCCCACCGGCTGGACGGTGACCCTCGACGGCGTCGTGCTGGGCACCCTGGCCCCCCGCCGGACCCTGCGCGGCGGCGTCGGGGGCTGGCAACCCCACTTCCCCGGCCCGGGCGCCCTCGCCGTACCCGGCGGGGAACGCCCGACCCGGGACGCGGCCGCCCTCGCCCTGGCCGCCGCCCTCGACCGGATGCACCGCCGCCGGGGCCGGCCCCGCGGATAACCCGCTCGGCGTCCCTCAGAGCCGTTTCGACCGCGAGCGGCCCCCGCCCGGGGGGACACCGAGGTCAGCTCAGGACCGTCACGATCCAGGCCGAGATCAGGCCGCCGGACACGGCGAGCACCAGGCCGAGGACGACGTTCCTCGCCAGCCAGACGAGGACGGATTGGGCATGACGGGGTAGCTTCACGGCGCGGCCTTCCTGGAGGTCCGAGCCCCGGTCCGCGTCACTCCTGCCAGGGATTTCCAGACGCGGCCCGGGGCACTCTTGCGTTCAGACCGCAACATAGGACGGTCGGTGCGGTCGGCCCCGCATCGACCGTCCTCAAGGTCCACCGACCCGCCGTTTGCGTGACCGCAAGCCGCATGCCGTTTGACCAGGGGAAATAGACACACCGGTAGCTATCTGTGCTGGTCACGTAGCCGTACCTGTTCGGTAGATCAAGACGAAGTCCAGCAGGTGTATCCGCGCAGGCCAGACCGCGATCAAGGCCAGTTGCGGCATGCGATTTTCTTCGAGGCCCACATCGACCAGGTCGCCCCCTAGCCCAGCTGATATCCGGGGACCAACAACGCCCATCTACGCGGGGGGAGACCCCCGGTCGTTTCGCCGTATATGCCGGGTTTTCCAGCGCCCGGGAACCAATTCCGGCGGGCGCTATTCGGGCGTCAGGACCGGCGAAACTGGCGGGGGCGTACAACATCGCGTGTGGCGCGGGGGAGTGTTCGACGGTGGTGGCGGTTGCGGTGGTGGCTGCCGCCGCTGGCGGTCGGTGGGATCGGTCTCGAGGTCGCGCTCGGGTTCTTATGGGCCGACGCTCCGGACCTGTACGCGGCGACCACCGCCGGCGACGGGCGAGCGCAGGCGATCGCGTTGACCCGGACCGGGATCCTGACCGTCGGCGCCGGGCTGATCGCGTTGGCGGCGGCGGTCGCGAACCTGTTGGAAAGCCGGCGGGCCACCAACCTGACCCACGAGCGGGAACGCGAAGGCCAGGTGACCGAGCGGTACACAGCCGCGGTCGGCCAACTCGGCTCCGAGACCCTCGACGTCCGGCTCGGCGGGATCTACGCCCTGGAACGGATCGCGGTCGACTCGGCCGCCGACCACCGCACCGTCGTCGAGGTCCTGTCGGCGTTCGTCCGCGAGCACACCATCCCCGGTCGGGCCGGAACACTTCGCCGCGACCGCCGACCGCCGACGCTGCCGACCCCGGCCGAACGCGCCGCCAGCGCTCCCGCCACCGGCCCGAACGCGGTCGGGCTTGATACCGACATCCAAGCTGCCCTCACCGTCCTAGGCCGACTCCCCTCCCGCAAGCTGATCGCCCGAGGCGACCTCACTGGTGCCCAACTGGTCGGAGCCCAACTCGTCGGGGCGAAGTTGACCGGTGCCGAGCTGATCGGGGCGAATCTCACCGGCGCCATTCTGTTCGGGGCAGACCTCACCAGGGCCGAGATGCTCGGCGCGAAGTTGACCGGTGCCGAGCTGATTGAGGCGGACCTCACCGGCGCCAACCTGGACCGGGCAGACCTCACCAGTGCCGAGATGTCTCAGGCGGATCTCGCCGGCGCCCACCTGGAGAAGGCGGATCTCACCGGGGTGGAGGGATTGTGGACGGACCAGGTCGCGGCCGCAGAGGGGGATGAGTTCACCCGGTTGCCGGCCGGAGTGGCTCGACCAAAGTGGTGGCCCCCACCGGCGGTCCTGCCGGAGGACGACTGAGAACCGGCCGGGCGGTGCCCGGGTACGTCTGATTTCCAGCCCTGGTCGCAGTCCTCGGCGGCTACGTCGCGCTGGTCACGATCGACCTGATGACGGGTCCTCGGCCCCGACCACCCCGACACCCTGGCCACCCGGAACAACCTGGCCTCGTGGCGGGGTGAGGCGGGGGACGCGGCCGTTGGCGGAGCGGGTCGCGGCCGCGCGGGGCGATGAGCGGACCCGGTTGCCGGTGGGGATGGACCGGCCGGCGTCGTGGCCGCCGGAAGCTCCCCCCGAGGGCGACTAAGGCCGAGCATCGCGGCGCCGTTTTGTCCAGTTTCCAGCGCCCGGGAACGGATCGGGCGGGGAAGATTATCGAGCGTCAAGGCTCCGGACCAGGCAACTCTCGCGAGACGTTCGACAAGAGTCGCGGGACGACGCCCGCCGCTCCAGTCATGAGGGTGACCCCAAGATGACTGCTGTTCTCCCGAGGGTCACAATTCTCACGCAAAGCAGCGACGAGGCGACTGGCCGCGCTTAAAGTGACCTCGCTACCGTCCACATCGGGGGAGGGGATGGTATGGCGACTTATGCAGTCGCGCCGTCAAGCACAGTTCGCCGTGTCTTGAGAGAGCTAGACGACGATGATCGGACAGCGCTGATCGACAGCCTAAGAAGGGAACTCACGGGAAGAGTGGGCTTCAACACAGCTCACATCACGGATCATGTTCTGGGTGGCCACTACTGGCTGACTGCGACGAGCTCTGGTTGGCAGGTGGCCTACCGATGGCTCCAAGACAAGGAGCTGACCGAGTTCGGCAACACCAACGGAGTCCCGGAGCCGGACGAGGGTTTCTTCATCGCTGATCTTCAGCCGATCGACCCCCTCGGCCCGTTGAGCGGGTTGTTCCCAAGCGCGTGATGCGTGGGGTCGGGTGTTGGAACCGAGCGCTCGATTTGCACCTTGACCGGCTTGTTTGGCGAGGCGGGGTTAGTAGCCCAGGCGAAGACAACGATCCCGGCGGCCGCGGCGCCAGCGACGGCTGACCGCTTGCGACGCAGCTCGGACGTCAGCGTCCGAATACGGTCATAGTTCGCATAATCGGCGACCTCCTGCGCGGCCGCCCGTAGCACTCGTACACGTTCGGACGCTTGGTCGATCTCCTGTTGACTGTAGGTCACTGAGTTTTCGACGATCGTGGCCGAGACTGTGTTCGCTTCCCTCAAGCGCCGCTGAAGGGTGCCCAGGTCAGGGGCTGCCTGCCGGTACAACTCCTCCCGCAAGTTCTTGACTCGGTCCTCTAGCCGGCGGAGTTCGGCGCCGCGTGCCGGGTCGGTCGTCAGTTGGGCGTTGATGAAGGCGTCCTGTAGGTCCGTAAGGGTGACAAACTCATCAGTGAGGATTCGAGCGGTGTCGCGGATCAGGACGCCGATTGATCCCAGAGCCACCCCCAGCGCGACGGTAGCCACGATCAAGCGCGGCCAGTTCGCCCCTTCCAACTCGCCCAGTCCGGTCAGCTGCACCCCTGCCACAAGCGCTGCCGCCGTGCCAGTAAGAGCTGTGACCAGCCATTTTGCTGTCGAACGCAACGCATCGGTCGCCTCGTCGAATCGGCTCACGCCCCCTCCGGACTGATCCACATCACACCCCCGTTAACGTTTGCGGACGACCGTGCACACATGTTGACACACATCGACGGGGCGCGTACACAGGTAGCAGGCCAACTGCTTACGGGGGGATGACGCATTGAAGACGATCGGGATCAGGCAGCTAACCGGTGGTCAACTCCGAGCCATAGCCGAAAGCTCAGAACCGCTTGGTGTCACCAACGGGGGAGCGCTATGTGCAGTACTCCTACCGGTCACGCAGCGCTGGGTCGAACAACTGGTCGAACAGAACCTCTCCCGACTGCTCTATAGCGTCGATCTCGCCGAAAAGGAACGCGCCAACCGCGAGCCGTTGTCCTCGCTAGCGAGGGCCCAGCAAGAGCCACCTGAGCCTGACGGCGAGTGGTCGCCATCGGCGAGCTTTCCCCCGCTCCGTCGAATCGGGATTCGCGAGCTAGGCGGCGACGTAATCACGCAGGCAGCCGATCAGAGTGAGGCGTTGGGGATCACCAACGGGGGAGCGCTATGTGCAGTACTCCTACCGGTCACGCAGCGCTGGGTCGAACAGCTGGTCGAACAGAACCTCTCCCGGCTCCTGCTCAACATCGATCTGGCTGAGCAAGACCGCGCCGCAGGGGACCCACTCTTTGACATCGCTGCTACCGAGACGACACCTAAGCTGCCCAAATCCTGATCTTGCATCCCAGACGTCAGCAACTCTCGGGACCGGCGCCTCGGCCTCGGATGGTTCGTCTTCGCCCGGGCGATCTTGTCGCTGGCGGTCAACGACCCGGAGGTACTGAGGCGACTCCGTCGAGACTGGCGTAACGATTTCCTTGACCTACACGCACAGCGTCACCGCAGTCCGTCCGCATGCGCTGGCGCCCGGACCAGGATTGAGACTCGCGCTCGCCAGTCCGCGGCGTGGCTCGACGGCGCCACCCGCCGGTGGGCTGAGGTTCAGGCACTCGATCACGTGTTCATAGCCGTCTGATCGCCCCCCTGGACGATCACTCGGACTCGCACGAGGGGACGGCGCCGACACCGATCGTCGGCTGACCATGTTGGGAATCGATCGTTTCCCAACAAGATCGATAAGCCCGACCTTGAGGTGCTCCCGCCCGGGTCATCACTGTCCGAAAAACATGTCGGAAAGTCCGCGTGTCCAATAACGGCACGCTGACCGTTTCTCCTACGCTTCGATCATGATAAGCGCCGGGACCGTGTCCGCTGATCTCCTCGCGCCCGAACCGGCCGGCCCGACCGGCGCCTCGATCGGCTACGCCCGGGTCTCGACCGCCGGGCAGAACCTCGACCGGCAGACCACCGCCCTGACCGCCGCCGGCTGCATCCGCGTCTTCGCCGACAAACAGTCCGGCCGCAACGCCGACCGCGCCGAACTGACCGCCTGCCTGGACTACCTCCGCGCCGGCGACATTCTCGTCGTTCCCAGCCTCGACCGGCTCTCCCGATCCCTCCAAGACCTCATCACCCTCGTCGCCGAACTCCGCCGCCGCGGCATCGGGTTCCGCTCCCTGCACGAAGCGCTCGACACCACCACCCCCGGCGGCCGGCTCGTCTTCCACGTCTTCGCCGCCCTCGCCGAATTCATCCGCGAACTCATCGTCGAAGGCACCCGCGAAGGCCTCGACGCCGCCCGCGCCCGCGGCCAACGCCTCGGCCGCCCCCCAGCACTCAACGCCGAACAGATCCGCCACGCCCGGGCCCTACTCGCCCAACCCGACGCCACCGTCTCCTCCATCGCCCGCCTCCTCGGCGTCAGCCGCTCGACGCTGTACGCCCACGTCCCCGAACTCGCCGGCGGCCGCCCGCCGCAGGTCAGCGCTGGTTGACTACACCTTCCCGGGGTGGCACCGGAGGCCAATGCGGTCTCAGTCCTGATCATTTTCCGGGTCGGGGCCGCGGGAGCTACTCCTGCGAAGGCCACCAGAGGCCGCGAGAGTGGTCGCGACAAGAGATCCGAGTCCCTGTAGGACATCGACACTGCCAGTGAAGATCACCATCAGCGTTGCTGCCACGAGCACGATCACCAACATGATTGACGGCCCGAGCCAAAAAGATGGGAGAGTCCGGGGGCGCCTTTTCTTTGCCATGTGTTCTCCATGCGAACACAGGCGGTGTGGCCGTCCTGACAGAAGACGCACCGCCCGTCACCTGGGCCGGGGACAGATGTCCCCTTCCTTGGCGGCCCTGGTTGCAGCCGGGACAACGCCGCCAACGTGATTAACGCATGAGTTACCAGCCCAACACCACCCTCACCGAGAAATCAGCCGCGTGATCCGCGCATTTCTCGGCGCGATAGTGGATGAGGTACAAAAAAAAGCACGTTCCGATGGTAATCTTTGACGATAGACGCTCTTGCGCGCGCCGGAGAGCCGTCCTCATACTCGACCTTGGTCGCACGCCCTCACCTGGGCCGGACGACGTCGATGGCCCCCGGTTGCAGCCGGGGGCCATCTCTTTCCTCTCGCGGTAGCGAAGGAGGACGGGATCTCATCCAACGCTGCGGAGATGCCCCGGTGTGGCGAGGTCGTCCATGGCTGACGGATCCTGGTACCCGCCTGCTGAACCTTCGGACGGCACTGCGACGACATCTAGACGTTCGGACTCCAGCTCAGCGAGCTGCTCCCGTACATGCGTGACCGCGTTCCCGAGCGCAATCGCGAAGACACCTTGGCCACCCTGGACCAGGTCGTACATATCCGAATACATGGTGCACTCGTACACGGTGTCACCGTCGCTGATCAAAGTTATGTCAGTCAAGTCCCCAGCGCAGCGACGCAGATGGTCGATAACGGCACGGATGTTGTGCAGAGCGACACCGGCTTCCAGGAGATTCCGCACAATCCTCAGCTCGAGAACGTCCCGAAACGAGTAGAGGCGCCGGCTCTTGCCCTCGCTGGCCCCCCGCAGGCTCGGGACGACGAGTCCGGTTCTGACCCAGTAGTCCAACTGCCGGTACGTCACTCCTGCTGCTGCACAGGCGGCCGGCCCCCGGTAGCCGACATCGTCGGTTGACGAACGGGCTGGGTCATCTTGGAACAGCCGGACGGGATGCGGGAGCGAGCGGCGGTCCGCCGCGTGGACGAGCGGATCACGGTATTCGGGACGTTCGACGGTCGGCGCGAGACCCTCCACTACGGCTTCTTGTCTCCACCGTTCCGCTTCAAACGATTGACCCGCGTCGCCGTGGAGACGAGCAAGAGCGAACGCGCAGTACGGAACGCCCGCCCAGTGGGCGCGTTCGTACCAGGCCACAGCCTCAGCCATGATCAGCTGCCGCTCACTGCGCCGATCGATGGTCAGCTCAAGATCGGCCTGCCGCTCGAGGATGATGGCAAGGCGGTAGGCCGCGTCGCCGTGGTCAACGAGAGCGGCATGCTTGAAATGGGTCTCAGCCTGATCGAGGTCGCCGGCCGCCTGCGCAAGTTCCCCAAGCCGGTACGCATCCATGCCTGCATCGACGAGGTCGAGAAGATCATCGATTCGGTGCGCTTCCGCCTGGTCCTCACGAAGTCGCCGCTGGCCGTCCCGAAGCCGTCCGAGTCCCCGTTGGAGATCGAACCCTTCCGTGGCTGTATCCACTTGGGTGGCGAGGCGATCAAGCATCCCGTCGAGGCTCATCATTCTCCCTCCCTCTTAAGGATCTCCATGAGTCGTTGCTTCCCAAGGGAAAGATAGTTTTTCACGCTTCCCTCGCCGATCTGGAGAATTTCAGCGGTCTCTCGACAGCTGAAACCGTAGATCCGGCGCAACAGCACCGTCTCGCGCTGACGTCTTGGTAGCTGACCAATGGCGTCGTTGACCGGCGAGCTTTCGTCGAGACCAGCTTCCGAACGAGCCCGTCGTGACACCTCCGTCGGGTCTGCGTGGGGCTCGGTCCGGATGTACCTATCGCGGTGAAGGCGACGCATCCGATTGGTGGCGACCTTGAAGAGGTACGCACGCGGCTGGTCGTAGGCCCGAACATCCACCCACCGCCGCCGGACAGCCAGAAAGCTGTCCTGCACGATGTCGTCAACGAGCGCAGGGTCGGCGCCGAGTCTGACTAGGTAGCCGGCGAGACGGCCGGCGTGCTCACGGAACAGCGTCTCGATCTCTTTATCGAAGCCAGCCTCCTGTGCGCTTCGATCGGGATCGGGCTGGAAAGCAGGGTGAGACGTGATCATTCCAGCGCCCCACTGTCCCCGGTCGGCAGCTGCGGAATCGGAGCGATCGGAGCGATCGACTTACGAATCCTGCGGTAGGAACCCTCTCGATCGCGCTCCACGAGCTCACCACCAGGGGGGAGCTGTTCGATCGCCGCAAGAGTGCCGATGCGCCGCTCGCGCTCAATGATCACTACCGTGTAACCGCGGACCGCGGTGCGCAATAGACCGAGCACACCCCCGCTACCAATCACACCAAGCATCGGAACCTCCATCCAGGCGAGCATCTCGGCGTCACCTCCTTCCCGGCCTCAGTGAGCTTGACGTATACAGGCCTGCGGAGCCGTCAGAGGTTGGGTCGCGCCCAAAAGATCCCGCCAAGTCGCATTCAGCAGGGCCCCGGCAACGTCACCCGCTGCAAACACACGCTCTACCGCCATAGACGCCTGGCTCACTGCCGTTCCGGTCTGGCGAGCGGCTGGGCTGGGCTGGGCAAAACATGGGATGGCTCTGGATAAGTGACCTTATCGAGGGTCATGCACGCTCCGGGCAGTCCGCGCCGGTCACCCGACGGATCGCAGGGTTGTTCTCTACCTAGGGGCTAGGTAGAGTAAAGGCATGGTGAGATCCGGCCCGAAAATGACCCTGCCCACACAGTTGGTGCTGCGAGCCCTACTCAAGCAGCCGACCAAGGCGCTGTATGGGTTGGAGATCTGCGGCGCCGCGGGGCTCGCGTCGGGCACGATCCACCCAATCCTGGCCCGCCTGGAAGGGGCCGGCTGGCTGGAGAGCTCCTGGGAGGACATCAACCCGCGCGCGGTGGGGCGGCCGCGGCGGCGGTACTACCGCCTGAGCCCGGACGGGATCGAGCAGGCCCGCTACGCCCTCGCGCACGCCCACAGCTCCATCGACCGCGTCGGCGGCGGCATCCTGCGCCCCGGCCTGGCCGGCGGCAGCCCCTCATGACCCGCGTCGATATCCCGGTCCGTGCCCGCGCCCTCGCTCGCCTCTTGGTCCGCCACCTGGACCGCGTCCACGACATCGCCCTCGACTTGGACCGCGACAACCCCGATCTCCACATCGCCCCCCAACTGGCCTACGTCCGTGATCGCGCCCGCGACCTCTACCGCGCCGTCGATCCCAACAGCGATATCAGCAACACCCGCGTCCGCGCCCTCGCTCGCGGCATCGCCCGCGACCTCGACCACATTCGTGACCGAGCCCGCGCCATCAACGCCTTCGTCATCGACATCCACCTAGTCGAAACTGCCCGGACCGCCGGCGAGCTTCTCCAAACGATGGAAGTGCTTGAACTGACAGAGGAGGCCTCCGCGCCTCCCGAAGTGACGGCAGGTGCCGCAGCGCGATCGCCGGGGCGGACGGTGTCGCGGCTGATCGCGGTGGCGGCATGGCTGCTGCCCGTGGCCCATCGGGCCCGGTACGGCGAGGAGTTCCGGGCGGAGGTGGGGGAGCTGCCCCGACGCGCCCGACCGAGCTACGCGCTGCGGCTGATCGGGTCGGCACCGGCGTTGCGCCGGGGGCTGGGCGACGGGGCGGCCGAGCGGGTCGCCCGGGCTGGGCGGTCGGTATGAGTAGGTGGCTGGCCGCGCCGGTGTGGCTGGCGGGTGGGGTGCTGGTCGTGCTGGTGCTCGGGATCTGCGGGACGGAGCGGATGTACCAACGCGCCATCGGCCTCATCCGCGCACTCCGCGGCGCCCCCGACCAGCCCACCAACCATGGGCCGCCGACCATCTGACCTCGACATAAAAACTGGGACACCGCCCCTCGTGGCCAAACGAAGGGGGTGTCCCAGGTACGCATCGGCCCGCCCGGATCAGGAGCGTGCGCGTCTGCCCTATTACCTTCGCGTCCGAAGGGGGCGGCGTCACGCCCCCTGTTCGTCGCAAGACGCCTTGTGATGGGTGAGTTGTTAAGCAACAACGCCGGATGGTTCGGGTCGGGGAAGAAAGTCGGCCGATCGGTGAACAACCCGATGCTCCAGTCGATCTGGTCACCCGATTCGTTACGGGGCAGACTTTTCCCGTACGAGATCTCGTGCTGCCGTCGGCCAAACGGCACTGAGGCACGCGGTCTCCGAGCCCCGCCCGGATCATGGAAGAGCAGCATCTGCTCGGAGAGGTTGCGTCAGCGTGACCAAAAAGATCAAAAAGTCGAGACGTCAGCGCCCGATACCGCCGTACACCGTGACAGCGCAGGTCCTGGTACTCGTGGCGATCGTCGTTGGAGGACCGCACCTCCAGGGCGCGGCAAGGTCGGGGGCCTGCGTGTCCGGGATCTCCGCCCAGCGCGCGACCTAAGCCTTCGTCACCGCACACGATGGGTCGCCCTGAGCGGCCGGTAGATCACCGAAACGGACCCGTCGCTGCATTCGCTGTCGACCTGCGAGCGCGGCGTAACGCGGCGGGCCTGACCTACCGGCAGATGGCTAAACTTGTTCACTTTTCGGTGCCTACGTTGTCATCCGCAGCCGCCGGCCGAGAGCCACCCACGTGGATGGTTCTTAGCGCCTACCTTGCCGCCTGCGGTGTCGACGACGCTGAACTAGCCACGTGGCGTTCTCGCTGGATGTCACTCACCAGTAGGGAGAGCGACGCAACCCCGACGGTCGAGACCGGGACCCCGGGGCGGCGACTGCAAGATCCGGATCATGTTCGGACCTCGTCAGAGCTCGCCGCCGCGCTGAACATCGTTCGGGGTGATCTTTCCTATCAGCAGCTGACGATCGCGGCCCGAAAGTTGCCCTCGGCGGGCTCTTCGCGACGAGGCCTACCCGCGAGCACTGTCTCCGATCTACTCAGGCACGGCCGCACGTCGCGGGAAACGCTGACGACTTACCTGGCTGTGTGTCAGGTACCCGTCGGCGCGTGGGCGGCGTGGATTTCAGCCTGGGAACGGTCACGGGCCCGGCAGTACCAACCCCCCCTCGCCGTCGTGGAGCAACCGCCTGGCACTGGCACCGAGGACGACGAGGAACACGCAGGTGTCGCGGGGGCATCGACCGCGATCACGGTGGCGGCGATCGACAACCACCCCATCGTCCTGCACGGCCTGCAGTCGCTGCTGGCGGCCGCGCCGGGGGTCACGGTGGTCGCGACCGCCCGGACCGTCGACGAGCTACTCATCGGCCCAGGGCGACATGCCGAGATCGTCCTGCTCGAACCCGATCTCGGAGATGGATCGGTCGCCACAGACAACATCCGCGACCTGCTGGCCGCGGGAGCGAAGGTGGTCGTGCTGTCGGCGGTCGCGACGCCCGAGGCGGTGCGGGCGGCGGTACGCGCCGGAGCCAGCGGCTACGTACCAAAGGCCGAGAACGTCGACGACCTCATGCGGGCCATAGAGGACGCGGCCGCCGGCGGCTCGTGGGTGTCCCCCCAGCTCGCGTTCGCGCTCCTGACCGACGCCGACGAAGACCGGCCGCACCTGTCCAGCCAGGAAACCGAGGCGCTCAAGCTGTACGCGGCCGGCCTACCCCTGAAAACCGTGGGCCGACAGATGGGCGTCAGCCAGGACACCGCCAAGCAGTACCTCGACCGGGTCCGAGCCAAATACCGCCGGGCCGGACGGGAAGCCGGCACCAAGATCGATCTCTACCGGCGCGCTGTCGAAGACAGGCACCTCCCACGGTGACCAACGCTCAAATGATCAGCCGAACCCACGGGACGCCTTCGGAGGAGTCGGCGAGGGCGGCCCGGACGACGTCGCGCTTTGGGAGTCGCCGATGTGGCTGGTCGTGGTCGTGCCGGTGCTGGGGATCTGCGGGACGGAGCGGATGTACCAGCGCGCCGTTGGCCCCATCCGCGCCCTCCGCGGCGCCCCAGATCAGCCCACGAACTCCGGGCGACCGGCCGCCTGACCTCCCCCGCAGACCAGGGCTGCAGGGTCAAAACGCACTCTGGGGGGTCGTCCCAGTTCGGACGACCCCCCAGAGTCCCGGGGCGACGGAGGCACCCAGCCCCCGGTCGGCGGCATACCCGCCGGCGGATGGGGCAGCCGGTAGAGGTCCGATCCCGGGCGAGACCTCGCCTTTACCAGCGAACCCTCCGTCGCTCGACCAGGTTACCACGCCTGCGGCGGGCCACACCCACCGAAGTCCGTCGATTGTCTGGATCTTGCTTTCAAGCAAGATTTAAGAGTTCATGCTGCTACTGATAAATTATCGATGACCGCATCAATAATTAAGTTATTCAGTGGCGGTTCGAGTACTACGCTTGTAGCGGTAACACCTGCTAGTCTGTAGCAGTGACGAGGATATATCCAGTAGTTGATGACCGGGCACACGACGCTGATGCGGTCGCGGATCGCCTAATAACGAGCCAAGCCGTGGCCGGCGAGCTGTCCGGGCGTGTGAAGATGCGGGACGCCCAGCTCCGTACGGCCTTCGCTGAACAGCGCGACTCCGACGGTCCTGACACCCCCCTCGCCCGCATCCTCCGCGGAGGTAGAGGCGGCGAGGTCCGTCTCAAGCTCCTCCTATCGCTGCTCTGGATCGCCGTTCAGGAGCCCCACGACGTCGCCCTGCCGGGACGGGTCTGGGCTGAGCTGTTCGGGCTGGACGACCCCACCAGCAACGGCGCGCGTCGCGTCGCCGCTGCCTTCCGTTGGCTCGTGAAGGAGAACTTCCTCGACGCGAAAGAAGAGCCAGGCAAGCCCACCCGGCTGCTTCTGAAGGAAGAAACAGGTCTGGATCGGCCATACCGCATCCCCGGCGCACGGATCGGCCAACTGCGCAGAGCTGGCCAGGACTGGGAGGTCCATCGCTACGTCAAAATTCCCAAAGAGGTCTGGACCAACGGCTGGATCGCCAGCCTCAGCGGCCCAGCACTGGCCATGCTGCTCGTACTGATCGTCCACGCCCGCGGCGGCGGGCAGACGGACCTCTGGTTCGCGCCCAACTTCGCCGACCAGCGGTACCGCCTATCGGAAGACACACGACAGCGCGGTCTCGCCGATCTCGGCACCCTGCAGCTCGTCACGATCGGCAAGCGGCCCATCAGCCGGAACCGGCTCACCACCGTCCGCCTTCGTAACACCTACACCCTCAACGACGACGCACTACACGCACCGGCACCTACGATCCTGCCGCCCCGGCGGACCCGCACAAGCGATCACGAGACCCCTCCAACCACACGGATCGCTTCGCCCGCACCGTTCTGACGCCAAGAGGTCCCCTACGGCCACAGGGTGGATTCGCTCCGGCAAGATCCGGACTCCCCCGCCCCCGATCTAACGAACGGCTGAGCTGGCGGAACCCTGGGCGGCCATAGAGGGCCGATCCTGTCGTCGGCCGTGGGTCATCTGGTCCAGGCCGTATCTGTCGACCCCTGCCGCGACCCAAACCAACCGAACCGGCCAGGCACGATGTTGCCAAATCATGAGAGTTGCCTAGGCTAGGCAATGTCAGAGATTAGGCAACGAGTTGCCTGGATGGATCGATGCTAGACACCGATGAGATTCGCCTGCTCCGCAGCGCCCTGTTCGCTCTGCGGGAGATCCTCCCGTCGAAGTGGGAGGTCGGCTTCGACGGGGGATCGAACGACATACCCAGCGGCCCACCGTCGTGGCTGACGATCAAAAGTGATCGAGGCGGGGTGTCCAACCGGTTCCGGGTCGAGGCGAAGGCTCGGGTCACACCGCTGGCCGCCAGGACGTTCGTGGAGCAGCGACGGGAGGGCACGATCTGGTCGCCCGGCTGGGAACCACTCATGCTGGTCGTGTCACCCTGGCTGTCCGCATCGACGCGGCGGATACTGCGCGACGGCGAGGTCAGCTATCTCGATCTGACCGGCAATGTCTTCCTGTACAGCCCCAACCCCGCGGTGTTCATCGACAAAGAAGGCGCGTCACGTGACCCGTCGGCCACACGGGGGGGCCAGGCCCAGGGGCGCGCGCTGTCCGGGACGAAGGCCGGGCGGCTGGTCCGCCTACTCGTCGACGCCGCTCCGCCGGTGCGACCCGCGGACCTGGCCCGCAAGGCCGACCTGAGCCCGGGGTACGTGGCTCGACTCCTGGCCACGTTGGAGGACCAAGGACTCATCCGACGCGGGCACCGAGGCGTCGACACCGTCGACTGGCCTTCTCTCCTGCGCGCCCGGGCAGAGCAGAGCAAGTCCTTGATCCGCCCCGGTGCCCACATCCCCCTGCTCGCCCCCCAAGGCGTCGAGAGGTTCCTCGACGATGCGCGTAGGGAACTGCCCGACCAGACACTCGTCACCGGGTCGTACGCCGCCGCCGCGATCGCCCCGGTGACCGTCGGCGGCCAGCTGCACCTCTACCCGACCGGACCGGTGATCGGCAATCCTGGCTCGTTCGCAACGAACCTGGAAAACCTCACCAACGCTCTTCCCACCGAGCGCGGCGCCGACGTGCTGGTCCTCGTCCCGGACGACGCCGTCGCGGTGCGCTGGGGCGCCCACAACGTCGACGGTCTCTGGCACGTGGCACCCAGCCAACTCGTGCTCGACGGTCTGACCGGCAACGGTCGGATGCCCGCCGAAGCCGAAGCTGTCCTCGACTGGATGATCGGATCGGAGCCCACCTGGCGGGCGGACAGCCTCGACACGCTTCCCCGCCGGTATTTCGAGGGCCAGATCCACCCCGGCGTACAGTCGCTACCGCAGCCGGGCCAGGGCGAGCAGTAACCGGCAGTAGTAGCAGTAGAAGGGGAATCCTGCGTGGCGCGAGTACCGCCCGGAGTCGACCCCACCGCGCTGACCGTCGCCGCCCGCCGGGTACTCCTCGACGCCCTGGACGCGCTCGGCGAGCACCGCCCAGCCGTGATCGTCGTCGGCGCGCAAGCGGTTTATCTACACAGCCAGGACGCAGACTTCGGTGTCGCCGCCTTCACCACCGACGCCGACCTCGCCCTCGACCCCAGCCTTCTGAACGACGAACCACTCATCAACACCGCCATGCAAGCGGCCGGGTTCAGCCTGCATCACGACGCCGCCGGCGCCTTGCAGCCAGGCAAGTGGACCCGCGCCACCCTCGTCGACGGCCTTCCACGCGAGATCCCCGTCGACCTCATCGTCCCCGCCACCCTCGACACCGGTCGACCCAGCCAGCGCGGAGCACGTATCGCTCCACACCCCACGACCGCGGCGATGCGAACCCCCGGCCTCGAACTCGCCGTCGCCGACCACCACTCCATGACGATCGCCGGCCTGGAACCAGACATCGACCCCCGCCGGATCGAAATCCACGTCGCTGGCGTCGTCGCACTCCTCGTCGCGAAAGCGCACAAGATCGCCGACCGGCTCACCGCCGCCGACCGCGGACACAGCAAACGGCTGTCCGACAAAGACGCCGGCGACGTCTTCCGCCTCATGACCTCCGGCCGCACCAGAGCTGACCAAGCCACCCTCCAGCGAATGATCAACGATGTCACGCTCGGTCCCACGGCGCGTGACGGTGCCCGCCTACTCCGCGACCAGTTCGGCACCAGAGCCGCTCCCGGCGTAGAGATGGCCGTCCGAGCACTCACCGGCGGCACCTTCACCGAAGACCGCATACGCGATCTATGCGTGGCCTACACCCGCGCCATCGTCGCCGATCTCGACATTCCCAGCACGACATCCGGTGGGCCATCGACCGCCTGATCCGCCGTTCGGGAACGACCACTCGAACAGCCCCGGTCAGGGCGGCGTTCATTTTTGCTTTTCTACCGAGGGCCGGGTAGGCCTGGGTAAATCAGAATTGGGTGTATGAATATGGGCCCTGAACTGGGGTTATGGGCGTCCGACCAGGATGGATCAGTTTGACCGCCACCACCAAGACTCTGCATAGTCACAGTGCCAGAGGTCGAGCGGGCTGAGCGGCACCTGGCAGAGAGCTAGCTAGCTCATAGGTCATCTGTCGGGAGAACCACGGATGGCCCCGCAGGGAGCGATCCCCGCGAGGCCATCCGCGTTGGGAACGGATCAGTGGCGCCGGCGCCGGCAAGCACTAAGCGCCACTGCTCCTCGGACTGCGACCGCGAGGACCTGGATGACGTACGCCAGGTCCTCGTGGTGGCAGCGACTCAACGTCTCCGCTGCTACCTCGGTCAGCATCCATCCCGATCGAAGGAGCCTGGGCTCCTTCGCCGGTGGTCGCCGTTCTCGATGTTCCATCGGGTCTCGCTTCCTCGGGTTGCGGTCCGCTCTCCCACGTTTGGGAGAAGCGGCCGGCTCCGTCGGTTCGCCAACCACCGGAGCCAGGCCCGCGCCCCTGTAGCCGTTGAGACCCGATGTCACGATCAAGAACACGTGACCACCTTGCAGGGAACGGTAACCGGGCGGATCGACCACGACAAACGACGCAACCATTCCCGTCCGGTGCCGGACGGTCCCCTAAACCAGGAATCCCACATCCGCAGCGGCGTAGACCGACGGGCAGGCAGGCTGCCCGTAAGAGACGTTTCCGCAGCTACGCGGGGGTGAGAACACGGCGAGGTGCGCTGGGACCGTGCGATGCCCGGTCCCAGATGAGTTCGTTGGGCCAGCAGACGTGAGGACAAAGCTCGGCAGGTTTCCATGCCGACAGTTCCATGCGGTTAACACCACGGAAACCTGAAGCGCGCCGCTCCGTCACTCGCAACGGCACAGATCTCTAGCTCCGAACAACGCCCATCGACACCCGCCCGCCGCCCGCCCGCCCAGCTCGACTACGCCACCGACAACCCGAACAGCTTCGGCCCGCACGTCCTGCGCCACACCATGGCCACCCAGCTCGAGAACATCATCACCGACCGTTGAGACCCACCGGGCTTGGCGCCAACCGCTGTACCGCTGCACCTCACACCCCCGTCCTGCGGGCCGCCGTCGACCTGGTCCTCGCCCACGCCGACGAGATTGCCGGCGACACCGAGAGCGATCTCCATCAATCACTCGGCCTCCTCGGAGTACGGAAGCCCTGACGCACGACGACGAGGGCCGGCGAGCTTGGTGCTCTCACCGGCCCTCGTCGTCGTAGTTCCGATCAGGCGACCTCGTCTGACCACCACTCCTGGTCCTTCCAGGAGATTCGCTCCCGGGTGTGAAGCCAGGCGTTGAACCAGGGGGCGTCAGGCCGGCCCCCTCGCCAATAGTCGACGCCTCGGGGGTCGGCGAGGACATCGCAGGCGCGTAGGAACTCCCGCAGTACTCGGGCGGTCGGCAAGGTGTCTCGCCGCAGCATGTCATTGAGAGTCGCGCGGGGCAGGTTCCAGTGACTTGCGTATTCGATCAAGCGAAGGGAGGGACTGCCGGTGTGTTTCAGCAGGGCCCTCATCTGCTCGACGAACTCCTCAGGCGTCTGCGCGTTGTCGGGACGGGGCCGCGGGAGCGTTTGGGCGAGACGCTGCCTGGCGGCCGCCAGGCGGACCCTCTTCTCTCCGGTCTCCTCCCAGCGGCGGGTCCAGTAATCGACGTCGCCGCCGAGCGCCTGGGCGTACGCGAGGGTAACGGCCTTCGACGGGCGCGATTTGCCGTTGACCGCTTTTGAGAGGGTGGCCGGGTTGAACCGGGTGATCTCGGCGAGCCTCTGGTAGGTCATCGTGGGTCTGGCGTTCTGGCGTAGGGCACGCAGCTCCAGAGCGAACGCGGCTAGCTCAATGTTGCCTTCGACAACGAGGGGTTTCTCTGAGCGGGGCATGACACCGGGCCCCGCTCAGCTCGCAGAGCGCGGGGTTGGAATCCGGTGGACCAGATCCACCGCGATAAGCGCCGCGCCCCCTATGGCCACGAGCACGGACGCGACCGTGAAACCGAGGGCAGTGAGCACCCCGACCAGCACGAGGACGACGACCACCACGACCGTGGTGGGCCAGTTCCACGCCGGTGACTGAGGCCGCGCGACGGACATCGTCGCTGTCTCGGCCGGCTTCTTGTTCTTCTTCTTGGGCTTCATCTGCTGCTCAGCCAAACAGTTGCAGCAGTGGTCACTGTGAGACATGAGGCAATCACTCCATCGACGGTCGGTTGGTCCAGGTGAGACTTCCGGCACGTGCGCTGGCTGATCGCGACCGCGTGTCTGACCGCGTTGCCCACGCGACCAGCCAGGTGACTCTCTGCAAGCATCCCATGGAGACAGAGGCGGTCAAGTGCCCCAGAGAGGGCGCTCCGGGTTGATGCCCGTTCTCGTCCGAGAACGCGCTGATTACTCTTCAAACCGTTGCGAATTTCCGTAGCTCACCGGACAGTGAGGCCCGAAGAGGAGGCCTTCGACGGAGGCGACTACCCGATTGGGACGCGGACGCCTAGCCTCGCGACCAGCGCCAACGAGGCCCACAGTTCTCCCGAGGCACATCTGTTGGTCCAGGTGAGCACCCGGGAATTGAGAAAGGCCCCCGCTTGCCCGCGGGGGCCTTTTTCTCGTAGTTGGACTCCCCACCTCCAACCGAGATCCCTTCACGCGACTCTCCCGGGCTCCCAAAATTGGCAACAACAACCGCATGATCGTCAGGCGTCGTAGCGACCACAGCCACCGACGCGACTCGGGGTCACGCTCTGCGACGCGCCCCGGGTCTACCTCGGGCCACGGGTTATCGCGACCGGTGGGAGCGAGGGGGTCCTGTCCGTGGCCATGTAAAAGGTCCTCGCAGGTGGCCAGGTTGAGGCACGGGCGACAGCTACCCGTCGCGGCCGCGCTCGCCGCGGCGGTCCGCGACGCCGCCGGCGCCCTA
>JAMFSN010000172.1 GCA_026225295.1 Frankia alni
CGCCCGCCGCGGCGATGGTTTTCTTCGCCCGGGTGATCCGGGCCTGGACCGTCGGCCCGGGCACCAGGAACGCCCGGGCGATCTCCTCGCTGGTCAGGCCGCCGACTGCCCGCAGGGTCAGGGCTACCCGCGCCTCGGGCGACAGGACCGGGTGGCAGGCGACGAACATCAGCGCGAGGACGTCGTCGTCGATCCGGTCCGGATCCCACACCTCGTCCGACCGGTCGGGCGGGGCCGGCGCGCCCGAACTCGCCTCGCCCTCGGCGAGCTGCCCGGCGAGCAGGACGTACCGCGCGTCGAGGGCCGACCGGCGGCGGAAGCCGTCGATGGCCCGCCGACGCGCGGTCGTCAGCAGCCAGCCCACCGGACTGGTCGGCATCCCGTCGCGCGACCAGGTGACGAGCGCCTCCGCCACCGCGTCCTGGGCGACGTCCTCGGCCAGCCCGAAGTCGCCGGTGTAGCGGGCCAGCGCGCCGACGACCCGGGCGGACTCGATGCGCCACACGGCGGCGACGGCCCGCCGCGCCGCCTCGGTGCTCGGCGGGCCGTCCGACGGGCCGTCCGATGGGTCGTTGCCGGCCACGGGCGTCAGAGCTGGCCGGTCCGCTCGCGCCACGCGCGCTCCCTGACGACCCACTCGTTGTCCGGCGGGAACTCATCGATCCCCGGAACCCGGCGGATCTCGCACTTCGAGCCGGGGAACCCCGGCATGCGCTTGGCCCACTCGACAGCCTCGTTCTTCGAGGCCACTTCGATCAGGTAGAAGCCGCCGAAGAGCTCCTTGGTCTCGCCGTAGGGACCGTCGGTAACCACCGGTGTCTCGCCGCTGTAGTCGACGACCACGCCCTGGGTCGGGTCGTCCAGGCCCTCGGCCGCGACGAGCACGCCGGCCCGGATCAGCTCATCGTTGAAGCGACCCACCGTCTCGAGCATCTCCTCGAAGGGCGTCGCCATCATCTTCGCGACGGACTCGTCCGTCCCGCGCATGATCAGCATGTACTTCGCCATCGTCCATCTCCTCGATCTCGCGGGCCCCTCTCGGACCCTCTCACCCTCAGGTCGAACGGCACCGCCGCGGATCGACACGACCGCTGGGCCGGATGAGGGAACGGCGGCCGTTCGGCCATGGCTTTCGCCAGCCCGGTGATCTGCGGCGATGATCGTGCCAGAGTCACCGTCGATGACTTTCGGAGTGCCAGACCGCCTGCGGGTCGGAGGCGCGGTCACCATCCAATGTCCGACCAGACGTCGGCGACCCGGCCGGCCGCTCGATCATCGCCCGGCCGGGTCGCATGCCGACGCGGCTGTCGCTGGTCGCGGGCGGGTTCGATGGCCGTCGGTGGCAACGTGTTGTGGATCAGCAGCGCCTGACCAGGGGCCACCTGGCGCAGCAGGGGTACGGGCATGAGTTCGACCTGGCTGCGGGCATCCGAGACGCCGCGCCGGCTCAGCGCGACCAGCGGACCGCCCCACTCGAGAATCGCGGGTCCCGCCGCGTCCAGGCGGCCCGATCGCCGACCCTGACTCGCTTGGATACGTCGCGTTGCCGCCCCCGTCAGCGCGAGATCGCCGACCAGGCGAAAACTTGACGACGGAACTCCGGTACGGGCCCCGTCGGCGAGCAGGCCCAGCAGCTCGCCGGAGGGATTGAGCGGGAGTGCCGCCGGCCGGCCGTCGATCCCTGCACCACAATCGGTAGCTCAAGGAGAGCAGCATGGTGTTCCAGTCGATCACCGGGACATAGCCGGCGACGGAATGAGTCGCGTCCCGGATCACATTAGCTACGATCTTCACTGGCCGGCGTTCCACCGGATAGGTGGCGATGACCAAGTCCTCCTTCTCGTCTCCAGTGATAAGTAGGAGATCTCGGCCTCGACGATTACTCTCGTTGATGCTCTGGTACCAAACCAAGTAGTCTCCTGCGGCAGCCTCGGGAAGACGGCTTTCCCCTTTAGCCTGCCAGGTTGTACAGCGGGGGCATCGCCAGGTTCCTCGTCCCGCCATGCCACAAGCTCCTTGGCGATCGAGTTCGCCCGCTCCACCGTGATGTCCGTGCCGAAGTAAGCGAACAGCGTCGAGCCCCGGGTTCGCGCTCCGGAATGATCATCGATCCGATCGTGTGACTCGTGCCCGAGGGACTGCTATTCGCGCCGAGTACGCCACTGAGGAGATCGAAGTCGCCGCAGGGGGCCGAGAGGGAACCGATCAAGGCGCCGCCAGGGACGGTCGCGGCGCGCGCTGGCCGACGTGACCGGGTAGCCACTCAGCGAGGAAGCGCGTCCAGTAGTTGGCGCAGGGTCTTGCCGCTCCGGTCATGTGTCCAGTTCTTGTTCCCGTCGACCTGGGTGCCTACGTACTCCTTCAGTGCCGGCGACGGGCCTCGGAAGATGCGTCCGTCTGGCAGTTCGGTCCATCCATTGGCGTCGATGGTCGCATGGAACGTCTGCCCCGTCCTCTTGCGCATGTGGGTCAGCCCATCGCCCGCTTGCACCAGGCCCGCTTCGACAAGCTTGGCCAGGTTGCCTGGCGGCCTCGTGGCCGCTGCAGCACCGCTAGGGAGGAGCAGCCTGCGGAGCACGTCATTAACACTGTCCACCAGGGGCTTCGCCTGCTTCTGCAGGTAGGCGAAGACCTCGTCGTCGATCTCGACCTTGTTCATCACCGATCTCCTCACTCCGTTTCAACGCGTTTCTCTCATCGCTTTAAGTCTCGCAGTTTTGGAGTCTTAACGCAAGGGTGTGGCGAGGCCGGCCACGCGTCGGCGCTCGGCCCGAGGCGTCCTCGTCTTGACATCGAGTCAGCCGATTGTCACGAGATCGGACAGAAGGTCTCTTCGCGGCTTTTGCTCACCTAGAGTTTGTGAACGCCGACGGAACGCTGCTGCGTGGAGGTTGAGTGCTCGACTGGCGGGCGGACGTCGTTGCGGCGGTCGATGTGTGGCTGGCCTCAGAAACGGGCGGCCGCCGTCCGGGTGATCAACGTTGGCGTCGGGTGGGCGAGGCCAATCCGACAGGGTCGGACGGCTGGTATGTCGTAGACATCCGGGACGACCGGTCACCAGCTGATCAGCTCGATCGGCTCCAACTTGGGGCCGACGAGCCACCGGGAAAGGTCCGCGGATACGCGGTTGTTGAGGCCGTGACCGAAGGCACGCTGTTGCGGGTCCGGGCCGGCAGCCACGTCCCGGCCGCGGCGCGGGTGCTCTGGGCGCAGGTACCAGCCCCCGGCTATCTCATCAAGAGCCTGCGCGATCGGCTCGCGCGGCTCGACAACCCGGGGATCGCCGACGCTCTGGCGCGTCGGCGCTTTTCGCCGTTGCCCGGGCCGTTGAACGATCGCGTACTGCCGGGCGATTGGCGGGACGGCCAGCGTCGAGCGTTGGCGGCGTGCGGCAGCGCTGGGCTCTACCTCGTCTGGGGGCCGCCGGGCACCGGCAAGACAAGGGTGTTGGCCCGGGCCATCGGTGACGCGCTGCGGGACGGCCGGCGGGTCCTTCTTGTATCGGGTACCAACGCGGCCGTCGACAACGCACTGGAAATGGTGCTGCGGGAGCGGCCTGGTCGCACGGGTGAACTGCTCCGGGTGGGGCCGCCCTCGACGGGGGCCATCGCGGGGAACGCCGACGTAGCGCTGGGACAGGTGATCGCTCAGCGCTGTCGCGACGCGGCCCAGGAGGTCGTCTCGCTGGAAGCGCGTCTGGTCGCGTTACGCGAACGGGTCGATGAGCTGCAGCGACTGAACGTCGCCCTGCTCGGCTACGACCCGGCCGGCTACCAGCGGGCCGTCGACCGTCTCGCGCGGGAGGCCGACGTGGCGGCGGCGCGACGGAGACTGGCGGCGCTCGAGGTGGCGTTGGCCGACGACCGGGCGGCGTACGAACGGGCGGGCTCCACAATGTCTGCGGCGATGGTGGCCATCGAGCGGGTCGCGCCCGCCCGGACCCTACTCGACGCCGCCGACGAACGGCAGGCCGCGCTGGACGGCCTGAACGTGGCGATCGCGCTCGCCGCCGCGCGGCGGCGAGCGAGCCGCGCGGTATTGGCGAAGGCCGAGGATGACCTGGCCGACCATCTACGCCAGCCGTCACATCGTCGCGTCGGACGGCTCGGGCGGCGCCGCGAGCTGGCCACCATCCGCGATAACGCGGCAGGTGAGGAGCGGGCGGCTCAGGAGGCCGAGGCGGTCGCCCGGCAAGACGCAGAGCATCAGCGGGCCGCCCTGACTCGCATGATCAACGATCTGCGCCGCCATGCGGATCCCGTTGGCCGGGAGTCCATCACCAATGCGGACGCCGTGTTGGCGGCTGCGCGGGCGGAGTTGTCGCGAGCGTCCACGGTAATCGGCGCCGCTCGCGTTCGCCGGGACCAGGCTCGGGCGGCGGCGAACCTGCTCGCTGCCGACGCTCCCACCGCGGACGACCGACGGCTGGTTGAGGAGACGCAGCGCGCCGGATTGCCGGAGATGCACGCCCGGGTTCGCCGGCTGCGGGAGGTGGTCGGCGCGGAGGAAGCAGCGCGGCGTGACGTGGAGGGACAGATCCGCGCGGCGGAGGACAAGCTCGAACGGTTGCGCCGCGACGCTGAGGCAGAGGTGATCGGCCAGGCCCGGCTGGTCGCGACGACCCTGGCCCGCCTGCGGCTGCACCCGGCTCTGGAGAAGGCCCGGTTCGACGTGGTCCTGGTGGACGAGGTCGGTGCGTGCACGGTACCGGAGGTGCTGGTCGCCCTCAGTGCGGCGACCCGGACCGCTGTCCTGCTTGGCGACTTCCTGCAGCTCGGCCCGATCGTCCGGCTCGACGGTCGCGGCGCCGCGGGGAACGCGCCCGCTTCGCCGTCGGTCGAACGGTGGCTGCGCAGCGACGTCTTCGCGTTCGCTGGAATCACCACGGCGGCCGACGCCCGGGCCCATCCAAGCTGCGCCGTGCTCGATGAGCAGTTCCGATTCGGGAACCTTGTCATGGAGCTGGCCAATCGCGGCGCCTACGGAGGGGTTCTCCGTGCCGGCGCGCGCCGGCCGCCGCGACCCCGGTCGGACCCGGAAGTGATCCTCGTCGACACCGACGACCTGGGTGACCTCGGCCGGGTCCGTCGCGACCGCGCGTACGCCGGCTGGTGGCCGGCGGGCGCGCTCCTGGCTCGCGTCCTGGCCGAGCTGCACGCCGACCGCGGAGAGTCCGTCGGTGTCGTCACGCCGTTCCGGGATCAGGCTGAGGCCGCCTTGGCGGTGCTGCGCGAAGCTGAGGCGGGCCAGGCCCATGGGCGGGCCGGTCCACCGGTCGGCAGCCTCCTGGCTGACGTGGGAACGGCCCACCGCTTCCAGGGCCGGGAATTCGACGTGGTGCTGTTCGACCTGGTCCTCGAGGAGGCCCTGCCGCGTTGGATCGACCGCGCGTCGCTCAGCGCTCAGGGTTGGGACCGCGACAACGCCCGGCTGTCGAACGTCGCGATGACGCGATCCCGGCATCGGCTCTATCTGATCGGTAGCGGTCGGGCGCTGGCCGGAGTCCGTCCCGGGACCGCCTTCAGGCCGACCTCCGAGTTGTTGGCCGCCAGTCAGATCACCGTCGTGCCGGCCACCAGTCTGCTGACGCCGGCCACACGTCCGGCCGAGGAAGACATCCCGTTGGTCTCCGAACTGGCCGAGGTTCTGGCCCGGCACATCGAGGTCGTCGATATCGAGGACGAAAGATCGTTCTACCCTGCGCTGAAGACCCGACTGGCCGATGCGAACGCGAGCGTATGGATGTGGGCGCCGTGGCTGATGACGCGGTTGAACGAGGTCGGCCCGTGGCTGGTCGACGCCCGGGAGCGAGGCGTCCAGGTGACGGTCTTCACCCGTGATTCGGGGGACGGGCTTCAGGGCCGGCAAGGCGGCGGCGATCGGATCCGGCACCTGCGCGCGGCCGGGATAACCTGCGTACCAATCAAAGACATGCATCAGAAAATCATCGTGATCGACGATTCCATCAGCATGGTAGGCAGCCTCAACGCACTCTCGCACGGTACCAGGGCATCGGCGGCGACCCGGGACATCATGCTTGTGCATGCTGGTCGACACTTTGCGCGTCGACTTCTCGACGCGGAATACGCGGAACCTTTGTCCCGACTCCGGTCCTGCGAAAAGTGCGGCAATGACGAGTCCGTGCGGGCGCAGCTCCTCCGATCGGCCAAGTCGAAGGGCTGGCACTGGACCTGCCGTAATTGCTCGTGGAGGACTCCCATTCCTGGGACCACCCCCGGTAAACGGTCGGCCTTGTCGTAAAGGTCATCCGTTGCGGCTGGGAGTCCGGGCCGTGCTTCAGCCAGGACGGACGGGCGCGGCAGCGGGGTTGGAGGGCGTAGAGGTCGCTGTCGCGGTGTGCGTGCCGCGTTGGTCTACCGGTCGGGCTGGGGCCGCGACGGTGCACCGGTCGCGGGCGTGAGGCGGAACATGGCCGCCGCGTGCGGGGCGAGGAACACGGGCAGCGACCCGTCGGCGGTGTGGGTGACCGCGCCCGTCCACAACTCGGTGGCGCGGTAGCCGGCGGCGGCCGGCCGTGCCAGCTCGGCGCCGGGGAGGCGGGCCGAGCGGCGGGCGTCGCCGCGGTTGACGACCAGCACGACGGTGTCGCCGCCGGCCAGCGGGCGGGTCCACAGGAGCAGGCCGTCGTCGCGGGGCACCCGCACCGCCGCGGCGCCCAGCGGATCCTGGTCGACGGCGATCACGGCCGCGTTCGTCAGGATCGCGCGGGTCGCCCCGCTCATCCGGGTGAGGTCGTTGCCGGCGAGTAGTGGCGAGGCCAGCATCGACCACACACTCATCTCGCTGCGCGCCTCGGCGTTGTTGAGGGAGGCCCCGGTCGTCCCGGTGGCCAGGTCGGCCAGCTCCCCGACGATCGGGTTGCTGGTTTCGGGGGCCAGGCCGATGGTCAACATGTCGAGGTCGTTCCAGTGCCCGGGGCCCGCGGCGGTCGACCAGCGGCCGGTGGCGTCGAGGTTGTCCGTCACGCAGACGTCCGGATAGCCCTCCAGCGGCCGGGTGGAGGCCCAGCAGGGGACCTGGTCGTTGGTGACCCGCCACAGCTGGGCGACCGACGGAGCCCAGGTCCACGGCCGCGCGGCCCGGGGATCGCCGTCGGAGGACGGGTTGATACTGAGCACGATCGGCCGGCCGGTGGCGTCGAGCGCGTTGCGCATGCGGGTGAAGCCGGCGAGCAGCCACCGGCGGGCGTCGGTGCCCGTCGGTCGCAGGGCCGGGTAGCCGCAGGCGTCGTACTTGAGGTAGTCGATGCCCCACGCGGCGAACGTGGCGGCGTCCTGGCGCTCGTGGCCGAAGCTGCCGGGCAGCCCCTGGCAGGTGGTGACGCCGGGGGAGGCGTAGATGCCGATCTTCAGGCCCCTCGCGTGCACGTACCGGGCCAGCGCCGCGATGCCGGTGGGGAAGCGTTCGGGGTCGGCGACCAGTTGCCCGCCGCGGCCGCGGGCCGGCGCTTCCCACCCGTCGTCAATGATCACGTAGCGGTACCCGGCCGCGCGCATCCCCGAGTTGACCAGGGCGTCGGCGGCGGCCCGGACGTCGCTGGCCCGTACCGCCGTACCCAGCGTGTTCCAACTGTTCCAGCCCATCGGGGGCGTGCGGGCAAGTCCCGCGGAGACCGGCCGGTCGGCCGGGGCGTCGACGGCCGCCGGGACGCCGGCGGCGTCGCCGCCGAGGCCTACCAGTAGCAGCCAGCCGATCACCAGAGCGAGCACCGCCGCGGCGGGTGCGTCCCGTCGGCGGCCAAGGGGGAGCCGCCCGGGCGGGCCGGGTCGAGGCCCCCTTCCGGGCCCCGGGGCCGGGCCGCGCCCGCGCCGTCCGGCGGCGGTGCCGGGCGACGGGCCCAGAAGGTTCATGGGTGCCATCCTGGCGATCCCGCGCAACCCTGTCTCACACCAGTCGGGCTAAGAGGTCGGGCCACCCCGCGGCTAAGAGGGGGGTGGGTCGGCGGTCACCTCATCGCGGGCGTGCAATGAGGCAAGGTCGGCGGCGGCCCGACCGAACGCCCAGCCCTCGCCGTCGGTCGCGCTCACCGCCCGGGCGACGATCTCCGGAAACATTGTCTCGGTCGTCTCCCGGACGGAGTCATGGCGCGCGGCGAGTACGGGCAGCAGTCGGCCCTCGCCCGCTTCGGCGGCGGCCTCCTCACTCGCCTGCTCCCTGGCGTCCGTCAGGCGTTGGCCGATCCGGACCGCGAACGAGGCGAGGAACGACTGGCGGAAGGACCGGGTGCGGGATCGTCCAGCGCGGTCCTGCCGGGACCCGGCCTGCATCATCGCCGCGGTCGCCTGGACCAGCAGTGACGTATAGAGCAGTTCCACAGCGTCGAGGTCGGGCTGAAAACCGATCACCGTCGCGTACCCGAAGTTCTTGGCCCACACCGCACGGCACCGGTTCGCGTTGGCGACCACGTCGAGCAAGCTGGCCTTGGCTGCCTCATAGGGATTGTCGATGCCGACCCGGTAGCCGACCGGCTTGTCGCGGGATCCCTCCCGGGCCGCGAGCAGCGCCTCGTCGATGCTGTGCCGACTCATGAGCTGCTGGGCCTTGGCCGTCAGCGCCTCAGCCTCTTCGGCGAACCCGGTCGACTCAGCCTTCGCCAGCAGCGCGCGGACCTTGTCGAGGATGCGTGGGTCGGCGCTCCGGCCCGTCTTCGACCCGGCGGCCGGGCGGCCCGGGTCTCCCCGAGCGTGGCCGCGGCCTGGTGTGTCACGTCGAACGGTGCCCGGTGGGGGGCACAGGGACTCGATCGTGGGCAGGCCGTGCAGCAGGTTGAGCAGACTGAGCGTGTCGACGAGCATCTCCGCCCGGTCTCGACTCTCCAGGTCGCCCCAGGCGTCCAGCCATTTGTCGTCGCGCTTTCCCGACCCGGTGCCGTCGAGAGCCTGCAGCTGGGCCTTCCACTGCTCGTCGACGGTGTCGGCCGCGTATTGGCGCAGCTGGGCGGCCATAGCGTCGACGGCGAGCCGCGCCTGGCGCTGGTCAGCCCGGCGGTTCACGATCCGGTGCACGTCAATCGGCTGCCAGCCGCGCTGCCAGGTGGCCTCGACGACGCGGTCGGACCAGCCGGCCAGGGATTGCCTAACAGCGCGGTGCCCGGCCGGACCGACCGGCGGGGCGACCAGCGACTCCACACACTTCGCCAACGCGGCGCCGTCCCGGTCGAGCTGGGCGTTCAGCGCGGCGGCGACCAGCCGGTCGGCCCGCACTCTCAGCATCTCCCGTTGGCTGCGGTCCTGGTGGAACGGCCCCGTTCCGGGCCCGGCCGTTCCGGGCCCGGCTCCGGGCGCCGTTCTGGGCCCGGCCGCCTGAGCGCGGCCCCGGCTCGCGCGGGCCTTTTGCTTGGCCTTGCGTCGCTCACGGTTGCGGCTGCCCATCATCACCTCACACGATCCGACCTACCGATCGCCTGAGTATTCCAACCATCGCCGGTCGGCCGGGGAGGCGGGGGTCAGCCGGAACAACGGCAAACCGCCCTACCGCTGCGTCCACCCCGGGTAGCGCGCCCTGGCCAACCACATACGCCAGGCCCGCAGCGTCCACGTCCGCGAGCGGGAGGCCTCGACCCGGGCGCGGGCGGCCCGTCCGCTGGCGGTCCCGCTACGAAACCCGGGAGGGCTCGTCGAACGACGCGTCGGCCAGGGTCCATTCAATGACGAGGGAACCCTGCCGGCACCAGATCAGAGACTTCGTGGGAGTCAGAGTCGCGATGGACAACACCTTGGAATTCAGCTGCATCCGGCGCAGCGGCCGATGGTCGAGCCCGCCCCGATCGAAGGGAGACACCGCCACCGTCCCACCGCTGTCGCCGGTGACGGCGAATCCGCGACCGGCGACATCGACCAGCGCCACCGCCGTGATCGGTGCCTGGTGAGGCCGCACGACCTCCCCGATCTGGCGCGGTTCGGTGTGCTCCAGATCCCAGAGCCGGACTTCTCCCAGAGCATCGCCCGTCACCAGGAGGCTCCCCGATATCGCGGTCCGCACGTCGGCGCTCCCGAGCGACCACGCCGGGGCGTCCGCCAACCGGTCGAGCTCGGCCCAGGCTTTCAACCGCACTCGACCGTCGGCATCCGCGCAGGCCACGACGGGCAGGTTCGGGTCGAGGCCGGTTGGGAAACCTGGCGAGATCTGTTCTCGTCCGGTGGTCACAGCACCGTCTGGTGGTGTGCCGGCACCCGTCGCGGGTGAACTTTCGCGTTGGCTGGCACCGGCCCGGTCGATCAGACCCCGACTGATCTGGCCGGCTCAGATCGCGCTGGCGACCGGAAACTCGACGCTGCAGGCAC
>JAMFSN010000173.1 GCA_026225295.1 Frankia alni
GCGGTCACTCGCTGCTGGTGACGCGGGTGGTATCGCGGGTTCGGGCGGCATTCGGGATCGAGCTGCCGCTACGCGCGCTGTTCGAGGCGCCGACCGTGGCGGGCCTGGCGGTACGGGTCGAGGCGGGAAGCCGGGAGGCGCTGCCGCCGCTGGTGGCGGTTGCCCGGAACGGGTCTGCGCCGCTGTCCTATGCGCAGGAGCGGTTGTGGCTCTTGGACCAGTTGGAGCTGGTCGGGGCGGCGTACAACATTCCCGGGGCGGTCCGGCTGCGGGGCGCGTTGGACGTGGCGGCGCTGGCGGGAGCGCTGACGGAGATCGTCCGGCGGCACGAGGCGTTGCGGACGCGGTTCGAGGTTCGCGACGGGGCCGGGGTGCAGGTGATCGATGCGCCATGGGCGGTTCGTCTGGTGGCGGAGGTGGTTGACGAGGGTTCGGTTCGCGATCGGGTCGGGTCGCTGGCGGGGCGGGTGTTCGACCTGTCGTCGGACCGGGTGTTCCGGGCCGAGCTGCTGCAGGTCGGGCCTGAGGACCATGTGCTGGTGGTGGTGATGCACCACATCGTGTCCGACGGCTGGTCGATGGGTGTGCTGATCCGGGAGGTCGGTGCGCTTTACGGGGCGTTCGTGGCGGGCCGGCCGTCGCCATTGCCGGACCTGCCGGTGCAATACGCGGATTACGCGGTGTGGCAGCGGGGCTGGCTGACGGGCGCGGTGCTGGAGCGTCAGCTTGGTTATTGGACGGAGCGGCTGTCGGGGGCGCCGGCGGCGCTGGATCTGCCGACGGACCGGGTGCGTCCGGCGGTTCAGAGCTATCGGGGTGCGCGGCGTCAGGTGAGCGTGCCGGTGTCTGTGGTGTCGGGGCTCGAGGCGTTGGCGCGGCGCGAGGGGGCGACGCTCTATATGGTTCTGCTGGCGGCGTTCCAGGTGGTTCTGGGCCGGTGGTCCGGCCAGGAGGATGTGGTGGTGGGCTCGCCGATCGCGGGCCGGACGCGGTCGGAGACGGAGGGCCTGGTCGGGTTCTTCGTGAACATGCTGGCGCTGCGGACGGACCTGTCGGGGGATCCGACGTTCGCCGGGCTTCTGGGCCGGGTGCGCGAGGCGGCGTTGGGTGCCTATGCGCACCAGGACGTGCCGTTCGAGAAGCTGGTCGAGGTGTTGAACCCGGTCCGGGACATGAGCCGGTCTCCGCTGTTCCAGGTGCTGCTGGTGCTGCAGAACACGCCAGCGAAGGTAATGCAACTATCGGGCCTTGAGCTTAGCTTGGCGGACGGGGACCATCAGACCGCAGAGACCGATCTCAAATTAACTTTGACGGAGACGGCGTCTGGTCTGACTGGCTACGTGGAATACGCGACGGATCTGTTCGATGCGGCGACGGTCGATCGCCTGCTGGGCCACTTCGGGACGTTGCTTGAGGGGATCGCGGCGGATGCGGGGCGCCGGCTGTCGGCGCTGCCGCTGATGGACGCCGAGGAAGGGGCGGCGCTGGCGATACTGTCGCAAGGACCGCGGGTGTCGTACCCGTCGGTGTGTCTGCATGATCTGGTGTCGGCGCAGGCGGGCCGGACGCCGGAAGCGGTCGCGGTGGTGTTCGAGGATATCCAGCTCACTTACGGTGAACTCGAGGCTCGGTCGAACCAGCTGGCGCATCATCTTCGGGGTCTTGGGGTCGGTCCCGAGGTGGTGGCCGGCCTGTGCGTGGAGCGGTCGCTGGAGCTGGTGGTGGGTCTGCTGGGCATCCTGAAGGCGGGAGGGGCATACCTGCCGCTGGACCCGGGCTACCCGCTGGAGCGGCTGGAGTACATGCTGCGGGATGCCGGGGCGGGTGTGCTGGTGATGCAGGACCGGCTACGGGCCCTGCTGCCGTCGGGGGCCCGGCTGGTGGCGCTGGACGCGGACCGGGCCGAGATCGAGCGGTATCCGACCGAGGTGCTGGCGAGCGGGGTCCTCCCCGAGAACCTGGCTTATGTGATCTATACCTCCGGCTCGACCGGAAAGCCCAAGGGCGTGGGCGGGCGACATACGAGCGTTACGAACCGTGTGGCCGTACAAGGCAGGATTGCTCCTTACTCGGAAACAGATGTCTGTTGTCAGAAAGGCTCGGTCGGGTTCGTTGATTCGCTGTTCGAGATCCTGACACCGCTGGCGTTCGGGCGTCGGCTGGTGGTTGCCTCCGAGGCTGCAGCCGGCGACATCGGTGCGTTGCTGTCCCTGGTGGAGCGGGACCGGATCACCCGGCTGGTGACGGTACCGTCGTTGGCTTTGGCGATGATCGATGATCCCGAGGCAGCCCGTAGGCTCGAGGGGATCACGGGCTGGATCCTGAGTGGCGAAGCAATGAGCGCCGATCTCGGTCAACGCCTATCCGAAGCACTGCCGTCCTGCCGGTTCATCAATCTGTACGGCTCTACCGAGGTTGCGGCGGACGCAACCGTCTATAGGCTTGTGGGGGGTGAAGACCGGGTAATCCCGATTGGTCGTCCGCTCTCGAACATGGAGGCCTATGTTCTCGACGCCCGACTGTTGCCCTTACCTGTTGGCGTTGCGGGTGAGCTTTACATTGGCGGGGCGGGTCTGGCGCGGGGTTATCTGGGGCGGCCTGGGTTGACGGCGGAGCGGTTCGTGCCGTCGCCGTTCGGGGCTGGCGAGCGTCTGTACCGGACGGGGGACCTGGCGCGGTGGCGGGCGGACGGGAACTTGGA
>JAMFSN010000174.1 GCA_026225295.1 Frankia alni
CCGATGTAGTTGTGGCCGAGCTGCAGCGCCTCGCGCAGGGACAGCTCCAGCACCTTCTTGGCGCGCGGGGTGAACGGGATGTGCCCGCTCGGCGCCTGCTGGCCCTGGCCGATGATCTCCTCGACCTGCGACCGGACGCCTTCGAGCGAGATGCCGAGCGACTCCAACGCCTTGGCGGCGACGCCCTCACCCTCGTGAATCAGCCCGAGCAGGATGTGCTCGGTACCGATGTAGTTGTGGTTGAGCATCCTGGCCTCTTCCTGAGCCAGAACCACAACCCGCCGTGCCCGGTCGGTAAATCTCTCGAACATGTAGCGCTCCTTCGAGCGGTGCGACCGACTCTGTCTGGCAGCCGGTACTCCGCATGCTAGCTCCGCCGACGCACGTCCCCACTCACCGAACGGCTCTGTTTCCGACCGGTACGTCCTCTTCGTCGTGGCCGACAGGTCACCCGTGATGACCTGTCCACCAGCGGAGATGCCACGTCCAACGGTCCATGACGAAGGCCGATTCCGACAGCCTTTCCGCCAAGAGCGGAACCCCTCTCCGGCGCGTGCCCACGAAGATCGTCGATCGCGCCGGGGGGCCGGGCCCGTCTCCTTGATCGTCGGTAATGTCAGACGGGGGTGAGCTGCCCGAAACACCCGGCGGCTAGCGTCCCGGGTGACTCGGCCGGAGCCACCGGCCAGGCGGCCGACGACCGGAAACGGGGGCCGGATGGCGTACCGGGCGACGGTGCACGGCGAGCGGTTCGTGTTCAGCGGCCTCGCTGATCTGCTGGCCCGCGCCAACGAGGAGAAGTCGGGCGACGGGCTGGCCGGCGTGGCCGCCCGGTCGGCCACCGAGCGGGTGGCCGCCAAGCTGGCGCTGGCCGACGTCCGGCTGGGTGACATCGTCGCCACCCCGCTGGTCGAGGACGCCGTCACCGAGCTCGTGGCCCGCACCCACGACACCCGGCTGTTCGCCTCGATCGCCTCGCTCACCGTCGGCGAGCTCCGGGAGCTGATCCTGGCCCCGGATTTCCCGGCCGCCTGGAGCCTCGGGCTGTCCCGGGCGATCACCCCGGAGATCGCCGCCGCGGTCGCCAAACTGTGCTCCGACAAGGATCTGATCGTCGGGGCCAAGCCGTTGCGGGTGGTGACCCGCTGCCGCAACACCCAGGGGCAGGCCGGCGTCCTGGGGGTGCGGACCCAGCCCAACCACCCCACCGACGACGTCGAGGGCATCCTGCTGTCGACGATCGACGGGCTGCTCTACGGCTGCGGCGACGCGGTCATCGGGGTGAACCCGGCCCGGGAATCGATCACCTCGACCGGGGAGATCCTGCGCGCCCTGGGCGGCCTGATCAGGCACCTGGGGCTACCCACCCAGGCCTGCGTGCTGGCCCACATCACCACCCAGCTCGGCGCGCTGGAACGGGGCGCACCGGTGGACCTGCTGTTCCAGTCGGTGGCCGGGACGGAGGCGGCGAACCGGTCGTTCGGGATCGACCTGCGCCTGCTCGCCGAGGGGCGGGAGGCGGTGCTCGCCGAGCACGCCCGCCGGCCCGAGGACTTCATCGGTGATCAGGTCATGTATTTCGAGACCGGGCAGGGCAGCGCGCTGTCGGCCGACGCCCACCACGGGATCGACCAGCTCACGGTCGAGGCCCGGGCCCAGGCGGTGGCCCGGGCCTTCGACCCGTTCCTGGTCAATTCCGTTGTCGGGTTTATCGGTCCGGAGTACCTTGCGGACGCCCGCCAGATCATCCGGGCCGGGCTCGAGGACCATTTCGTGGGCAAGCTGCTCGGGGTCCCGATGGGCTGCGACGTCTGCTACACCAACCACGTCGACGCGGACCAGAACACCAATGACGACCTGCTCGTCCTGCTGGCCGCGGCGGGCTGCACGTTCGTCATGGGGGTGCCGGGCTCGGACGACGTGATGCTCAACTACCAGTCGACGAGTTACCACGACGCCGCCGGGATGCGGGACCTGTTCGGGTTGTCGGCCGCGCCCGAGTTCGCCGGTTGGCTCGTCGACGTCGGGTTGATGCGGGCCGGCCAACTGGTGCCGCCCGAGGGGGAACTGGGGGCCGCGTTGGGGGCCGGTCTGGACCGGGCATTGGCCGAGGCGGCGGCGGCCTCAGCGTCCCTCTCAGCCCGGGACCCGGGCCGGTGACCGACCCGGTGACCGGCGACGAGGCCCCGGTGGGTCCGTCCGCAAACCCGTCAGCGGAGACGGCGCAGCCAACCGAGGCGGTGCTGCCGGGGGAGACGGCGCAGCCGGGGGAGGTGACGCTGGCCCGGTTGGCGGCCCGGGTCCGGAGCGTGACGCCGGCCCGGATCTTCACCGGTCGGGCCGGGGTCACCGGCTACCGGACCGAAACCCAGCTCACCTTGCGCGCCGATCACGCGGCGGCCCGCGACGCGGTCGCCGCGACCATGGAGCTCGACCAGCCGCCGCTGGCGGCCCTGGCCGAGACCTTCCGGATGTTCACCGTGGCTTCGTCGGCCGGCGACCGGCGGGAGTACCTGCACCGTCCCGACCTGGGCCGGAGGTTCGCGCCGACGGCCCGGGAGCAGATCGCCGCGGCCTGCCCGCGCGGGGCCGACCTCCAGATCGTGGTCGGGGACGGGTTGTCGGCCCGGGCGGTGGCCGCGCAGGTGCCCGCGCTGCTGCCGCTCCTGGTCGCGGGGGCCACCCAGCGCGGCTGGAGCGTCGGACGGCCGTTCGCCGTCACCAACTGCCGGGTCGGCATCCTCAACGACATCGGCGAACTGCTCGACCCGGGGGCCGTCGTCCTGCTGATCGGCGAGCGGCCCGGTCTCGCCACCGCCGAAAGCCTGTCGGCCTACCTGGCCTGGCGGCCGCGACCCGGGCACACCGACGCCGAGCGCAACCTGGTGGCCAACATCCACGCCCGGGGGATCGCCGCGCCGGCGGCGGCCCACCGCATCCTGGAGCTGGCCGCCGCCCTGCGCGCGGCCGGGGCCAGCGGGGTGGCCGTCAAGGAGCCCGACGCTCCCGCGCTGGAACCGGCTCCCGCGCTGGAATCGGCCCCGGCGCTGGAACCGGCCCCGGACCGACCAGCGCGGGCTGTCGGAGGGCGGCCGGGATAGGGGACCGCGGGCGGTCCGCTTGGGGGGCCAGCCTCCGCCGGATCAGAGGTGGGGTGCGACCTCGGCGGCGATCAACTCCAGGTGTTCCAGGTCGGACAGGTCCAGGACCTGCAGGTAGACCGCCTCGGTGCCGATCGCGGCGAAGCTTCGCAGCCGCTCGACGACCTCGTCCGGGGTGCCGGCCACGCCGTTCTCCCGGAGCTCGTCGGGCTGCCGTCCGATCGCCTCGGCCCGCCGCGTGATCTCCTTCTCGTCGGCCCCACAGCAGACGACCTGGGCGGCTGAATAGGTGAGGTCGCCCGGATCGCGGCCGGCGGATTCGCAGGCGGCCCGGACCCGGCCGAACTGCTCGACGGTCGCCGCCCGGGAGTGGAAGGGCAGGTTGAACTCCTGCGCGAAGGTCGCGGCCAGGCGCGGGGTCCGCTTGGGACCGCCGCCGCCGATGATGATGGGCGGGTGCGGGGTCTGCACCGGCCGGGGCAGGGCGGGGCTGTCGACGACCTGGTAGTGCCGGCCGTCGTGGCTGAAGGTCGCGCCGACCGGCGTGGTCCACAGGCCCCGGACGATCGACAGCTGCTCCTCGAGGCGCTCGAACCGCTCGCCGGTCGGCGGGAAGGGCAGGCCGTAGGCAGTGTGTTCCGCGCCGAACCAGCCGGCGCCCAGCCCCAGCTCCACCCGGCCGCCGCTCATCTCGTCGACCTGGGCGACCTGGATGGCGAGGATCCCGGGCAGGCGGAAGGTGGCGCTGGTGACCAGGGTCCCGAGCCGGATCGTGCTGGTCTCCCGGGCGATCGCGCCGAGCGTGACCCAGGAGTCGGTGGGTCCCGGGCCGGCGTCGCCGTCCCCCATGCGCAGGAAGTGATCGGACCGGAAGAAGGCGTCGAACCCGAGCCGTTCGGCCGTCCGGGCCACCGCGAGCTGGGTGGCGTAGGTGGCGCCCTGCTGGGGTTCCACGAAGATGCGTAGTCGCATTTCTCGATCCTCGCAGGTCTGCCGGGTCCGTACACCGGCGCGGGCCGCCCAGCCGGCCGCCGCTCGCGGCCGGGCGGGCTACCCGAGCGGGTTTACTCCTTGGGCTTGCGGGTGGTCAGGGCGTCGAGGACCAGCCCGATCCCGATCCCCAGCATCCACACGTCCTTGGAGATGGGGAGGCCCTGCTCGGTCGGACGGACGCCGTCATCCTGGGTCATGCCCGGAGTCTTGAGATACAGACCCAGCAGACCGCCCGCGAAGGCGGTCAGCCCGGCGCCGGCCAGAACCGTCGGGACGATCGGGAGCAGGAGCGCCGTCCCGAGCGCGATTTCCCCGGCCGACGGGCCGGCCGCGAACTTCTGGGGCTCGACGCTGGCGAGGAACGGATACGTGCCGCCCGCGAAGCCCTGCAGCCGGGCCGCGGTCTCGCCGTCCGCCGACCGCTTACCCAGGCCCGAGTTGAGAATGAAAGCGCCGGTCACGAGACGCAACGGAGCGCGCCTGATCTTCGTGCCGAATGACACATCTACCTCCTGCTGAAAACAGCGTGCTGTCGCCGACGGTGACATCGCCATCTTCCCGGGTGCGGGTCGGGCGCGCACCCGGGCCCCGGCCCCGGGTTTCGCGGATCCGGCGCCGGCCCACTTGACCGTCGTTGCCTAACCGATGTACATAACGGTTATGCAAGCGAGTCGCGAGCCGTGAGGCACCTCATGCTGGCGCTCCTCGAGCGCGGCCCGGCCCACGGCTACGAGCTGAAGCGTTCGCATGACGAGTTGTTCGGCGACGTCGCCCCGCCGGTCAACGTCGGCCAGATCTACGTGACCCTGGGCCGGTTGGAGCGCGACGGGCTGGTCGTCCACCACACCGAGGCCGGCGGCGACCGACCGGACCGCAAGGTCTACGAGGTCACCGACGTCGGGCGTAAGACGCTGCGGGACTGGTTGGCCGAGACGTCCGATCTCCCGGTCGGCAAGAGCGACGTGATCCTCAAGCTGGTGGCCGGGCTCATCTTCGACGGCCGGGTCGCGCCGGCGGTGGTCGAGCACCGGTCCCGGTGCCTGGACGCGCTCCGCCGGCTGGCCACGTTGGGTTCCCGAGCCGGCCCGGCCGGCGATCCCGGCGCGGTGAGCGTCGGGGAGCTGCTGCGTCGGTCGTCGGTCCTGCACCTCGAGGCCGAGCTGAAGTGGCTGGACCTCGTCGAGGACTACCTACGGGCCAGCGCCCGCGATCCCGCCGGCCCGTTTACCGGCTCCACTCCCGGCTCCGATTTCTTCCAGCCCCGCCACCCCACCCCCAGCGAGGGACCATGACCGTGAACGCGATCGTGACCGCCACCGATCTGAGAAAAAGCTACGGACCGGCCCGGCACCGCCGGGAGGCGCTGCGGGGGACGTCGTTGCGGGTCGACCCGGGCGAGTGGGTGGCGGTGGTCGGCTGACCGCGGCGGGGCTGCGCGGGCGTCGACGGGGTGGGCTGGCCGTGACGTTCGGGGTGCTGCTGCTGTCGGCCTTCGGGCTGGCCGCCGGGATCGCGGTGACCGCCCACGGGGACGCGCGCATCGACCAGCTGGCCGCGCGGACCAACGTGGCCGACGTGGTCGCCTGGGCCCACCCGTCCGGATCCGCTGGCGCGACGCCCGTTCTGCCGGCCATCAGCGGTCAGCCGGGGGTGCGGACGGCGGTGGGACCCTTCCCGACCACGGAGGCGCGGTACGCCGACGGACCGGACTCGATCCAGATGCAGGTGACCGGCGTGGACGATCCGCGCATCGCGGTGAACCGTCCGCTGCTGGCCGCGGGCCGGTGGGTCCGGGGGTCGGCCGAGATCGTGCTGGAACGCAGCCTCGCCGAAGGCCTCGGCCTGCGGCCCGGTTCCCGGGTGACCCTGCGGGGACTCGCCGGGCCGGCGGACTACACGGTGGTCGGCACCGCCTACGACCTGACCGACTGCACGTACCCACAGTGCAACGAGGGGCGGACCTTCGCCACGGCGGCCGGCGTGCGCCGGCTCGACAACGCGCCGGGCGGTACCTACTGGCTGGCCGTGAGCGGGTCGTCCGAGGCGGTCGCCGATCATCTGCTGAGCCACTACGGCTCCGCGCTCGACGGCGTCAACACCTGGCCCGACACCCGCGGCGACCTGACCAGGGCCCAGGGGATCTTCGGCCGGTTCGTGGCCGTGTTCGGGGTGTTCCTGCTGGTGGCCTGCGCGATCGTGGTTGCCGGGTCCATGGCGACGCGGATGACCGAGCGGCGCCGGGAGATCGGGTTGTACGGTGCGATCGGCTTCACCCGGGGTCAGATCGTCGGGGCGTTGCTCGCCGAGGAGCTGGTGGTCGGGGTCCTCGCGTCGGTGTGCGCGTGGGCGGCGGCCGGCGCGTTGATCCCGTTCCTCACCCCGGGCGGCGCCCCGCTGGGCCGCCCTGATCCGGCGTGGCCGCTCGGCGCCCTGCTCGTCACGGTCGGGATCGTCTCGGTGGTGCTGGTCCTGTCCATCCTGGCCGGGGCGTGGCGGACCGGGCGCCGGGCGGTGCCCGAGCTGCTGGCCGACGCGCCGCCGGTTCCGCGCGGTCGGTTCGGTCGGGCGGGCGCGCGGGTGCCGCGCCACCTCGCGCTGCTCGGCCTGGGCGCGGCCGCCGGCCGGCCGGTCCGCGCCGCGCTGGCCGCGCTGGCGGTCGGGGTCGCGGTGGTGGGCGCGGTGGTCGGCTTCGGCTTCGTGAGCACGATCAGCCAGGCGTTCACCCAGCCGGCCCGGACCGGCGACCCGTGGACCATTTCGGTTTCGCCGCGCAGTTCCTCGGGGGCCGGCGATGAGCAGGTGACGGCCGCGCTCGGTGCCGATCCGGACGTCGCGGGCTGGTACACCGAGACGGACCGCCCCGCGAGTTTCCGGAATCAGACGTTCCGGTCCCGGGCGATCGGCGG
>JAMFSN010000175.1 GCA_026225295.1 Frankia alni
GTCGCGGCCCGCGCGGGGTCGACCGACCGGGGGACTTTCGCCGGCCGGCTGGCCAGGCCACCCCGGTCGGGCCGGGCCGAGGACGCCCGCTCGGCGCGCTGGCCACTGCGCCGCCGCCTCACCGCCGCGCTGCTGGTCGCGACCGCGATCCTGGGCGGCGGCGGGGTCGGTCTGGCGGTCAGCCTGGTGCAGCTCACCCACGCGATCCACCAGCACGGGGACGTCATCAACCCGGCCCGGACGGCGGCCGCGGAGCTGATCACCAGCACGGTCGACCAGGAGACCGGCGTGCGCGGGTACCTGATCAAGGGGGATCCCTCCTTCCTGGCCCCCTACACGGAGGGTCAGGCCGGGCAGGTCCGCCAGCTCCAGGAGCTCCAGCAGCTTCTCGGCGGCCGGCCGGCGGTGGACGCCGAACTGACCGACCTGCGCAACCGGATCTTCAGCTGGGAGCGGGAGTACGCCGATCCGGTGGCCCGGGCCGGCCGGACCGGCAATCTGGCCGCCGCCCGGGCCGTCCAACCGGGCGACATCGGGAAAACCCAGTTCGACGCGCTGCGGGCCGCCGACGCCGTCCTCGACGGAACCCTCGTCCGGCAGGCCACCGCGGCCCGCCAGCAGGTGCGGTCGTCGGTGCGCAACCTGGTCGTCCTGCTGGCCGTGGTCGGGTTGGTCTTCGTCGTGCTGATGGTGCTGATCGCGCGGGCCCTGCGGGTCTGGGTGACGGCGCCGCTCGGCCGGCTCGGCGAGGACGTACGGGAGGTCGCCGACGGGCGGATCGAGCACCCGGTCCGGCGGGTCGGCCCGCCCGACGTCGCCGCCCTGGCCGGCAACGTCGAGGAGATGCGCCTGCAGCTGCTCCACGAGCTGGAGACCGTCCGCGCCGCCTCGGAGGCGCTCGAGAGTCAGGCCGGCAAACTCCTCGAGCAGGCCGACACCCTGCAACGGTCGAACCGGGACCTCGAGCAGTTCGCCTACGTCGCCTCGCACGACCTCCAGGAACCGCTCCGCAAGGTGGCCAGCTTCTGCCAGCTGCTGGAACGCCGCTACGGCGACCAGCTCGATGAACGGGGCGTCCAGTACATCGCCTTCGCCGTCGACGGGGCCAAGCGGATGCAGAACCTGATCAACGACCTGCTCGCGTTCTCCCGGGTCGGCCGGACCACCGACCGGTTCACCGAGGTCCGCCTGACCGACGCGCTGAACCGGGCGACCGGCGCGCTGTCGCTGACCATCGAGGCGGCCGGCGCCGAGATCACCCACGACGAGCTGCCGACCATCAAGGGCGACCCCACCCTGCTGGCCGCGGTGTTCCAGAACCTGATCAGCAACGCCGTGAAGTTCCGGCGCGACGAGGAGGTCCCCCGCATCCACATCGGCGTGGTCGAACGGGACACCGCCTGGGAACTGTCCTGCGCCGACAACGGCATCGGGGTCGAAGCCGACTACGCCGACAAGATCTTTATCATCTTCCAGCGGCTGCATTCCAAAGAGGCGTACGGCGGCACCGGTATCGGGCTGGCCCTGGTCCGCAAGATCGTGGAATTCCACGGCGGGCAGGTCTGGTTGGATACGTCGGTGGCGACCGGCACCACTTTCCGCTGGACGTTCCCCCGCACACCGAAACAATCGCCTCCGGCTACGCCGGGGAACGACGATCCGCGCGCCGCCCTCGGCCCTCCCGGAGGTACCCCGTCATGACCGACCCGCTGGCCCAGCCGCTCCTGCCGATCGAGGTCCTGCTGGTCGAGGACGACCCGGGCGATGTACTCATGACCCGCGAGGCGTTCGCCGACCACAAGGTCAAGAACAATCTGCACGTGGTCAGCGACGGGGTCGAGGCGCTCTCGTTCCTGCGGGCCGAGGGCGAGTTCCGCGACGCCCCCCGCCCGGACCTGATCCTGCTCGACCTGAACCTGCCCCGCAAGGACGGTCGGGACGTGCTCGCGGAGGTCAAGACCGACGAGGCCCTGCGGCGCATCCCGGTGGTCGTGCTCACCACCTCGGAGGCCGAAGAGGACGTGATGCGCAGCTACGACCTGCACGCCAACGCCTACATCACCAAGCCGGTGGACTTCGACCGGTTCGTCGACGTGGTGCGCCACATCGACGAGTTCTTCGTCAGCGTGGTCCGACTGCCGGGACACTGACCAGCAACCGTCGATCAGTTCGGGCCAGGGCCACGGCAGGCTCACCGTCCGCGTTCTGTAAACACCTCTGACCAGGCATGTCACGGTTCGGCGGAGGATCGTTGCCCGCGCCGGGAAACGGCCCGTTGCGGTCACGTTGATCCGTTAGCATGTGATTCACATCAGCTGCACGTGACGGTGTCGGGGGGGCACTCGGCCGCCGTCGGCCAGTCGAACGGGCCCCGGGACGAGGCGTCGTGCCCCCGGTGTCAGGTGCGGCGGGCCGACCCGGTCGCCACGGCGGCGGAGCCGGTGCCACCGGTCCCGTGGGTCGTGCGCGTTCCCCGTAGGCAACGGATACGGCCGACGGGAGCACTGTGGGTAACGCGAGCGACGCGACAATGGCCCGGGAGTGCCCGGCGGTCGACCCGTCCGGAGGTCCGACCGCGCCCGCCCCGGACCGACCGGCCGCCGCGGCCGACCCCGCGGCCGGAGCGGGGGCCCGTCCGCTCGAGGGCGGTGGCGGCGGCGGGAAGGCGGCCCGCGAGTGGGAGGGCTCGCTGGCCCGGCTGCTCATCCTCAGCGACCTGACCGCCATCCTGGCCGGCGGGGCAGTCGCCTATCTGGCCCGGATCGGGATCCACCTGTCGCCGCGGTACCTGGCCACGACGGTCCTGATCCTGCCGACCGCCTGGATCCTGTCGATGTCGTTCGGGCGCACCTACGAGGCCCGCTTCCTCGGCGGTGGGCACGAGGAGTTCCGGCGGGTGGTCGACAGCGGGATGCGGGTCGCCGCGCTGGTGGCCCTCACCGCGTACCTGAGCAAGGCCGGAATCGGTCGCGGCTACCTCTCGATCGCGCTGGTCAGCGGGGCGGTGCTGACGTTCGCGGGCCGCGTGTGCGGACGGCTGCTGCTGCTGCGGATGCGGGCCGTCGGCCGCTGCGGCTACCGCGTCCTGGTGGTCGGCAACGGCGAGTCGGCGGTCGAACTGGTCCGGATGGCCCGGGCCCACCCGCTGGCCGGCTGGAACGTGGTCGGCGCGTGCCTCAACCGGCCCTACGGGCGGCGCCGCTACGACCGGCGGGAAGGCAGCACCGACCTCGGGGACGTGCCGGTGCTGGGCACGTTCGCCGACGTGGTCGCGGCCGCCCACGCGGTGGCCGCGACCACGGTGGCCATCGCCGAATGCCCGGAGCTGGACGGCGCGCTGCTGCGCCGGGTCATCTGGGAGCTGGAGGGCACGGGGGTCGACATCCTGGTCGGCTCGGCGCTCACCGACGTCACCGGGCCGCGGCTGTCGATCCGGCCGGTCGCCGCCGTCCCGCTCCTGCACGTCGAGGAACCGGAGCTGACCGGCACCCGCCGGGCGCTCAAGGACGTCACCGACCGGCTGGGGGCCGCCGTACTCATCGCCCTGTTCTCGCCGCTGCTGCTCGGGCTGGCGGTCGCCGTGGCGGTCACCAGCCGCGGTCCGGTGATCTTCCGGCAGACCCGGGTCGGACGGCACGGCGAACCGTTCACCATGTTCAAGTTCCGCTCCATGCACGTGGACGCCGAAGCCCGGCTGGCCGAGCTCACCGGCCACAACGAGCGGTCCGACGGACTGCTGTTCAAGATGCGCGACGACCCGCGGGTCACCCGGGTCGGGCGCTCGCTGCGCAAATGGTCCCTCGACGAGCTGCCCCAGCTGTTCAACGTCGTTGCCGGAACGATGTCGCTGGTCGGCCCGCGGCCGCCGCTGGCCAGCGAGGTCGCCCGGTACGGCGCCGACGTGCGTCGGCGTCTGCTGGTCAAGCCGGGCCTGACCGGGCTCTGGCAGATCAGCGGTCGCTCCGACCTGCCCTGGGACGAGTCGGTCCGGCTCGACCTGGGGTACATCGAGAACTGGTCGTTGGCCACCGACCTGGTCATCCTGGCCCGCACGGTCGCCGTCGTCCTGCGCCGCAGCGGCGCCTACTGACCCGGGCGGCCCAGCGCTCAGCCCCGGACGGGCCGGCACCGGAACCGGACCGGTCGTAGTCTGTGGATCATCCCTTGACGGGCAGCTCGCCGAGAGTGATCGGAACGGTCTCGGACCTGCGGTTCGGGTGGGTGACGTGGACCGGGACGGTCTGTCCGGTCCGTAGTCTGGCCAGCACGTTGGCGAGAGCCTCGGTGTCCGGGGTGGCCTTGCCGTCGACGGACGTGATCACATCGCCGGGCACCAGGCCGGCGTGGGCCGCCGGGCCGCCCGCGTCCGTCTGGCTGATGCCGACCCCGGCCGGCTCGCCGCTCGTGCTCGCGACGGTGGCCCCCCGCGCTCCGATCGCCGCCCGGTGCGAGTCGACGACCTTGCCATGCTTCACCAGTTGGCCGGCGATGTCACGGGCGATCGTGGAGGGGATCGCGAAGCCGATGCCGGCCGCCGTGCTCTGGCTGCCACCGCCGTCGTTCGGGCCGTTCAGATTGTCCGGGGCGTTCAGGGCCGCGAGGGTCGGGATGCCGATGACCAGGCCCTGCAGGTTCACGAGGGCGCCGCCGCTGTTACCCGGGTTGATCGCGGCGGAGGTCTGGAGCACGTCGGGCAGCCTAGGGCCACGCTGGCCGCTGCTGTCGGTTTCGGTCACCGTGCGGCCGGTCGCGGAGATGATCCCCTGGGTCACGCTGCTGGCCAGCCCGAGCGGGTTGCCCATCGCGAGGACCAGGTCCCCGATCTGGACCTTTGAAGAGTCGGCGAAGCGGGCCGGCCGCAGCCGCGCGGTGCCCTCGACCTTGACGACGGCGAGGTCGTCGGGTTGGTAGACGCCGACCAGTTTGGCCGGATAGGGCTGGGTGGAGTTGGCCAGCAGCACGGTGAACCTTGTCGCCGTCCCGACGACGTGGGCGTTGGTGACGATGTCGCCGGCGGCATCGAGGATGACCCCGGATCCTTGTTCGCTGACCGTGTTGATCTCCACGACGGACGGGAGGGTCTGCTGGATGATCGAGCTGTAGCCCCGTTGGACGGCCTCGGCGCCGCTCCGGGACGATCCACCCGGGGCCGCGGTGGCGGCGCCGGTCGCGGTCGGCCCGCCGGCCGGAGCCGATGGGGTGCGGAGCGATCCTCCGCACGCCTCGATCAGCAGCAGGACGATCGTGAGGGCGGTCGCCGTCCGGGCGACGACCGCCGGCCGGTTCCGGGTCCACTCTGGTCTGATCACCCTGTGGTTATCCTCCGCTACTTTTGGTGTGCACCGGACGGCGACACCCGCGCGGATGTCCCGGACGCCCCGAATAGCCGTCGGTGGAGGGCCCGGGTCAGCTGGAGAGGGGCAGCTCGCCGAGGGTGACCGGCACCGTCGAGGAGGTCCCGTTGAGGTGGGTCACCCGCACCGGGACCGTCTGCCCGGTGCGCAGTCTGGCCAGCACGGTCACGTAGGTCTCGAGGTCCGGGGTGGGCTGGCCGTTGACAGCGGTGATCACGTCGCCGGGTACCAGGCCGGCGCGAGCGGCCGGGTCCCCCGGGTGGATCTGGTAAATGCCGACTCCGGCCGGCTGGCCGTTCGTTTCCGCTACGGTGCGGGCCAAGGCTCCGATCGCGGCCCGGTGCGGGTTGAGGACCTTGCCGTACCGCACGAGCTGACCGGCGATGTCGGTGGTGATCGTCGACGGGATGGCGTAGCCGATGCCGTTGCCGCTCTTCTCTCGCTGACCGCCCGGGGCGTTCAGGACGGCGAGGGTGGGGATGCCGATGACCAGGCCGTCCAGGTTGACCAGGGCACCGCCGCTGTTACCCGGGTTGATCTCGGCCGACGTCTGGATCACGTCCGGCAGCGTGGCGCCGGGCTGGCCATTGGTGTTCAGTTCGGTCACGCTGCGGCCGATCGCGGAGACGATCCCCTGGGTCACGCTGTTCGCCTGCCCCAGCGGGTTGCCCATCGCGAGCACGACGTCCCCGGTCTGGACCTTCGAGGAGTCGGCGAAGCGGGCCGGCCGCAAGCTGGACGTCCCGGAGACCTTGATCACGGCGAGGTCGTCAGGTCGGTAGATCCCGACCAGCTTGGCCGGATAGCCGAGGGGGGAGTTGGCCAACCGCACTGTGAAGGAGGTCGCCGACCCGACGACGTGGGCGTTGGTGACGATGTCCCCGGCGGTGTCGAGGATGACCCCCGACCCCACTCCGTCCGCCGCGTCGATCTCCACGACGGACGGCAGCGCCTGCCGGACGACGGACCCGTAGCCCTGTTGGATAGCCAGCGCGCTGCCGCTACCGGCCACCCCGGCGGCACTCGAGCCGACGCTGGGGTGATCCGCACCTCCGATCTCGGCGCCGCTCGACTGGGTGGACGTCGCGGACGGCGCTGACGTGGACGCAGTGTGGGTTGCGGGCTGGTTGCCGGCCGAGCCCCCGCACGCGGCGAGGATCACGGTGAGCGAGACTGCTGCCATCCCCGCCGGCCACCCTCGGGTCCAGCGTGATTCCCCTGCGCAGTGGTCAGACACGCTGTTGCGATACCCCACCGGTCCGCACCCCACACCCCCGATGGCTACTCTCCGCTACTTAACCACCACTGAACGGCTCGAGCCGGCCGTGGAGTTGCCCAGCGGGTCGTAGACGTAGACCCGGTAGCTGTGGGTGCTGCCGTGGACCAGCCCGGAGTCGGTGAACCCGACCGTCGGGGTGTGCCAGGCGCTCGAGTCGACCGTGGTCGTGTAGACCGGGCTGGCCGTCTTCCCGTCCCGCACCACCTTGTAGGTCAGGGCCGTGTTGTCGACGTCGTACGTGGCCGTCCAGGACACCCGGGCGGTGCCGGGCGACGGCGAGACGACGGTCGGGGTGAGCGTCGTCGCGTACCGCGGGCCCAGCTTGTTAGGCGCGAGCGAGCGGACCGCGAACCGGACCAGACCTTGCTGGGCCACCCCGTTCACCTTGGGAAACTCGCCCCCGATGGAGATGTAGCCGCTGCTGCCGGTGACCGACCAGCCGGCCTGGTCCTGGCCGGTGAAGGTGCCCGCGGTCAGGATCGGGAACCAGTACAGCAAGGTGGGCGCCGGCTTGCCGGCGTAGTTTGCGTAGCCGGCGATCGGGTTCCGGGTGATGGTGCCGGTCGCGGCCGTGGTGAAGGCCGTCGCCCGGTGGAAGGTCCACGGGGTGGTCTGCGGAAAGCCGCCGATATTGCCGCAGTAATGCGAGTGACTGACCAGGTAGAGGAGCGGGCCGGCGGGATAGGTGTCGTAGCTGTCGCCGTGGCAGTCCTCGATCCAGTGGATCTTCCCGGTGTCGGGGTCGACCGCGAAACTGCCTTCCAGGTTGCCGCCCGCGCCGAAGACGAAGCCGGTGCCGTAGATCTGGTGACCGTCGGTCCGCAGGCTGCTGATGCCGGCGTTCAGGCCGGCATCGCGCACGGTGCTGCCGACCACCCAGGGCAGCAGGGCCCCGGTGACCGGATTCAGCGCACCGAGCCCGTAGGCGGGGTGCCCGTTGATGGTGGTGAACTTGCCGCCCACGATCACCCGGCTGCGGTCCGGGGTCAGCACCATCGTGGCAACCTTGTGGTCATCCGCGGTCGGGGCCCAGGTCAGCAAGGCGCCGGTCGACGCGGCGAAGGCCGCCAGCCGGAGCCGGTTCGATCCGAGGGCCGCCGTGAAGATGCCCCCGGCGTACACGGTCGCGTTGGTGACGGCCAGGGCGTCGACCGTCGAGTTGGTCGCCGCCTTGAAGGAGCTGATCAGCGAGCCGTTCGCGGTGCTGAACGCGGCGATGTGACCGTGTGACTGCCCGTCGACCTTGGTGAAGTCGCCGCCGACGTAGATCCGGGAACCGTCCGGCGACACCGTCACGAACAGGCCCTGGCCGTTAAGGACATGGTGGAAGGTGGTGATCAGCCTCCCGGTGGTGATGTTGTAGGCCAGCAGGTTCGCGCGCGGCGTCTCGTTGGTGCCCGCCGGCGCGCCGGCCGGCCGGGCCGAGGTGAAGCTGCCGGTCGCGTACACCGTGGTCCCGACGGTCACCTGGGACCAGACCACCCCGTTGATCTGGACGGTGGGCAGGGCGTCGGCGCTGACGGTCGCCGGCGTGGCCGGATTGGGCGGCGCGGTGTCGGCGTGCGCGGGGGACGCGTCGACCACCTCCGCCGCCACGCCCGCGCCGAGCCCGGTGCCGACCGCGACGAACAGCAGGCCACCGGCCGCCAGACCGGCCAGGAACCGGCCGGGTCCGAAGAAACACGCCCCCATAGATTTTTCCCCTTGCCAGAGACTGCCGAGCCCGAGACTGCCGGGCTCGAGACAATGCCCGCCGCGAATGCGAGCCGACCGACCGATGGTGCCCCGTCAGCATCCACCCGACGGAAATCCTGTGTTTTATCTTCATCAATGCGGTCGACCCACGAAAGGCCCCGGGGCGCGAACCACGTACCCGGCCGGGTGGGCCCGGGAAGTGGGCCCGAATGGGACATTACTTCCCATCAGCCACCGGGACCGAATGCCCACGAACATACATTGGCTGCCCGTTCGGGTGGAGGACCGGAATTTCACGGCGCGTCGCCCGTATTCGCGCACGCGAGCCCTACCGGCCGGACCCGGAAGCGGGCGCCGACGCCGGGCCGGTCACGCCAGCGAGCCGACGAAGACCACGGTCGGGCGATTGGCGGTGTAACTGACGGTCACCGTCACCTGGCCCCGGCGGGACGTCGGAATCTGGAAGACGTACGTACCCGAGGCCGACTGACCGTTGCCCAGCGAACCGTGCAGCGGCGCCTCGTGGACGTCCGTCACCGGGCTGGCCGGGGTGGCCGCCCCGCCGTACGTGGCGGTGACGGCGATCCCGTTGAGTCCGATCGCGGCCCCCGACGCGTTGCGCAGCCGGAAGGTGAGAGCGACCGCCGGGGCACCGGCGATCTCGCCCGGCCCGACCCCGTCCGAGACCACCGGGGCCACCTTGCTGATCGACACCGTGATGCCGCCGCCGAAGGTCCCGGTCCAGGACACCGGCACCGGTTTCTGACTGGCCGTCACCACGGTCGGCACGGTCTTGAGCGCGACCGGAGCAGCCGGCGGGAGTCCCCGGCGGCGCGCGCGGGGGGCCCCGGGCGCGGCGGCCCGGTGCGTGGTCGGCGCCGGCCCGACGGTGGCCGGGGCCGGGATCGCGCCCGCACCCGACCCCGTACCGGAACCCGCACCGGACCCCCCGGAGCCAGTTCCGGTCAACGTCCCGGAAACCGGCCCGGCCGCCGCGCCGGCGAACGGCGGATCGGACCGACCGTAGGTGGTCGGGACGGCGGGACCCACCGATGACATCCAGGGCGTTCCGACCGCCGAGCCGCCCCGGGCCCGACCGGCGGCGCCGGTCGTGGGGGCACCCGCCCGCGGTCCGGAGGGTCGTTCCGAAGATTTTTCCGAGGAAAGGCCGCAGCTACTCAAGGTGACTGCGACGACGGTGGCGGCCGCTGCGGCGACCACCGCCGCCCGGCCCCCTCCGGCGATCGCCGCCACGGGCGCCGCATGTATCGCGGCCGAACCGTTGGCCTCCTTTACCGCCCACTTATCGCTCACCGTCACCGTCACCACCCGAACTTTCTGGTCGCTTCCCCTGGCCGCTTTGTCTGGATCTTGCTTCGACGCGCCAAATTGCGTGGACGGTGGTTACCGTTACCCGTGCCATATTTCCGAGCCGACACCTTTGGCCGCTTTGTACAGGTAACGGCCGCACCTCGTGCGCCGCCCCTCAGAATATGTGTGCCTATGGCGGCGGGGGGTATCTGTCGTCCGGTGTGTGGCATCGAAAGGCCGAGCACGGGCGGAGCCGACTGAAGTCTTTTCCACGTCCCTATCTAAAAGTTCACGTATTTGTCGATTTCATCAGTCGGAGGGTTCTCGGAAGGACGATCATGAGATTTCCCGGAGTCAGGAAGACGGGCGGCTGCGTTGTGGCCGTCATCGCCGTGGCCGCCGTCGTGTTGGCTGGTTGTAGCTCGTCGTCGAACTCGTCGCCCCAACCGCCCGCCAACTCGCCGGCGCCCGCCAACTCGTCGGCGCCCGCCAACTCGTCGCCCCCCCCGGGGAAGCCGTTCGGGAACCCACCCCCGTACGGGCCGTACACCACCGCGACCCTGAACACGAACTTCCCGATCCCGGCCGGCGCGGTGTTCGTCGCCCCGACCGGCAAGGACGGGGCGGCCGGCACCTCCGGCGACCCCCTGCGGACCCTCACCGCGGCGGTCGCCAAGGCCCCGGTGGGCGGCACGGTCGTCCTGCGCGGCGGGACCTACCGGGAAACCGTCAACAGCGTCACCAAGCGGCTCACCATCCAGCCCTACCCGCACGAGGCGGTCTGGCTGAGCGGGAGTGACGTCATCACCGGCTGGGCCGTCAGCGGCAACGGCTGGCGCTCGACCACCTGGCGCAGCCCGCTGTGCCAGACCTGCTACAACGCGGCCGCCGTCGACGCGGGCCACCCGCAGGCCGGCAAGCCGAACCAGGTGTTCGTCAACGGCACTCCGCTGACCCAGGTCGCGAGCGCCGCGGCGCTGACCGCCAGCACCTTCTACCTGGACAGCAGCGGCGCCATCGTCATCGGGCGCAACCCGGCGGGCGTCGTGGTCGAGTCGTCCTCGCGGTGGAAGGCGCTCCAGCTCAACGGGGCGGCCTCCGGCAGCCTCATCCGCGGCATCGGGTTCAAGCAGTACGCGCCGGTCTGGAACGAGACCCAGCTCGGAGCGGTGATCATCAACACCACCAACGTCAGCTTCACCGGCAACATCGTCACCCAGTCGGCCGGCACTGGGCTGGCCGTCCTGGCCGCCGGGGCCAAGGTGACCGGCAACACGGTCTCCCGCAACGGCTACCGGGGCATGGTCGCCAACAGGGCGGATGACCTGACGATCGTCGACAACCGGTTCGACATCAACAACACCGCTGGGTTCAGCGTCAACAGCTGCGGCTACTACTGCACGGTGGCCGGGGTCAAGGTCGCCCACACCCGGAACATCACGGTGACCTCGAACTCCTTCCAGCAAAACGTCGGTTCGGGCTTCTGGTGCGACCTCGGGTGCATCACCACCACGATGACCAACAACGTGGTGTCGGACAACGCCAACAACGGCCTGTTTTACGAGGTCTCCCAGACCGCCACCATCTCCGGCAACTACCTGGGGGGCAATGCCCGCGGGCTGAAGATCTCCGGATCGCCGAACGTCGCGGTGACCAATAATCAGTTTGCCGGCAACAAGATCGATCTGGGGGTCTACGACGACCCGCGCAGCCCGAGCAGCGATAAATACTCGGCCGCCAACGGGCTGACCTGGAACACGGCCGCGGTGTCGGTGACCGGCAACCTGTTCCTCAACACCAACGGCAAGACGGTCACGCTGCTCGACACCAACTCGACCGCCCAGGTGAGCGCGCCGGCCATGTTCCGGACGTTTGCCGGGAACACCTACACACCGCCCACCACCACCGGCCGGGTGAACTGGTGCCCGTCGGCGAAGTGCGTCGTGTACCCCAACCAGGCCGCCTTCCAGGCGGCGGTGGGCTTCCACTAACCCTGGAGCCCCGCACGACCCGTCGCCCGCCGGCACCTGAGCCGGCGGGCGACGCCATGCCGGGAACCCACGGCCCGCGGCCCGTGGCCCGTGGCCGCCTCGGCCGCGAACGCCTAGCGTGTCGCTATGATGACCATGAGTGCTCACCCTCGACCCAGGGACCAGTCATGGCGCTTTCCACGCCCACCCGGATCCGGATGGGGGCCCGCCAGTCGCTGTCCCGGGCCCTGACGGTGGTCCCCGTCGACCTGGTCGGCCGGGTCCGGGACACCTTCGTGGCGGCCGACGGTCCCCGCCGGCGGGCCCTGACCCCGGTGGCGGCGGTCCTGCGGCACCGCCCGCTGGCCCCGCTGGAAACCTTCGCCGTCCCGGGCGACACCGGGCTACGCCTGTGCGCCGTCGAATCGCGGCTGGCCCGGTTGCTCTACTGGTACGGTGACGCCGGTTACGAGCAGGGCGAGACGGCCTGGTGGCGACGGCTGTGCGCGGGCGCCACCTCGATCGTCGAGATCGGCGCCAACATCGGGTACTACACGGTCCAGGGCGCCCAGGCCGGCCCGACCGCCCGGTACGTGGCCATCGAGGCCAACCCCGAATCGGCCGACGTGCTGCGGCGCAACCTGGCCCTCAACGGGCTGGACCACGTCGAGGTGATCGTCGCCGCCGTGGTCGGCGAGCTGGACAGCCCCGGGCCGGCCGGCCGGCCGGCTCGGGTCCGGCTGGCCCTGCCCGACCAGGAGCGCTACCTGGCCCCGACCGGGGCCTACCTGGACACCGGGACGGAGGGCATCACCGACCGGCCGGCGTCCCGGACGATCGAGGTGCCCGCCGTCGCCGCGCCGGACGTGCTGGCCACCGCCGACCTGGTCAAGCTGGACATTGAGGGGGCGGAGGGGCAGGTGCTCGAAGCGGTCCGGCCGGCGCTGGCCGCCAACCGGCCGACCATCGTCGTCGAGGTGCTGCGGAACGTCCCCCGGCTGCGGGCCCTCATCGCCGAGCTGCACAGCCACGGGTACCTGGTGCTGGCCATCGGCGCCGCGTCGCTGCACCTGCTGACTGCCGACGAGGTCCGCTCGGCGGCCCCGCTGCCCCGCTTCGGGAGCCGCGACGTCGTGCTGCTGCCGGCCGAACGCGCCGCCCAGCTGTAGCGCCGGTCGGCTGTCGTGCTGGCCGGCGCCGCTACCGGCGGGTTTCGGTAGTCACGGCACGGACCCGGGCCTGGTAGCGGTCCAGGCCGAACCGGGCTGCCGCGTCGGCCCGACCGGCGGTCGCCAACCGCCCGGCCAGCGCCCGGTCGGTAAGCAGCCGGGCCACGGCCATCGCGAGGGCGACCGGATCGCCGGGCGTGGTGAGCAGGCCGGTGTGCCCGGCCCGGACGATCTCGGTCAGGCCCTGGACCCGGCTGGCCACCAGCGGCCGGCCAGCCAGCAGCGCCTCCACCGCCACGTTGCCGAACGGCTCGACCCGCGACGGCACCAGCACGATGTCGGCGGCGACCCGGAACCCGTCCGGGTCGGGGTGGAACCCGTGGAAGCGCACCCGGTCGGTCAGGCCGGCCGCGTCGGCCGCCTGCCGCAGTTCCTTCTCGAACCACTCGTAGCCCGCGTAGGTGTCGCCGACCAGGTCGAGCACGACGTCGTGGCCGGCCCGGCGCAGCTCGATGACGGCCGCGACCGCCACGTCGGTGCCCTTGCGGGGCGACAGCCGGCCGACCAGCAGCAGCCGGGCCGGGCCGACCGACCGACCGATCGCCGCCGACCGGCCGGCAACCGGCACTGCTCCAGGCGGGGCGGCCACGCCGTTGGGCACCAGCCGGATCCGGCCGGTCAGGCCCGGTACCGCGCGCACCAACGCCCGCCGGGCGGCCAGGCTCGGCACCACGACCGTCCGGGCCAGCAGCAGCGGCGCGGCCAGCGCGAACCCCAGCAGCCGACCGACCTCCTCGGCCTCGTGGACGTGCACGAGCACCGGCACCCGGGCCACCCGCGCGGCCGCCACCCAGACCGGCACGGTGATCGTGTTGACGTACGCGAGGTCGGGCCGCAGGTCGCGCAGCATCCGGGCCAGGGCCGGCCCGGCGGCGGCGGTCCGCCGGGCGACCGACAGGCTCCCGCGGGCACTCAACTGCTGCTTGCGCAGGACCGGGAAGTCCACCGTCCGGACCTCCGCACCGAGCACCTCGAGCGCGCCCCCCAACGGACCGTCGGTCGGCAGCACGACCACCACCCGGTCTCCGTCGGCCCGCACCGCGGCGACCGACGCGAGCAGCATCCGGTCCGCGCCGTACAGGTCGGCCGACGGATGGGCGAACAGGACGACCCGCCGCCCGGGAGGCCGGCGGTCGGGCGCCCGTCGCGACCTCATCGGTGGGCCCCGGCCGGCAGCTGGCCGGGGATCATCGCCACCGCCCGCTCCGGGTCGAGCGCTACGGCGGGGCGCCCCTCCCGTTGGAGGGCCGCCACCCAACCGACCAGCACGAACAGCCAGAGGTTGGCCGCGTTGGCCGGCGCGGCCGGGTCCTCGACGGTCAGGCCGTTGACGAGCAGGAAGGCGAGCAGGGCGGTGACCAGGATCAGGTCGGCGCGCTGACCGGCCGGTCCCCGCCGCCACCGGCGCCCCAGCGCGCCGGCCAGCCCGACGATCAGGACGACGAACGCGGCCGCGCCGAGCACGCCGCCGTCCACCGTCACGTCGACGAACGCGTCGTGGCCGCCCCCGAGACCGGTCTGGCTGAAGAAGATCCCCCGCGAGGCGGTCAAACCCCAGCCGGTCAGCGGTTTCTCGGTGACGGCCGTGTAGGCCAGGTGCCACAGGGTGGTGCGGGCGTTGAGCGACGCGAGCTGCGACCCCGACTCGCCCCGGGCCAGGTAGCCGGTGACCAGTGGCCGGGCGCTGAACGCCCCGATGGCCGCGACCACCCCCAGGGTGGCCAGCAGGTCGGGCCGCCGGGCCCGCCGGACCCCGGCCACCAGCACAATGAGGCAGCCCACCAGCGCCGCCGCCAGCGAGCCCCGGGTCCGGGTGGCGAGCAGCCCGGTCCCGACGATCGCCAGCGTCACCGGGTACACCGCGACCGGCCAGACCCGGTGCCGGCGGCCGAGCCCGGTCAGGTAGACGAGCGTGATGACGGTCGCCGCGCCCAGGTAGATCCCGGACGTGACCGGGTGGACGTAGAGCCAGGTGAACCGGCCCCGGCTCTGCGGGCTGACCGGCGGGAAGGGGACGAACAGCCCGAACACCGCCGACGCCGCGACCAGCGCGACGAACGCGTGGGCGAGGCCGTGGAGCTGGTCGCGCCGGGCGTAGCGGGCCACCGCCTGGGCGATGGCCACCGTGAGCAGCAGTTGACCGCCCCGCACGACGGCCAGGTCGCGGTACGGCGACCACAGCGCGGCGAAGGCGAAGTACCCGCCGAACACCCAGGCCAGGCTGATCAGCGGCGGGCGCCGGGCCGCCACCGCCGGGGCCCGGGCGACGGTCAGCACCAGCAGTCCGGCCATCGCGGCGTACACCGCGATCTCAAGCAGCACGAAGACGTCCGGCCGGCCGCCGACGGAGGCCTGCTGGTCGCGCAGCCGCACCTTGTAGTCGCTGGCCATCATGAGGGGCAGCACGATCCAGGCCAGCGCCCACCGGTCACCGGCCGCGAACCGGCGGGGCAGCGGTCCGCCCACCGGACCGAGCGACGCAACCCGGGCCCGGATAGCCATCCACCCGGAGCGCCGGGCGTCGTCGACGACGCCCGGGTCCGGCAGCCGCCCGGCCAGCACCTGGAGCCAGATCGCGCCCCCGGTCGCCGAGGCGGCCAGGGCCAACGGGGCCGCCGCCGGGGCGTGGGCGCCCAGGGCGAGCAGCAGCACCGCGAGGCCGGCGCCGGCGTCGGCCAGTCGGACCAGGAAGACGGTCCGCGACCGGCGCCGCGCGACCAGGGCGGTCAGCGCGGGCAGCCCGAGGGCCAGCGCGCAGGTGTAGGCGGCCCAGCCGACCACGGCGAGCCGGGGGACGTCGATGTGGGGGCCGACCACGAATCGCGACAGCGGCCCGGCGAACCCGACGGCCACCGCGCCGACCGCGAAGGTGCACCAGATCAGCGCGGTACTGGCCTGCCGGACGGTGATGCGCCGCCCCTGGGCCGGCGGGAGGTCGGCCGGGCCGGCCGCGCCGACCCGGGCCGGGACGTACATCGGCAGCAGGACGTTGCCGGCCGCGCCCACCAGGGTCTGGGCCGGGGCCAGCAGCAGCCGGCCGGCCTCAATCCGGCCCAGCGTCGGGCGGCCGGCGAACGCGCCGATCAGCACCCGGGCGATCAGCAGGACCAGCGGGCGGATCCCGGCCTGCAGCGCCCGCCAGGTCGCGAACGCCGCGACCTCCCGCAGCGCGCCCGGCTGGAGCGCCGCCCACCGGAACTCCGACACCGGCAGCTGCCGGTACCCGACGACGATGGCGGCCAGCGCGCCGCCGATCATCGCCACCAGCACGGTGTGCAGGGTCAGCCGGAACCCGACGAACCGCAGCGCGACCAGCCCCGCGAGGGTGACCCCGACGTAAACCGCGTCGTTGGCGGTCAACCCCCAGAACTCCAGGCGGGCGGTGAAGATCCGCCGGCCCAGTTCCTCCGTCAGCCAGCAGAACACCAGGACCCCGTACAGCGCGGCGGCCCGCGGGCCCAGCACCCCGAGCCCGACCGCCAGGCCGTAGCCGACCAGGGCGGCCATCGTCGACAAGCCCAGGTGGGCCGCCACCAGCGCGCCCCGGATGCGCGGGTCGTCGCGGTCCAGCACCGTCAGCGAGTCGCCCACGAAGGCCGTGTAGATCGCCGTGAACAGGATCAGCGCCGAGGTCAGCAGGACGAAGGACCCGAAGCCGCCGGCCCCCAGCACCCGGGCCGCCGCGATCTGGAGCACCAGGCTGCCGCCGGCGTTGAGCGCCTGCGACGCGACGGCTCCGGCGGCCCGCCCGCCGCCCCGACGGGTCGGCCTCACCGTGGTGCGTGGGTGGCGACCGCCGAGCCGACCGCCGGGCGTGACCGGGTGGGCTCGCCCGGGTCCGCGCCGTCCCGGGGCCGGGGCACGAACCCGTCCCGGGGCCGGTAGCCACCCGGCAGAGGGACCCCAAAGGTCAGCACCACGCCCGTCAGCGGAGCGCCGGCCGCGGCGATCTGGCGGCGCAGTTCCCGCACCGGCCGGGACGGCGTCCGCCGGCGGACCACCACGATCATCCCGGTGGCCACCCGGGCCAGTGCCAGGGCGTCGGCGGCCGCTCCGGTGGCGGGTGTGTCGACCAGGACCACGTCGAACGTGGACCGCAGCCGGCGCAGCGCCTCGGCGGTGGCCCGGGTGCGCAGCAGGCCGGCCGGCTCGCCACCGGGCCGACCGGCCCCGACGATGCTGACCGCGCCGCCGGTCGGTTCGCCGGTCAGGCCCCCGGCCGCGTCCGCGACCGCGACAGTGACGTCGGGCGGAGCGACCTCCCCCCGGGCGAGCTCGGCGACGCCGGCGGACTCCTCGGCAAGTTGGAAGAGCCGGGTCAGCCGGGCGGTCCGCAGGTCGGCGTCGACCACCACGACCCGGGCCCCGGCCGTCGCCAGGGCGCCCGCCAGGCCCAGGGTGGTCGTGGTCCGGCCGTCGTCGCGAGCGGGGCTGACCAGGACGAACACGCCCCGCGGAACGGTCGCGGACAGGGCCGCGGCCACCCCGTGGAACGCCTCCGACGGGGTCTGGGCCGGATCCTCGAGGCGGGCGGCCCGGACCCGGCCGCCGACGGTCGGAATCTCACCGAGCAGCGCGGCGCCCAGCAGCGTGGCCGCGTCGGCGCTCGTCTCGAGCTCCCGGCGCCGGCCGGCCCGGACCCAGGCCAGCGCCCCGGCCACCACCAGGCCGATCAGGCCCCCGAGCGCGCCGTCCCCGGCCATGGTGACCGGGGTGGAGGAACGCGGCTGGACGGCGGCGGCATCCACGAAGCCGGTGCCCGAGCCGAACAGCGCGGCCTGGGTCTGGGCGTCGTTGGCGGTCTGCTGGAGCTGGTTGAGGGCGTTGGTTGCCGCCGCGACGCTGGCCCGGTCGACGGTGCTGTTGGAACCGGCCGCGTTGAGCTGGGCGGTGAGGCCGGCCCGCTCGACCGCCACGGCGGCCAGCTCGCGGCTGACCGCGCTGCGGGTCTGCGCGAGCGTGAGCCGCTGGTAGGCCGCGACGACCGCGTTGGCCCGGCGCACGGCGGTCGCCGACCGGGACGCGGTGGCGGTGATGGTGATCACGTCGGCGGTGCTGGAGGCGGCGACGTTCACGGCGTCCTGCAGCTGGGGAGCGGTGAGGCCCCCGCCGAGCGTGCTGGCCGCCGCCCCCATCACCGACGCGCCCTGGATGAACCGCACCTGGGCGGCGGCGTACCGGCCGAGGTCTGCGCTCGAGCTGCTGCCGCCCAGGAAAAGTGAGAGGTTACGAGGATTCGACAGCCCCATGCGGGCCACTGCGCTCGGCGCCGCCGGGTTGAGAACGGCGATCATTGCACCGATGTAGGCAAATCCCACCACAATGGCCAGAGAAAGAAACCGGTAACGCCACAGCGACGACAGCGGGCCCGGTCCGACCTGCGGATCTATACTACCGTCGACGTCTTGCATGCGTCCCCCAAAAAAGTACAAACCGCTTACCTGAAGACCGGCACGCGGCGCGCGTCAGACCCACAGGTAATTCGTACTACGAGGCCGCGGTGATGCTTAGACTTGCCGAGGTCCCGCGCGAGTCGGCCGGTTGGCTACCCACGGGCGGCTCATTATTCAGCATATCGGTACCAGAACGTGGACGGGCCCGTCCTGATACCCGGCAAAATGGCCGATCTGGTTCCGGAGGCCAGCGGTAGGGGGCGATTGTGCGGATAGCATTGATGGGGAGTCGGGGCGTTCCGGCCACCTATGGCGGATTTGAGACGGCCGCCGAACAGATCGGCCGCCGACTGGCGGAACGCGGGCATGAGATTACGGTCTACTGCCGCCAGAACGGACCTCGGGAGTATCTCGGGATGCGCCGGGTGCAGGCGCCGGCCATCCGGCGGCGCACCCTGGAGACCCTGAGCCACACCGGGGCCAGCTGCCTGCATGCGTACGTCCGGCGGCCGGAGGTGGCCATTGTCTTCAACGCGGCGAACGCGCCGCTGCTGCCGTTGCTGCAATTGCGCGGCATTCCGGCGGCCGTGCATGTCGACGGGCTCGAGTGGCGGCGCGGCAAGTGGTCCGGCGCGGGCCGCCGGTACTACCTGCGGATGGAGGCGCTGGCCGTCGCGTGGGCCGACGGGCTCATCGCCGACGCCGACGCGATCGCGGCGTACTACCGCGCCAAGTTCGGCGTCGAGGCCACGGTCCTGAGGTACGGCGCGCCGATCTTGACCGCGCCGGCGCTGGGCCGGTTGGCCGAGTTCGGGCTGCGCCCCGGGCAGTACCACCTGGTGGTGGCGCGGATTGAGCCGGAAAACCACCTCGAGGCGATTGCCGAGGGCTATCGGGCCAGCGCCGCCGGCCATCCGCTGCTGGTGGTCGGGGGCAACGTGTACGCCACGGACTACACCCGGCGGGTCGAACGGCTGCTGGCCGCCGACCGCCGGATCGTCGCGCCCGGCGCGATTTACGACCAGGAACTGCTCGACGCGTTGTACGCCGGCTGTCTGACGTACAGCCATGGTCACAGCGTCGGCGGGACGAACCCGTCGCTGCTGCGGGCCATGGGGGCCGGGGCCGCGGTGCTGGCCCTGGACAACCGCTTCAACCGGGAGGTCCTCGGCGCGACGGGTGAGTTCTTCGACGGACCGGCCGACCTGGCCCGGCTGTTCGAGGCGGCCGAGGCCGACCCCGCGGCGACGGCCGCCGCCGGCCGGGCGGCCCAGGTCCGGGCGGCCGCCGAGTACGACTGGGACGAGGTGGCGGCCGGGTACGAGGCGTTGTGCCAACGGCTGGTCGCCCGTCCGGGAGTCCGGGCGGCGCTCCGGATGGCCCGGGCCGGTTCCGAAGCCGATCCGGTCGACCCGCTCGATCCGGTAGGGGTGCCCGCACCGCTGATTCCGGCGGCCCGTGCAGTGCCGGTGGTGCCGGTCCGATCGGGGGTGCCGCCGCACCGCGGTTGAGATCGCACCAGTTCGCCGAAAAATATGCGCGACGCATCACATTTAGTAATGTTCGTCATTTCCTGGGGGGGAATTCAATGCTGGTTGTCGGTTACACAGTTGGTGTCTATGACTTGTTCAACGTCGGTCATGTGCGGCAGCTCGCCGCCGCCCGGGCGCTGTGCACCCGGCTGGTGGTCGGCGTCCTGGACGACGGCGAGGTCGAACGCCGGTACGGCGGGCGGCCGTTTGTCCCTATCAGTGAGCGGATCACCCTGCTCGGGAGCCTGGATTGCGTCCATGATGTGGTGGTAGCGGCCGGCCCCGGTAATCGCGGCGGCCGGATGGGCCGGGCCGCGGTACCGAGTCCCCGCTCGGCGGATTTCGGGCCCCGTGCGTCGGTCTGGTGGGCGCCGCCGGAACCGATCGAGGCCGACCTGGTGATTCTGGGGACCGACCCGCACGCGCCGTTGTCGACGCCGTTGACCGAAGCCGTGGCCGGTTCGGTTCCCGTGGTCCGACTGGCGGACGTCCCCGGCACGGCCAGCACAATTCTGCGGGCCGCGCTGGCCCGCAGTTCGGTCGCATGACGACTTCGCCCAGTTGCCAAAAGACGGCGGGCCACCGGGCGACGGTGCGCCGCCTGACGACGGTGCAGAAGACGGTGAAGGGCGCGCCGGCCTATTCGCGGTTCGTCAATCGCCCGCTGGGGCGGCACCTGGCCGCGCTGGCGTTCCACGGTGGGCTGACCCCGAACCAGCTGACCGCGATCAGCGCCCTGTTCTCGTTCGGCGCCATCGCGACGCTGGCGTTGGCCCGGCCGACTCCCGGGGTTGGCGTCGGGGTGTGCGCCGCGCTGGTGGTCGGCTACGCGTTCGACGCGGCCGACGGGCAGCTGGCCCGCCTGCGGGGTGGGGGGACGGCGGCCGGCGAGTGGCTCGACCACATGGTCGACTGCGCCAAGATCTCGTCGCTGCACCTGGCGGTGGCGGTGTCGTTTTACCGTTTTTCCGGCTTCGGGCGGGAGGACCTCGGGCGCGGGCCGTATCTGCTGGTCCCGATCGGCTACGCGATCGTCGCGGCGGTCACGTTCTTCGGGATGATCGCCGGCGAGCTGCTGCGCCGGATCCGGGCGGCGGCCGATGGCACGGCGGTGCCGGTCGCCACCGGGGCGTCCGTGGTGAGGTCGCTGCTGGTCCTGCCGACCGACTACGGCCTGGTGTGTCTGGTCTTTCTCCTGCTCGGGTGGGGCCCGGGCTTCGCGACGGTCTATGCATTGATGGGCGCCGCCAGCACCGCGTTCCTGCTGATGGCGGCGGTCAAGTGGTACCGCGAGCTGGCGGCGCTCGGTCCGGTGAGCGCGGCCGGTCCGGTCGGCGCGGCCGGTGCGGTGGTGCCCGGGCAGTCCGGTCCGGCCGGCGCAACCGCCGAGCCGCGCGCGACCGGTTCGTCCGACGGAGCGCGCGCGGCCAACCCGGGCGGCGGTTCCGGGACGTCGTGAGTGAGACGGGCTATGTGCCCGGCGTGTACGACCTGTTCCACGTCGGGCATTTGACGCTGCTGCGGCGGGCGCGGCTGAGCTGCGACCGGCTGGTGGTCGGCGTCGTCACCGACGAGGTGGTCGAACGGGTGAAGGGCCGCCGGCCGGTCGTCCCACTGGCCGAGCGGATGGAGATCGTGCGGGCCATGCGCTTCGTGGACGCGGTGGTGGTCGACCCGTACCCCGACAAGTTCGATATGTGGCGCGAGATCCACTACGACATCCTGTTCAAGGGCGACGACTGGAAGGGCACCCCGAAGGGCGACAAGATCGAGGCGGACCTGGCCGCGGTCGGGGCCCGGGTCGTCTACTTCCCCTATACGGCGCAGACGTCGAGCACCCACATCCGCCACCTGATCGATCCCGCCGCCCGCCGCTGAGCGCGGCCCCAGCGTTACAGCGGCGGGAGGCCGAGGGTCGAGCGGACCGCGTTTTCGATCCGGTCGGACCGGTCGTGGCTACCCAGCGCGGCGGTCACGAACGCGAACGAGTAGCCCTCGCGGTCGGCCCCGGTCGTCCAGGCCAGGCTGCCACCGAGGCCGCCCATGCCGTAGCCGTCGCCCGGCTCGAGGCCGAAACCCAGCCCCCAGCGGGTGTCCGAGCCGAGCATCCGGTCGGGTCCCTCGGCCTGGACGGCGGTCGCCTCGGCGACCAGGGCGGGACTCAGGATCCGGCCCCGCCGGAGCGCCTCGTAGAACCCGACCAGGGCCCGGGCCGTCCCGTGGCCGTTGATGGCGGCGACCTCCCCGGCCCGCCAGGCGGCCGCATTGAGGTTGCGTAGTTCGTAGACCGGACGGGGCCGCCCGAGCCGCGCCGGGGTGGTGCCCGCGCCGTCCAGCCAGGCCGCCCCGTCCGGTTCGGGGCCGA
>JAMFSN010000176.1 GCA_026225295.1 Frankia alni
CGAAGAACTCCGACATCCGGCACGCGCTCGCCGAGGCCCTGGCATGACCGTGACCGACAGCGCCCGGTCCGGCACCGGTCGGCCCGGTCCCGTCGACCGGCCGGAGCACCTCGACCGGCCGGAGGACGAGTTGCCCCCCGGTCGGCACCCCGGCGATCGGCCCGGCGACCCGGTCGCCGTCCCGTGGACGGTGGTCAGCGGCTACCGGTGCTTCGGCTGCTCACCCCACAACGACCACGGCCTCCAGCTGGAGTTCCGCAGCCACCCGGACGGTCTGCAGGCCCGGTTCCAGTTCGGCCGGACCCACGAGTCGTACCCGGGGGTCGTGCACGGCGGGATGACCGGCGTGATCTGCGACGAGATCATGGGCAACCTGATCGTGCTGCGCACCCACCTCACCGCGTTCACGACCGCGATGAAGGTGCGCTACATCGCTCCGCTGCTGGTCGGGACGACGTACGACTGCGTAGCCCGGCTCCGGCAGCCGGCCCCGGCCAGCGGGTCGGGAAGCGCCGGTGGTCCGGAAAGCGGCGTCGGTCCGGTCACCGGGGTGCAGGCGGCGGCCGAGATCCTTGGTCCGGACGGCGCGACGATGGCGACCGCCACCGCCGGCTACCGCCTCACCGGGCTCGACGACGCGCGTCGTCACCTCGTTCTCGCCGACGCGGACGCCGACCGGTTGGCGTCGGCGATGCCGACCGGCTCCGAAGCCGGGCCGGCCGGTTCCGACCGCGTCGCCCGCTGAGCCGCTTTCTCCCGCAGGACGACGAGGGTCAGTGCCGCGGCCACCAGGGCGCCGGCGGCCGAGACGATGAACGTGCGGTCCATCGAGGTCACCCGGCCGGCCCGCACGGGCGACAGGATCCCGGCCAGCGCCACGCCGTAGACCGCCCCGATCTGGCGGAAGGTGTTCATCGTCGCCGAGGCGGTGGCGGCCTGCGCGGGCGGCACCCGGCCCATCATCGCCTGGATGGCCACCACTCCCCCGGACATCGGGAGGCCGGCGCCGATCAGCGCGAGCGCCCAGGCGTAGAGCCCGAAACCGCCGTGTTCCACCAGCGTCAGCCCGGCCAGACCCACGGCACAGAACACCAGGCCGAGGACCATGGTCACCTTGGTCCCCAACCGCCGCGCGAGCGGCAGTCCCCCGATCGACATCAGCCCGAGGAAGCCGGTGAGGGCGATGAACCGCAGCCCGGTCTGCGTCGGACTGAGGTGGACGGTTCCCTGCAGGTACAGGGTGAGCAGGAACAGCACCCCGTACAGGCCCGCGAAGCCGAGCAGGTTGACCAGGCAGGCCACCGCCACGGCCGGGATACGGACCAGCTCGGGCGGCAGCATCGGGGCGGCGACCCGGCTCTCCCAGCGGGCGAACGCCACCAACGCGACGACCGCCGCCGCCAGCAGTCCCACGATGATCGGTGATGACCAGCCGAAGCTGGTTCCCTCGATCGCCGCGAAGGTCAACCCGCCGGTCCCCGCGATGAACAGGGCCTGGCCGACGAGGTCGATCCGGCCGGGGGGACCGGCCGCCGTCCGGGCCCGCGGCGCCCCACCGGCCCACCGCCAGGCCAGCCCGGCCGTGGCGATCAGCCCGACCGGCACGTTGAGCCAGAACACGCTGCGCCAACCGGCGTCGTCGACGAGCACCCCGCCGACCAGCGGACCCAACGCCACCGAACAGCCCGCGGTGCCGCCCCACACCCCGATCGCCCGGGCCCGCGCGGTCGGGTCGGCGAACGCCGTCGACACCGCGGCCAGTGACAGCGGGACGACGGCCGCGGCGCAGACGCCCTGGGCGGCCCGGGCGGCCAGCAGCACACCCGGGTCCGGAGCCAGCGCACAGGCCACCGACGCGGCGGTGAACCCGAGGCCACCCCCGATGAGCACCCGCTCCCGGCCCAGTCGATCCCCGAGCGAGCCGGCGCTCAGCAACAGGACGGCGAAGGCCAACGTGTAGGCGTCGAGCAGCCACTGCGCGGCGGTGACCCCCGCGCCGATGTCCGTCCGGATGGCCGGCAGCGCGACCGGGGTGATGCTGCTGTCGAGGTAGACGACGAAGGTGAGCGCGCACACGAGCGCGAGACCCAGGACCGGGCGTCGGTTCGCCCGGGACACTTTCGGGGAACGCATATTCTCCATGTCGAGACCCCTTCTACGGGTATTCTTTCCCGGACGGCTCTCCCGCTCCCGCCGGCCCCTTACCGTCCGCCGCGGGCGCGCCCGACCGATCCTGGCCTATCCGCGAAGCATTTTGCCGTCGATAGCGAAATGAAATTGGGTGATAGGAAAGTCGACCGGGTGTTTGACGCTGAGCTTATTCTCCGCCACGCTCCTCAAACTGCTCATTGATCCGCTGCGCGATAGGATGTGTGTGATGCGCCTTACTGTCCTGGGATGTCGATCGGGAATGCCGGCGGATGGCCAGGCCAGCTCGGGGTACCTGGTCGACAGCGGGTCGACCCGCCTGCTGCTGGACTGCGGACCCGGCGTCGCGGCCGCCCTGAGCGGGGCGCTGCCGGCGACCGATCTCGACGCCGTGGTGATCAGCCATCTTCATCTCGACCACTGCTACGACGTCCTGCCGATCGGCAAGACCCTGCTCGCGGGTCAGATCGAGTACCCGATGGAGCTGCCCGGTCCGCTCCCGGTCGCCGCCCCGCGACTGCGGGGAAAGGTACCGTTGTACGTACCGGTGGGCGCCCGGCCGGTGTTCGACCAGCTCGCGACGCTCTTTCCGGTCACCACCATGCCCCTGCTCGACAAGGCGTTCGACCTCGCCTTTGACGTCCGCGAGTATGCGCCCGGGGACCGGGTGACCGTCGGGGACTGCGAGTTGACCATGGTCGGGCTGCGCCATTCGGCCCCCAACTGCGGGGTCCGGGTGGACAGCCCGACCGGCAGCCTCGCCTACACCGGCGACACCGGCGTCACCGAAGCGCTGGTCGAGCTGGCCCGCGAGGTGGGCATCTTCCTGGCCGAGGCGACGCTCCCCCGGACCGACCCCGGCCCCCATGGCCACCTCAGCGCCGTCGACGCGGCCCGGGTGGCCGCCGCCGCCGACGTCGGCCTGCTGGTTCTCACGCATTTCATCACCGCGGATCCCACTTATCTGGCCGAGCGGATGGCGGAGGCGGCCGAGCATTTCGACGGACCGGTCCGGCTGGCGTCGGAAGGCAGTTTCGAGACGCTCCGGTCGCGCGAATCCGCCCGGTGAAGACCGGCGGCTGACCGGTCGCCGATATTCCGCGCGATTCTGTTCACCAACCCGGACGATCGGATTCCGCGAACGTTCACTGGGCGCCCACCCCGGATCGGCACCGGCTCGCTACATTTCCAACAGTGAGCTCATCGGTTCTCTTTCGGAGGCGTCCATGCGAAAGGCCGACCCCGCCGGTGCCGGGATTCTTCCGGTCGGGCAGAATCTCGCCACCGCGCTGATTTCCGGAACCACGGACGAACCCGGCCGGGTAGTGCTCAGCCGCGCCGCCGCGACCGGCTGGGACGACATCGAGCTGGAGCGGTTCCGGCGGGATCTGAGTGCCTTCGCGGCCGGGCTGCTGGCCCGCGGGGTCGAACCCGGGGACCGGATCGGCGTGCTGGGATCGACGGACTACGCCTGGGTGGTCGCGGCGTTCGGCGTGTGGCAGGTCGGCGCGGTGCTGGTGCCCGTCTACCCCACGGCGTCGGTCACCCAGCTCCGGCACATCGTGGCCGTGGCCGGGGTGTCGGCGTGTTTCGCCGGCAGCCCGACGCTGGCCAAGACGTTGCACGACGCGGATACGGGCCTGGCCGGTGAGCGGATCTGGCTGGTCGACGACGAACGCCTGATCGACGACGGGCAGGCCGTGACGCCGGGCGCCGTGGCCGACCGCGGCGCGTCCGTCGGGCGCGCCGACCTGGCCGCGATCGTCTTCACAAGCGGCACGACCGGGTTGTCCAAGGGCACGATGCTGACCCACGGCAACATCTTCGCGGCGGCCGCCGGCGTCGTCGAAGCCTGCTGGCCCGTCTTCCGGCTCCCGGACGGCACCCCCGCCTCGACCCTGCTGTTCCTGCCGCTGTCGCACGTCTACGGCCTGGTCACGCTGGTCGGGTGCCTGTGGGCCCGGGTCCGGACCGGGCTGGTCGGCGACGCCGCGGCGTTGATCGGCTCGCTGGGCACGTTCCGGCCGACGTTCCTGGTCGTGGTCCCGTACGCCCTGGAGAAGATGCGCAAGGGCGTCGAAGCGGCCGGCAGCCCCCCACCCGAGCAGGTCCGGGCCCTGCTCGGCGGACGGCTGACCCACGTCATCTGCGGCGGGGCGTCGCTCGAGGACTCCACCGCCCGCTTCTTCGCCGAGGTCGGAGTGACGGTGCTCGGCGCCTACGGACTGACCGAGTCGGCGGCGGCCGTGAGCGTCAACCCACCGGGCGCGCACCGGCTCGGCTGCGCCGGCCGGCCGATCGCGGGCACCGAGGTGACGATCGCCGAGGACGGCGAGATCCTCGTGCGCGGTCCGCAGGTGTCCGCCGGGTACTGGCCGACGGACGGCGCCGGACCGGGCGCCG
>JAMFSN010000177.1 GCA_026225295.1 Frankia alni
ACGGTATCGGCGCGGTACTGGCCGTCTTCCACACCCAAGGCACCACCGGCGCGGTGACCAAGGTCGTCAGCGTCAACGAAGCCTGCCCCACCACCCCCTTCATCACGGTGTACGACAGGGTGAAAGTCCAATGCGCCACCTACGGCCAGGACTACTCAGCCGGCACCATCGTCCCGATCAAGGGACCCGGAAAGGGCACCAACAACCCGGTACCCCCCGACGCCGTCACCGCCTCCGCCAGCGGACTGGACCCCGACATCTCCCCGGCCTACGCCTACCTGCAGGTCAACCGCATCGCAAAGGCCCGCGGACTGGCAGCGGCCACCGTCCACACCCTCGTCACCAACCACATCAACCACCGCACGTTGGGGTTCATGGGGCAGCCCACCGTCAACGTCCTCGACCTCAACCGAGCCCTCGACAAGCTGACCGCCTAGCGGTCGCGCGGGCGGTGATGCGCACGTCACCGCCCGCACGGCCGCCTGACCCGACCACCTGACCTTCCGCTGTCCGCGTCCCCAGGTCGCGGACAGCGGACGGCTATTGCGCACCATGGCGAGGAAGGAGCGGTGGACATCCTGCTTCAGGTCATTGCCGTCACCGCCACACCGGGAACGACCTGCGCGTCGCGCCCGCCCGCGTCGGCCCCTCCGGCCCAGGGCATCCGATGACCCGCGGCCGGCTGCGGATCTACCTGGGGGCGGCCCCCGGGGTGGGCAAGACCTACGCGATGTTGGCTGAGGCGCACCGGCGACGGGGGCGTGGCACCGACGTCGCCGTGGGTGTCGTCGAGACCCACGGCCGCGAACAGACCGCCGAGCTCCTGGCCGGCTTCGAGGTCGTTCCTCGGCATTCCCTCCCGTACCGGGGCGGTACGTTCGAGGAGATGGACCTTGACGCGGTGCTCGAGCGGCGTCCCCAGGTCGCGCTCGTCGACGAGCTGGCCCACACCAACGTTCCCGGCAGCAGGCACACCAAGCGGTGGCAGGACGTCGAGGAACTCCTCGCGGCCGGCATCGACGTGCTGTCGTCGGTCAATATCCAACATCTGGAATCGCTGAACGACGTTGTGGAGGCGGTCACCGGCGTCCCGCAACGGGAGACCGTCCCGGACGAGGTGGTCCGCCGGGCCGACCAGGTCGAGTTGATCGACATGACGCCGGAGGCCCTTCGCCGACGGATGACCCACGGAAACGTCTACGCTCCCGACAAGATCGACGCCGCGTTGGCGCGGTACTTCCGGCCCGGCAACCTCGCCGCCCTGCGAGAGCTTGCGCTGTTGTGGGTCGCGGGCAGCGTCGATGAGAAACTTGACGCCTACCGCGCCGAACACGGGATCTCGACGCGGTGGGAGACGCGGGAGCGCGTCGTCGTCGCACTCACGGGGGGACCGGAGGGCGCGGCACTCATCCGGCGCGGCGCCCGCATCGCCGCCCGCGCGGCCGGCGGCGACCTGCTGGCCGTCCATGTCACCCGCAGCGACGGACTGGTGGCGACCGATGCTGGTGCGTTGCAGCGGCAGCGGGAACTCGTCGAGGACCTGGGCGGCAGCTACCACCAGGTCGTCGGTTATCACATTCCCGATGCACTGCTGGAATTCGCCCGTGGCGTCAACGCCACCCAACTCGTCCTCGGCGCGAGCCGCCGCACCTGGCTCGGCACTGTCCTCGGCGGCCGCGGCGTCGCCGCCGAGGTCACCCGCCGCTCGGGCCCCATCGACGTTCACATGGTTTCCCACGAAGCCGCGGGCAAGGGGCATGGGCTGCCCGAGTTCGCCAGCCATCTCACCGTTCGACGCCGGATCGCCGGCGCCGCCGTCGGGGCCTTCGGACTGCCCGCGCTCACCGCCGTCCTGACCCATCTGCGCGGTCAGGTCAGCCCGGCCAGCGACCTGTTGCTCTACCAGCTGATTGTGCTCGCTGTAGCCCTCGTCGGTGGCATCTACCCCGCGCTGGTCTCGGCGGTGAGCGCGGGACTGCTCGCCGACTGGTTCTTCATCCCGCCGTTGCACTCGCTGTTCGTCCGCAGCGGGGACAACGTTGTCGCCCTGGTCGTGTTCGCCGTCGTCGCACTGGTCGTCAGCGGGGTCGTGGAGGCCGCTGCCCGCTACACCCGCGAAGCTGCCCGCGCTCGGGCCGAGGCGCAGACCCTGGCGACGTTGTCCGGCAGTCTCGTGGCCGGGCAGGATGCGCTCCCGGCCCTGCTGGCCCGGGTGCGGGAGACCTTCGGCATGACCTCGGTCACCCTCCTGGAACGCCACACGACCGGTCTTACGCGCGGCGGGGACGCGTGGACCATCGTCGGGATCAGCGGCTCCCCGGCCTGCCGCGACCCTGACCAGGCCGATACGTCCGTGACGATCCGCACCGGCCTGACCCTTGCGCTCCGAGGTCGAGTCTTGCCCGCTGCCGACCGCAGTGTCCTGACCGCCTTCGCTGCCCAGGCCGCCACCGCGCTGGAACATCGCCGACTGTCCGTTCAAGCCGAGGACGCGGCGGCGCTGGCCGCCGCTGATCGCACCCGCTCCGCGCTGCTCGCGGCGGTCAGTCACGACCTGCGAACACCACTCGCCTCCGCCAAGGCGGCGGTGTCCAGCCTGCGGGCCGACGATGTCGTATGGACGGGAACCGACGAGGCTGAACTCCTCGAGACCGCCGACGAGTCGTTGGACCGGCTGACCCGCCTGGTGGAGAACCTCCTCGACATGAGTCGCCTGCAAGCCGGCATGCTCGAGATCATCCGGAGGCCGGCCGGGCTCGAGGAACTCATCCCCCTCGCCCTTGACCGGATAGGACCCGCCGGCCGGACAGTGCGCATCCAGGTGCCCGCCGCCCTGCCCGAGGTCGACGTCGACTCGGCCTTGATCGAACGGGTGATCGCCAACCTCGCCATGAACGCGTTGCGCCACGCACCGCCCGACCAAACACCGTTGATCACCGCGAGCGCGCTCGGTGACCGGGTCGAACTCCGCGTCATCGACCGCGGTCCGGGCATACCCGAAGAGGGCCGGGAACGGGTGTTCGCACCCTTCCAACGGCTGGGCGACCATGACAACACCACCGGTGTGGGCCTCGGCCTGGCCTTGTCCCGCGGGCTGGTCGAAGCGATGGACGGAACCCTCACCCCGGAGGACACCCCCGGTGGTGGGCTCACGATGGTCCTGGCTCTTCCCGCCGCCACGATGGCCGGCGACGGGTCGGACGACGAGCAGTGACCAGTGTCCTGGTCGTCGACGACGACCCACAGATCCTCAAGACACTGCGTATCACCTTGCATGCCCGCGGCTACGAGGTAACCACCGCCACCCGCGGCCGTCAGGCGCTGTCCCTCGCCGCCGCCACCACGCCCGACATCATCCTGCTCGACCTCGGCCTGCCCGACCTCGACGGCAGCGACGTCATCCACGCTCTCCGAGGATGGACGGCCACCCCGATCGTGGTCCTCTCCGGGCGCTCCACCAGCGAGGACAAGGTTGCGGCGCTCGACGCGGGCGCGGACGACTACGTCACCAAGCCGTTCCGCGTCGACGAGCTCCTCGCCCGGCTCCGCGCCGTCGCTCGTCGCGCCCCCACCCCGCCGCCGGTCGTCACCCTCGGCAACTACCAGATCGACCTGACCACCCGCCGCGTCACCCTCGATCCCACCGGGACCGGCGGCGCCGAGGCCACCCGCGACGTCCGCCTCACTCCGACCGAATGGCACATCCTCGACGCGTTGCTACGCAACCCGGGGAAACTCATCACCTACCGGCGTCTCCTGCCCGCCGTCGGCGGACCGTCACCCAAGGAACAAAGCCACTACCTACGCGAATACATCGGCCGGCTCCGTCGCAAACTCGAACCCGACCCCACCCAGCCGCGCCACCTCATCACCGAACCCGGCATGGGCTATCGATTCCGCCCCTGACGGCGCCTCCGAACGCAGACCCGCGAACACAGTCGGCGTCCGGGCGCCTCACCCGGCGAGCGAGTCGCGCGGTGGGCTGCCGCGGCTGCCCCGAGAGTGAGGACGCCGTGGACCTGCCCCTGCGCCCCCACGACGAGGTAGCGCCGCGCCGGCTGCCGTGACAACGCTGCCTGAAGGCCGGCGCCGTCGAGCGCGGCGGAAAGGACGAGGCCAGGGCTGCACGCCGCGCCAGGTTGGCGTATACGAGGGGCGCCGCAAGGCCACCAAGCGCGATGCTGATTCCGGCCGCGAGGGCGGCCAACGCAGCATCGACCAGCAGGCCGACGGCGGCCGAGGCAAGCTCTGCCTGCGGCCTGAGAGCCCCGTCGACCTGGACGACGCCGGACAACCCGGCAACCCGGCAACCGTCACCCCATTCACCCGCTGTCCGCGGTGGCGTAGGGCCAGTGCCGCCGCCACCTCGCGGACAATCACGCAGATCTCGATGGTCGCGCCGGCGAGCAGCGGTCCCCACAGAGCGGAACCGTCCGGCGTTGTTCCGGTCGGCCTGGCCAGGGTGATGAACGCGAGTAGCAGCAACGCCAGGAACCCGCCCGGGGAAACCCGCAGCGGCAATCCTAGCGGGCTTCCCAGGAGCCGTCCCGCGAAAGGTGTCGTCCTTCGGCGCGCGCCGACCTTCTTTTTTCCGTCCGGCCCCGTCGGAATCACGGCCGGTGAACGCCGGGATAACGATCGTTCGGCCCGGGAACCTCGGATCGATCAGCGGGGCCGACTCCCGGGACGGATCGACGGGTGGCGGACGGCGGGGTCGACATCGCACAGACCCTCCAGCACTCAATTGCCACCGATCAGCGACGCGAACAGCGTCCACCTGCCGGCGGGCCTCAGCAAGTGCCATTGACGCCGCATTGACGGCCAATCGGAGATCCCACCGCCACCGCCACCGCTGTCGCGACGACGACCCTCGCTCGCGGGGACCACCCCTCTTGGTGAGTTTGGTGGGGGCCCTGATCCAGGGCTGGTATGACGCGTTGGTCCGCCACGACCGCACGGGCGGTTCGCCGCGCGATCGGTGGCTTCACCGCCCCGCCGCCGCCTGCTCGGGGGCGAGTCAGTGCCGCGGTTCACATTTCCAGGATGGAGGGTCAACACCGCGTCAATGTCGCTGGACAGTGAACCGTCGGGGTCTGATGCTGGCCGATGTCACCACGCGGGTGGCTACTACGCATCGGTCTTGTCGGAGGTCTCGTACACATGACGTCGGGATTCGGCGGGTGGGGCACCGTGACGGGGTAAACATCGGCTTCCGACCGCCGCGACCGATACTGATTGTGAATGCTCTTGGAATAGTTCCGCGCTCGGATCGCGCTTTCCGCCCCGAGCTACTTCCTCGCGTGCATAAAGCCGTTTAGCCAGAACGTTTCCGGTTCGACGATGGAGCATTCGTGACGTTGGGTGATGTGATACCGAGCCTGCGGTCCTCGCTCGTACGGGGGCTGACTCCGGAAGTCTGGCCCGCCGGGGCGGAATTGTCGGCGGACGGCGAGATGGTCGTGGCCGGGGTACCCATGAGCGGCCTGGCGGCGACGTTCGGCACTCCGACGTACGTCCTGGACGAAGCCGAGTTCCGCGGACAGTGCCGGCGGTATGCGGCCTCGCTTCCGGACGCGGAGGTGTGCTACGCCGGCAAGGCGCTGCTGACCCGCGCGGTCGCGCGCTGGGTGGCGGAGGAAGGGCTCTCGCTCGACGTCTGCTCGGCCGGTGAACTGGCGGTAGCCCGCTCGGTCGGGTTCCCTCCTGAGCGGCTTGTCCTGCACGGCAACGCCAAGACCCCGGAGGACCTGAAGGCGGCGCTGCGCTATCCGGTGAGCCGGATCGTGCTCGACTCGTTCGACGAGATTGCCCAGCTCGGCCCGCTGGCCCACGACCAGCAGGTGCTGGTGCGGGTGACCCCGGGCGTGGACGGCGCCACCCACCACGCGATCACCACCGGGATCGAGGATCAGAAGTTCGGTTTCTCACTTGCCAACGGCGACGCCCTGGAGGCGGTCCGTCGGGTGCTGGCCGAGCCGGGCCTGCGCCTGGCCGGCCTGCACTGCCACCTCGGCTCCCAGATCGCCCGGCTTGCGCCGCTCGAGGAAGCGACCCGCAGGATGATCGGACTGCTCGCCGCCATCCGTGACCGACAGGGCGTGGTCCCTTCCCAGCTCAACCTGGGCGGCGGCCATGCGGTGCGGTACGTCCCCGGCGACGAGGCGTTCGACCTGGCTGGCTTCGCTCACCGCCTGTCGGGCACGATCAATTACGAATGCGGCCGGCACCGTCTGCCTGCCCCTCGCCTGACGCTGGAGCCTGGGCGAGCCTTGGTCGCCCGCGCCGGGATCACGCTCTACCGGGTCGTCACCGTCAAACACATCCCCGGCGTGCGGACCTTCGTTGCCGTGGACGGCGGGATGAGCGACAACCCGCGGCCCGCGTTGTACGGCGCGCGGTACACCGTGGACCTCAGCGGCCGGCTCCGTACCGCCCCGGCCCGGCCGGTGACGGTCGTCGGTCGGCACTGCGAAGCCGGTGACGTCGTCGCCCGCGACGTCCTGCTTCCCGGCGACGTCCGCGCCGGCGATCTGCTCGCCGTGGCCTGTACCGGCGCTTACCACCACAGCCTGGCCTCCTCCTACAACCTGGTCGGACGACCTCCAGTGGTCGCCGTGCGCGACGGGAACGCCCGCGTTCTGGTGCGCCGCGAAACCGAAGAAGACCTGCTCGCCCGGGATACCGGCCGGTGAGGGCCGGCGGGGCCCGCGGATCGGCCGGCCGCCAGACATCGTGGAGGTTCCGGTGACCATCTGGTCTGAGGTCGCGGCCGTGGTGGTGGTGGTCGCCGCGGTGCACGTCCCGCTCGGCAACTACCTGGCCCGCACCTTCACCGCGAGTCGACATCTGCGGGTCGAGTCGGCCCTCTACCGGCTCGCGAAGGTCGATCCCGAGGCCGACCAGCGCTGGTCGACGTACGCGGCCAGCCTGCTGGCCTTCTCCGGCGCCTCGGTGCTGTTCCTGTACGCGCTGCTGCGGCTTCAGGGGCATCTGCCGCTGTCGCTGGGACGGTCGGGCATGCCGGCGGCGCAGGCGTTCGACACCGCCGTGTCGTTCGTCACCAACACTTCCTGGCAGTCCTACGCCGGTGAAAGTGCCCTGGGCTATCTCGCGCAGATGCTCGGCATCACCGTCGCGGCGTTCCTGTCGGCCGCGGTCGGGTTGGCTGTCGTACTCACGCTCATCCGGGGTCTGGTCCGAGTCCGCACCGACCGCGTCGGCAACTTCTGGGTCGACCTGGTACGGGCGACGATCCGAATTCTCCTTCCCCTGTCGGTGCTGTTCGCCGTCCTGATGGTCGCGGCCGGGGCGATCCAGAATCTGCATGGGTTCCAGACGGTCACCACGGTCACGGGCGGCCGCCAGCACCTGCCCGGCGGTCCGGTCGCCTCCTTTGAACCGATCAAGCTGATGAGCGGCGACGGCGGCGGTTTCTACAACGCCAACTCCGCCCATCCGTTCGAGAACCCCTCCGCCCTCACCAACCTGCTCGAGATCATCCTGATGCTGTTGATCCCGACGGCGATCCCGCGCATGTACGGCCGGATGGTCCACGACACCCGGCAGGGCTGGGCCCTCCTGGCGGTCATGACCGTCTTGTTCGCGGCTGCCCTGGCGGTGCTCGTCACCGCCGAGTCGACGCACCACGGCACCGTCCCGACCGCGGTCGGGGCAACGACCGAGGGGAAGGAGACTCGCTTCGGATCATCGACGTCCGCCTTCTTCGCGACGACCTCGACCGCGACCGCGGACGGCGCGGTCGACGCCAGTCACGACTCCCTCACCTCGGCGGGTGGTGGCGTGGCACTGGTCAACATGATGCTCGGCGAGGTCAGCCCCGGCGGGGTCGGCTCCGGCCTGTACGGATTGGTGGTCCTGTCGATCCTCGCGGTGTTCCTCGCCGGTCTGATGATCGGGCGTACTCCGGAGTACCTCCGTAAACGGATCGAGCAACGCCAGATCCGTTACGTCGCCCTGATCACTCTGGTCACGCCGGCCGTGATCCTGATCGGCGCGGCGATCGCGGTCGGTCTACCCACCCCGCCGCGGTCGTTCCTGAACACGGGCGCGCACGGAGTGTCCGAAGCGCTCTACGCGTTCACGTCGGCGGGGAACACCAACGGCAGTGCGTTCGCCGGACTGAACGCGAATACCGACTTCTACAACGTCGGCCTGGCGATCGTTATGATCCTTGGCCGTTACCTGCCGATGATTTTGGTCATCGCCCTGGCCGGCTCGCTCGCCGAACAACGCCAGCAGCCCGTGACCAGCGGCACCCTGCCGACCCACACAGCGTCGTTCGTCGGCCTCGTCGTCGGCGTGGCGGTGATCGTCACCGCGCTGACCTACCTGCCCGCCCTCGCGCTCGGTCCGCTCGCCGAAGGGCTGCGCTGACGAGTACGCACGTGCGGGATCCGTGCGGACGCGGCCCGTGGCACCGGGGGAGTGGATGATGGGCAGCGTGTTCGGTGATCGGGAGCCGACGCCGGACGAGAACCCGCTGGCGCGCCCGTGGAGTCGCGTCGAACGGTTCGGCGCGATCACTCTCGTCGTCATGCTGCTCGGTGGTCTGTGCGCCTCCGCGGCGCTCGGGATCGCCTCCTACCAGGACGGGCGACGTCGGGAGCAGGCCGAGGCAACGCGCACGCGAACCCAGGCCACCGTCGTATCGGTAGCGGTCGCCGGGGCGGTGGTTGCCGCCCCGACGACGACAGCGTCCGTGGTGCTGCGCGCGGGCGTCACCGCCGTGGCGGGCCTGGTCGCGACCGTCGCGACCGTCATCGCCGGTTCGATGCTGGTGCGCTGGCTGGAGCATCGGCGGCGTCTCGGTACGTGGGGACGCGAGTGGGTCGACATCTCCTCCGGGTCCTCCGGGCGCCGGGAGTAGAGACGACCCGCCCTGGGCCGCGCCGCCGGTCAGATGTTCCGTGCCGGGCGTCGGCTCGGGTAGCATCACTGCAGGTGAGTCGGGAAGCCTGGTCGACGTTCTCATTGTCGCGATCTTGTGAGGCTCCCTGGTGATGAACGCCCCATTTGTGCCCGGGTCTTTTTCCCGTTGTGGCCGCTGATGCGGGGTGTCGCGTACCTGGAAGCCGACTGGCGGCGCGAAGCCCTGAGGACCAACCTGTGGGTCGTGCCGGCGGTTGAGGCTCTCGGGATTGTGGTCCTCTTTGCCGCGACTCACGCGCTCGACCGAGCGGCCTATGACGGTCATTTGGCGCTGCCGTCGTGGGTCCTCAGCGGCACGGCCGACGCCGCCCGCCAAATCCTGACAACCATCGCCGCCGCGATCATCACGGTCGTCGGTATCGTTTTCTCGATCACGATCGTGGCCCTGACCCTGGCTTCGACCCAGTTCGGTCCACGAATGCTACGGAACTTCATCCGCGACCGCGGCACCCAGCTGACGTTGGGTACGTTCGTCGCGACGTTCTTCTACGCGGTGCTCGTTCTCGTCTCGGTCAGCCCTGGACCGCACGGCGATTTCGTACCACACCTTTCCATCACCGTAACCCTGGCGCTGACGGTGGTTGACCTCGCGGTCCTGATCTATTTCATCAACCACATCGCCACCTCGATCCAACTGCCCCAGGTCATCGCGAGCATCGCCCGGGACCTGGCCCGGGAGATCGACGCGCAAGGCCGCCAAGAATGCCCCCCGCCGGGCCACCGAGAAACCGGGCCGTCCTGCGACGATCTCCTCACCCTGATCGGTGGCTCAGGCGCGCCGATACCGACCCCAGACAACGGCTATCTGCAGGTCATCCGGCACGAAACGCTTCTGAAGATCGCGACAGAAGCCGATGCCGTCATTCATCTGCCGCACCGCCCAGGTCATTTCCTGGTCCGCGGCGACACGCTCGCGGTCGTCTGGCCACCAGAGGCGGCCGCGTACGTTACCCGGAGCCTCAAACGCGGCCACGTCACCGGCCCCTACCGCACACTCACCCAGGATGTGTCGTTCGGAGTCGACCAACTCGTCGAGATCGCGATCCGAGCGCTCTCACCGGCGGTCAACGACACCTTCACCGCACTCACCTGCATCGATTGGCTGACGGACTGTCTCTGCCGGATCACGACAGGCTGGCATCCGCAACGCATTCGTCGGGACCGCGCGGGACGCGTTCGAGTCATCGTCTACCAGGCCGACTTCGACCGCCTGGTCCAGCGGGGCTTCGAAAAGATCCGCCAAGCCGGGCACGGCATGCCCGCCGTCATGATCAGACAACTCGACGGACTCATCAAGATCATGCAGCAGACGACCATCCCCGAACGGCTACAGGTACTCATCGACCAGGCGTCGATGATTCAACGGTCGAACCTCCTCTCCGTCCCCGAAAAGGCCGACCGCGACGATGTGGAACGCCGCCACACAGCTATCCTGGCCCTACACCAGCAGCTCACGCACAACCCACCGGCGGCATGACCAAGTCTCCACGCCGTCGTCGAGCCCGCCATGACGCCGCGCACGCGCGGTGGCGCTCATTCTTCGAGGTGCGACGGACCTCGGCCTGATGCGGCCGGTCCCGCTCGGTCGCCCAGCGGTTGGCTGGCCGGTCGGTAGGCTGCCCGTAGGCGCGCCGGGAAGTCTGGTCGGCATCCGCGGGATGGGCGGATCGAAGGGACGTCGGCGTGCGCAGTGTGGAGATCGTGCTGGCTCTGGTGGTGCTGGCTACGGTCGTCGCGACGTTTGCCCGCCGGTGGTCGGTGCCGGCACCATCGTTGCTCGTCGTCGCGGGTGTGGTCGTTGGCTCGCTACCTACGGTTCCGGATGTCCGGGTGGCGCCGCACGTGGTGAGCCTGGTGGTGCTGCCGCCGTTGCTGTACTCGGCCGCGGAGGACCTTTCGTGGCGCGATCTGCGGACCGTGTGGCGTCCGGTGACGGTCCTCGCGGTCGGTCTCGTGCTTGCGTCCGCCGCGGCCGTGGGCGTCGTCGCCGCGGCGGTGGCGCCGCTGCCCGCGAGCATGGCGTTCGTGCTCGGCGCGATCCTCGCGAGCACCGATCCGGTGGCGGTGACGGCGCTGGGGCGCCGCCTCGCGCTTCCCCCGCGGGTGCAGGCCCTGGTGCAGGCCGAAAGCCTGTTCAACGACGCGACCAGCCTCGTTCTGTTTCGCGTCGCGGTGTCCGTCGCGGTGTCCGCGAGCGCGATCTCCCCGGCCCAGGTGGCGGCGCGGTTCGTGGTGCTGGCGGGGGGAGGAGCCGCTTTCGGCGCCGTCGCCGCGGGTGGCGCCCTGCTGGTCCGTCGTCGGGTCATCGACCCCGTACTCGAAACCGTGATCGCGCTGGTCACGCCGTACGCCTGCTACGTGGCGGCGGAGGCCGCCGGTGCCTCCGGCGTCGCGGCCGTCGTCGTCGCGGGTGTCATTGTCGGTACCCAGACCTCCCGATTGACCACCGCCGCGAGCCGGCTGCACCTGCACGCCGTCTACGGCACGGTCGTCTTCCTCCTGGAAAGCGTCGTGTTCGCGTTGATCGGGCTGGAACTGCCCACGCTGGTCCGCGACCTGCCCGGCGGCCAACAACGGTGGCCGTTGGACGCCTTGGCGATCACCGGCACCCTGCTCACGATCCGCGTGCTGTGGGTCTTCCCGCTCTCGGTCGCCGCCCAGCGCCAGGCCGGCCGCCGGCCGTCCTGGCGCGTTCCGCTCGTGGTGTCCTGGGCCGGCCCCCGCGGCGTACTCCCGCTCGCCGCGGCCCTGTCGGTCCCGCTGACTGACAACCACGGGTCCCCGCTACCCGATCGCGAACTCCTCCTGCTGTTGACCACCGCCGTCATCGTCATCACCCTCACCGTCCAGGGCTTCACCCTCGCGCCGCTCGTACGTGGCGCGGGAGTCGCTCTGACCGTCGATGACACGACCAGCGACGACCAGCGGGCCCAGTCGGCGCTCAACCGGGCTGCCGCGGATCATCTCGCCGGCCTCACCGACAGCGAAGTGGCGCCCGAGCACGTGATCCACCGCCTCCGCGACGACCTGGACCGCCGCCTCCAGCAGACGCAGACAGACAGAGACGACTCCGGCCCGACCACCGACGCCTACCGGCGGCTACGCCGCGACCTGATCGCCGTGGAGAGCACCGAACTGACCCGGCTCTACAACGACGGCTCCATCAGTGACGTCACCCGCCGCCGCATCCAACGCACCCTCGATCTCGAGGACACCAGCCTGACCCAGGACTGATCTCGATGCTGCCTCACGGCGGGCCGGCGTTCCTGGTTCGCGGCTTTCCGGGGTTTGGTGAACGGCTCGGCGATCAGCCTCGACGGCCGCGCCGCGCCTCGGCGTTGAGGCGCAGCGGCAGGGTGCAGACGACGACGTCGGTCTGGGCCCGCAGGACCGTGGCGAGGGCCAGGCCGCGCTGGTTGTGCAGGAGCTGGTAGCGGCGGCGTCGGGGCTCGACCTCGGGAATGAGGACGGCGACCTGTCGTCCGGCCGCCGCGGCGGCGTTGACGTAGTCGACGATGGGTCGCACGACGGCCCGTTTCGGGCTGTCGAGCACGTCGAGGCGCACCCCTGGGTTCCAGCGCTCCCACGTCGCCCGGAAGGTGGCCCCGCTCGCCGCGTCGACGGCGACGGTCACCGCGACGACGTCGTCGCCCAGGGCGAGCGCCGCCTGCAGGGCGTGGGCGGCCAGCCGGTTCACGTCGCCGACCGGGACGATCACCAGACTCCGGCCGCCGACGACCGGCGGCGGTGGTGTCTGGCCGATACCGAGTTCGACGCCGACCGCCTTGTAGTACCGCTCGATCCGCGCGAACAGGACGATCATCAGCGGGATGGCGACCACGACGATCCAGGCGCCCTCGGTGAACTTCGATGCGAGGAAGATGATCGTGGCACCGGCGGTGAGCACCGCACCGGTTCCGTTCACCGCGGCCCGGGGCAGCCAGCGCGGTGGGCGGGTCCGCGCCCAGTGCACGACGAGCCCGACCTGACTGATCGTGAAGCCGATGAACACCCCGATCGCGAACAGCGGGATGAGCCGGTTGGTGTCGGCGCCCACGATCACCAGCAGCAGACCCGCGAGCAGGGCGAGCGCGACGACGCCGTACCGGTAGACCGGATGTTCGGCCCGCAGGCCGAACAGGTGCGGCAGCCGGTTGTCCCGGGCCAGCAGGCTCATCAGGACCGGCAGGCCCCCGAAGCTGGTGTTGGCCGCGAGCCCCAGGACGAGGGTCACGACGATGTTGATCGCCGTGTACAGCCAGCCGGTGCCTACTGCTCCGGCCGTCAACTGCGCCAGCAGGGTCACGTCGCCGCGGGGAAGGAGATGGTCGCGGTGCACCAGGACCGACAGGCCGATCAGCATCACGCCGAGCAGGCCGCCGAGCATCAGCTCGGTGGTCTGCGCCCGTCGGACCCGCGGTTCGCGGAACGTGGGCACCCCGTTGGCGATCGCCTCCACACCGGTGAGCGCCGAGCAGCCGGCGGCGAATGCCTTCAGGACCAGGACCACTCCGAGGGCTTCGGTGGCGTGCACCGGCTCGAAACGACCGACCACGGTCAGGGGATGCCCGCGCACCAGCCCGACGACAATGACGGTGAGGATCGCGACGACGAAAATCGCCGTCGGCGCCATGAGGACGCGGGCGCTTTCGGCCAGCCCCCGCAGGTTGACGGCGGTCAACACGACCAGTCCGATCAGGCCCGCCGCCAGCAGGTGGTGTTCCAGGGACGGGAACGCGGAGCCGAGGCTGGCCGCGCCGGCCGCGAGGCTCACGGCGACGGTCAGGACGTAGTCGACGACGAGGCTTGCCGCGGCGAGCAGGCTCACCGTGCGGCCGAGGTCCGTTTTGGCCACGGCGTAGGCCCCGCCGCCGTCCGGATGGACCGCGATCACCTGGCCGTAGGAGACGACCAGCACGGCCAGCAGGCCGACGATCACCAGGGTGATCGGCAGCATCGCCCCGATCGCGCCGACCCCGGCGGCAGCCAGGACGACGACGATCGCCTCCGGCCCGTACGCGACCGAACTGAGCGCGTCCAGCGACAGCGCCGCCAGGCCACCGACGCTGGTCAGATGGTCCCGCTCAGCCGAGCCACCACCGGCCGCCGTCCTCCGTCGCGCCCGCCGACCGGCCAGACCTACCGCCACAACATCCTCGCCTTCTGGTCGCGGGCAGGTCAGGCGACTGCCGATCCCGCCAGTGTGCCCACGCCCCCAACCGACGCGACGGCGCAGGTAGCGGGTACCGGTTGTGAGATCCTTCGCAACGTCGATCAGCGGTGGCGGGTCCCGGGGGCCAGGGCACGGCGGTGTCGTGAGCGAGCTCGACTCCGGTTCTCAGCGCTGTGGGAACGGGTCGGTTCCGTGCGGGATCGGGGGAGTGGTTCAGCCTCGATCCACCGTTCAGCTTTGGCGATCCCCGGCGGGCCTTCAGATCTTGATCCGGGTTGGTGAGCGTTGCCGGATCGCGGCCAGGCGCTCGGTGGTGACGCCGGCTTCCCGCAGATAGGTGCGATCGCGGCCTCCGGCGCAGTGGAACAGCACGCCGCCGGGCGGGGCGTCCCCGATCGCGGTGATGACGGCGGCGCACCGCTCGGCTTTGTGTTCCAGAAAGGGCGGATAGTAGAGCGGGCTGCCGTTGAGGCCCTCGGTGTTGATCGACCGCCAGAAGGCGGTGTCCTCGATACCGTCGAGAGCGTCGTAGCTGAGAGAGGGTGGCGCGGCCGGCCGCGGAACAGTATGGGGTCCTGGGAGCCGATGGACCTCGCAGAGGTGGCCCGGCTGTTGCGGGGTTTCCCGCGACCGTGGTGGATCGCGGGCGGGCACGCGATCGAACTGGCCTGCGGCCGACCCGTCCGGGACCATGCTGATATCGACATTGTGGTGCTGCGACAGGATCAGCTGATGATCCAGGACGTGCTGACGGGGTGGGACTTGTGGGCCGCGGACCCACCCGGCACCCTGCGGCCGTGGGCGGCGGGCGACGTGCTGCCGAGCGGCGTGCACGACATCTGGTGTCGACCGGCGGCCGACCGGCCCTGGGCGTTGCAGGTCATGCTCGACGAATCCGACGGTGATCTCTGGATATCGCGGCGCGATCAGTCGGTCCGCTGTCCCATTGCCCAGCTAGGGCTCCGGAGCGCCGACGGGATTCCCTACCTGAGCCCGGAGATCCAGCTGTACTACAAGGCCGGAGGACTCCGCCCGAAGGACGTCGTGGACTTCGACGCTGTCCTCCCGCTGCTCGGCCCCGTCCAGCGCGACCGGTTGAGCGCGATGATCGCGGGGGCCCACGGCCGCGCCCACCCCTGGTACCAACGGCTCCGGGATGACGGCCCGTGATCAGCCTCGTAGGGGGATCGGGTTCTGGGTGGGCCGTCGGATGCTGAGCGGGCCCGGCCGGCGGTGCCTGGAGGTCGGCGCGGGCGGCGGGTCGTTCAGATGGACGCCGACGGACGTCCGCCGGATTTTCCGCCGCGCCGACCGTGGCCGGTACGCACGTGCACCAGGGGAGTTGTCGTACCGTGATCGTGTGGCTACTCTCCCGATGCCTTCGGGTAGCTGGTCCGACCGACGCGCGATGGTCGCGGTGTTGTGCGCCGTCCACACCGCGGGATGGGCACGGTGGTCACCGGGCGACACCGACGACACGGTGCGGCGCACGATGCGGACCGGTACTCCCCGGTTGGAAACCGAGGTCGTCGCCGAGATTGAACGGGCGGACATCGGGCGGGCCGACATCGGGCGGGCAGACGTCGGACGGGCGCCGCCGCTTCCCCGGTACGGGCCCGGCGCCGGTGTTCGCTCGGCCCGTGAGGCGCTTGTCCGAGAATACGAGGTCCTCATCCGGCGCCACGACGCCCGACTGCTCGAGCTGGCCCGCCCGTTGGGGTTGGTGCACCTGGATTCCTGCGCCGAACGGGTCGATTTCCTGGTCGCGACCGGGCTGTTGTGCCGGGTCGTGCGACCGGCCGGTGTTTACCTCGTCCCGGCCTGGCCCACCCCGCTGCCCGAAGAGGGACTCGCGCTGACCCCCGAGGAACGCGTCGAGGAAGACACCCTGCGGTGGCACGAACTGTTCGAGGACGCCACCGATAAGATCATCTGGTTGTTCCGGCCCGAGAGTGACGATCGGGTCTCCGCGCTGAACACCACCCTTGATCAGATCGCCCGCTCGTGGGGCCTGGACGGGGAGACCGTGCGCGAGGCGCTGCTCGTGCTCCTCGACGACGGCGATTTCACCGCCACCGCCGACCTCACCCGCGTCGATCCACTCACCTCGTTCCACCTCACGGTCGACTGGAACGCCTTCGACACCGGCCGGGTCCCGATCGAACCCGAACCTGAGTAGAGCCCCAAGCTGCGCCTGGGGTGAGCGTGGCCACCCGGCGGTCGGCCGGCCACCCGGTCACGGGGCGGGGCCCGGTCCGGGTTGTGGCGGGATTTCGGTGTGTTCCAGGCCGTCGGGGAGCCAGCCGGCGGCGATGGCGAGCGTGAGCAGCATGCGGACGTGGGGTTGCGGAGCCGCGTACCGGGGGTGCCAGCCGCGGCGCGCGGCGCCGGCCAGGCCGTCGGTGAGCGCGGCCAGGCCGGTGGTGTCGAGGAAAGTCAGCGCGGACAGGTCGAAGACGAGGGTGGGGGCAGAGGCGCCGCCGTTGCGTCGGGGGATCAGTGCGGGGAGGGCGGTGGTCAGGGCTGGACCCGTGTGCAGGTCGAGTTCGCCGGCGATCTGGATCACCACGTCTGTGTCGCGAGCTCGCAGGCTGACGCTCAGGCTGGCCTCGTCCGGGTCGGCGTCCCGGGCGCCGGGATGAGACCGACCGGGCTCGGCGGAGGTGGGTGGATAGCTGTGCCGGGGAGGATGAGGCGATGCGGGGGCGGACACAGTGATCTCTTCACGACGTGTCGTGCGTTGCTCGCCGGGCAGGGGCGGTTTGCCTGTGCGGGCGCGGCAACGCGGCGTCCGCTCGTCCCGGCTGACTGTGACCTAGTCAGTCCCAATGTAGGTCCATCCCGGCGAGCGTGCTCGTCTCTTTCGAGGGCCTGGGTCTGGGAACGGTCCCCGTACGGCCCCGCGTTGACCACGCGGCGTTCGTCGAGCGAGGTGGCCACCGCAGCCGCCGTGACCAGCCGCCCGGGCGCGAGCCCGAACGCGACAGGGACTTTGGGATGCGCGGTGCCCGGCTTCCCGGGGGCGAGGAACGAGGCACCGCGCCCCCCATGACTACGCATCACGAGCTGTGGAGTTGACCCGGCCGGCGTGGTCCATCTCGGTGCGCGGGTCGGCGCCTCGGTGGCTCAGGCTGGGACTGTCGGAGTGGGCTGCGTGGGTACCGGGCTGGTGGGGGAATTCGCTGGTCGTGGTGAGCCCGTGCCCGGCGGGGTGCTCGATCCCGGCGACGGCGGTGAGCTGGGTGCTTCCCCCGGGGCGTTCGATGCCGACGGGGACGAGGAGGACGAGGCGGAGGGGGGCTCGGTCGCCGGGCCGCGCCGGTGGGCCGGAGCCCGTGCGGGTGCTGCCGCCGGGGCGGGTTTCCGGCGGTCCGTCGAGCCAGCCGTCCGGGGCATGAAGCGGACCACGGCGCCCGCGGGAGAAGCGACGGCCAGATGGTCGTTCCTGACGGGCGAGGTGACGGCCGTCGATTCGTCCGCGGCCGCCGCGAACGGCTGGGCGGCCCGAGGGGTGGCTGTCGGGGTTGCGGCGGGTGTGGCTGCGGCGGCCGCGCCCGGACCGCCGTTGACTGGGGCCAGTAAACCGGACAAGGCGACCGTGGTGGCGATGACCGCCGCGGCTGCCAAGGAGGCCAGGAGGGGCCCGCGTAATCCGCCGGCGGCGTCCGCGCCGCCGGACGGCCACCATTCCGGGGCGGCCGGTGGCACGGTGTCGCGGATCTCAGTGCCGGGACTCATGGCGTCGACCGGTTCGCGTTCCACGATGACAGTGGGCGGCGCCGGGGTCAGCGATACGGCTGTCGCGCTTGTCCTACCGGCGATCGGCCGTAGCCACCGCCGCAGCTCGGCCAGGGAAGGCCGGTCCTGCGGGTCGTGGTCCAGGACCGCCGCCAGCGGCGCCCCCAGGAGACCGGCGAGCGCGAACGGCCGACGCCGGCCCTCGACCACCGCCCTCAACACCGTGTACATGTCGCGGCCCTCGAACGGCGGATATCCCTCCACCGCCGCGTAGAGCGTCGCGGCCAACCCCCAGAGATCACTTGCGGGTGATCCCGACGCTCCGCGGACCCGCTCCGGTGCGATGTAGGCCGGTGACCCGACCAACGCGCCCGCGTCGGTCAGGGTCGTGTCCTCCTGGGTCGTCGCGATCCCGAAGTCGGTCAGCCGGACCCGCCCGTCCCGGGCGAGCAGAACGTTGCCCGGCTTGACATCCCGGTGCAAGATCCCCACCGAGTGCGCGGCGCCGAGAGCCTCGATCAGCGCCAGCCCGATCGCCGCCACCTGGGCCGGCGGAAGCGACCCCGCCGCGCGGACCGCTTCCGCGAGGGTCTCGGATTCCACCAGTTCCATCACGATCCAGTGCCGGTGCGTTTCCTCGACCACATCGAACACGGTCACGATCGCCGGGCTGTCGAGCCGGGCCAGCGCCCGGGCCTCCCGCAACACCCGCGAGCGCATCGTCACCCGATCCCGCAGTCCCCCCGGCAACGGAACGAAGATCTCCTTGACGGCCACCGGTCGCCGCAGCACCTCGTCCTGACCCCACCACACGACCCCGGCCCCACCCCGACCGATCGGGCTACCGAGCCGGTAGCGCCCACCGACCAGCCGACCCCGCCCACCGGGCGGCGTCACGGCCGCACCGATCGCCGGCCCCGTACACAAGGTGCCGACCGGCCGCTCGCGCCCGCAGTCGATACCGCGGCCCAGGGCCTACCGCCAAAGCCACTCACCGGGCGGCCGCCCGGTCCAAAACACAGGGCAAAAAAGGCATCACGGGCCGCATTCCTTTTCTCCCCGGGAGGGTCCTGGCATGAGTCGATTCGCTACCCGGTCGCCACCGGATGTTCCGAGAACTTTTTCGCTCCCGCGCGTTTCGCTACGGGTGCCTCACGACGCCGGTCACCCGGTCCCTCACCCGGCGCCGGGTCAGACCTGGCGTTCACCGGCCAGCGGCGGACGAAATGGGGCCGGGGGGTTCGACCGTCGTTCGGTCGAACCCCCCGGCCCCGATAGATGCGCTGCTACTCGACGCGGCGCCGCCGGTTACACCCGAGTGCGGCTACGCCCGCGGCTGCTGCCGCCGCGGCGGCTGTGGCTGCGGCGACCGGTCACCTCTCGCACGATGAGGAGGAGGATTACCGCGCCGACGATGGCGGTGACCCAGGTCGAGATGTTGAAGAACGTGTTCAGCGAGTGAACGTGGAAGATCACCTTGGCGAGCCAGCCGCCGAGCAGGGCACCGACGACGCCGACAACACCCGCGAGCACCCAACCCGTCCGTTCCCCGGTGACCCTTTCCGCGACCAGCCCGGCAATGAGACCAAGGACGATCCAGGCGATGATGCCCATGACATTTGCTCCTATTGTTGATGTTGATCAGTCATGGTTGGTCTTCCCCATCGATAGCGGATCAACCCCACCGGGTCTCATTTCCTTAATGCCCGCAAGGTTTTTGCGGCGTCGAGCAGGTGGGGTTCTCGCTTCGCGGTCGGCCGGGCCGGGGCCACGCGACGACGGCTCAGGCCTGCGTACCGGCGCCGGCGATGCGTAGGGCGTACTCGGCGTAGCGCTGGCCGATCTCTTCGGGCGAATGGGTGCCGTCCGCGCGGTACCAGCGGCCGAGGTCGACACACAGCGAGATGATCGCGTGGGCGGTGCCGGCCGCGTCGGCGGTCCGGAAGTCGCCGGCGGCGACCCCGGCGACGATGACGGCGGTGACGTCGTTCCGGTAGGCGCGGCGGAACTCCGCCATCTCGGCGAAGTGCTCGGCGCTCAATGCCCGCAACTCGTTCTGGACGACGCGGGACAGGACGTTGAAGCGCGCGTAGCCCGTGGAGATCTCCCGGACCAGGTTCGCGAGGCGCTGCCCGGGGCCGTCGGCGGGTGCCGCGAGGCCCCGGTCAAAGCCTTCGCGCGAGAACTCGTGTCCCAAGCGCGAGATCCGGAAGAGGACCTCCTCTTTCGACCGGAAGTGGACGTAGAGAGCCGCGGGGCTCAGCCGGGCCAGCGCCGCGATGTCGCGGGTGGTGGTGCCGGCGTAGCCGGACGTCGCGAAGGCGGCCAGGGCGGCAAGGAGGATCTTGCGGGCGGCATCGGGCCGCACGTCGCCCAGCCGTCGGGCCAGCAGCGCCGTGACCTCGTCGTGGGTGCGTTCGAGCTCGCCCCCTGACGCCCATCTGGCCTGCTCGGACTGGTTGCGCGGATCAACGAGTCGTGCGCTCATACCCACCTTCCGCGCGCCCCGCGGGGTCCGGCGCGGGCCGGCCGCCGCCGGTCCCGTGCCCACCCTTCGTCTTTCGTTCACAACGTAGTGGCGCTCCCGGGGATGGCCGGACGGGGATGGCCGGACGGGGGAAGGCCGAAGCCGAAGTCGTCCGGCCCATTGGTGCCTATGTGATGGACGACATAACCATTCGGGGTGATCGTGACTAAGCGCTCGGTCAGTGTGGCCGGGCTCACACTCCTCGGATCGCTGCCATTGGGGGCGCGCCCGGGGCGGGTGCCGTTTCGGCGCTCTCGTCGTGAGGGCGAACGCGAACAAGGAGGCAGTGATGAGGAAGCGAAGGCTCACGCTTTCGGTGGCAATGGCCGCCGTGGCGTCGGTTGTCATCGGGGTGATCGCGGTGCAGGGGGCGTCGGCGGCCGGGCCGGTGATCGGGACGCCGACCGCGTGCACACCGCCCGCCGCGCATCCGTACCCGGTGGTGTTGGTGCACGGGACGTTTGAGCAGGCGAGTCAGTGGAGCCAGTTCGGCCCGACGCTGACCGCCAGGGGCTACTGCGTCTACGCCCTGAACTACGGCAACAACGCGACCGGGGACATCACCAAGTCGGCGGCCCAGCTGTCGACGTACGTCAACCAGGTGCTCGCCGCGACCCACGCGTCCAAAGTGGATCTGATCGGGCACTCGCAGGGCGGGATGATGCCGCGCTACTACCTGAAGAACCTGGGCGGCGCGGCCAAGGTCCACCAGTTGGTCGGCATCGCCCCGTCGAACTACGGGACCACGCTGGACGGAATCGCGACGCTGGCCGGCCAGGGGGGCGGGATCCTCGGCCCGGTGATCGGCCTGCTCTGCACGGCCTGCCAGCAGCAGATCCAGGGCTCGGCGTTCCTCAAAGCGCTGAACTCGCCGACCGACACCGTCCCCGGCGTGATCTTTACGGTGATCGAGACGAACAAGGACGAGGTCGTGACGCCCTACGCGAACGCCTTCCTCAAGGGTCCCGGTGACGTCCACAACATCACGATCCAGGATGTCTGCCCCAAGGACGCCTCCGGCCACATCGCCCTGGCCAACTCCGACCAGAACACCTGGCAGGAGGTCTACAACGCCCTTGACCCGGCGAACAGCCAGCCGATCACCTGCGTAGCCGCCACCGACGGCGTCTGACGCGGCGCCGGACCGACAGTGCCGGCCGCGGCCCGGAGGCCCGGGCCGCGGCCGGCCCGTTCCATCCCGATCTCGGCGTCGATCTCGCGGGCCGACCTGACGGGACAGCCCCCGCCGCCCTCAGCTGATCATTCCACTGATGACGACCAATGGTCCGGGGCTGACCGGATGATCACGACGCTCTGGTCGCGATCCCCGCGATCTGGCTGTTGAAGGGAACGAACGGGGAGCGGATCCGGTACGACTCGATCTCGGTGTCGGCGAAGCCGGCCTTCTCGATCACCGACCGGAGATCACGTTCGCACGAGCATCCCTCGAAGGACCAGGCCCACGGGCGGCGCAGGATGCGCTGGATCCGGCGTAGGACGGTGCCGTCCGGCGCGGCGACGTGCTCGACGAATGCGTACCGGCCGCCCGGGCGCAGGACCCGCAGGACCTCCGCGACCACCTGTTCGGGCTCGCTGACCGTGCACAGTACGAGGCTGGAGATCACCATCCCGGCCGTGCCGTCGGCGAGGTCGAGACGCTCACCGACGATGCCTCGCAGGTCCAGCTCGATGCCGTGGCGCTCGGCCCGGGCGCGGAGGCGGGCGTGCATGGCGGGGTTGGGCTCGACGGCGACGAGGCGGGCGCCGGGGCGCAGGTACCGCAGGTTGGCGCCGACTCCGGACCCGAGTTCGACCACCTCATCGGGCAGGTCCACGTAGACCCGGCGTTTGCGGGCGCGCAAGAGGCGGTCCATGAACCCGTCGAGAACAGCAAAGACGACGGCGTTGAGCGGCCCGCGGAACCGGTTGGCCTCGTAGGTGGTGGTCATGCGATCGAGTGTGCCGACCGGTCGGGGCGTCCGCACGCCGCGACGCAGAACTGGCCCGTAGAACCAGCTGGTGGAGGTTGCGCGCCCGGCGGCCAGCCCGGGCCCCCTGACGAGGTCGGCTCGAAAGGGAGCCCGGTTGGCCGCCGGGCGATCAGTGGTCGACCGGCCGGGTCAGACCTGGGCCGGGAGCACGTGGTCGCCGGCCTTGTCGGTCGAGAGGTCGAGCGAGCAGATGTAGGCATCGTGCGCCTGGCACCTGACCATGTCCGGCCGTTCGTACTCCTGCTGGCAGACGTGGCAGGTGAGGGTCTCGCCGGACGGGTTGCCGTACTCGTCGTACATCGGCAGGTCGATGCCGTCGTCCGTACGGCGCAGGTAGTACCGGCCCTTCGTGGCCACGGCCAGGATCGGGGGCAGGACGAGGGCGAGCACGATCGCCACCAGGGGGGAGTAGGGCTTGAGGCCGGAGCCGAGGCCGCCGTAGAAGTCGATGATCGAGATGCCGGCGGCCAGCACCAGCGACCCGAACCCGACCGGGTTGACGGCGTAGAGCATGCCGCGGCGGAACTCGGGCTTCAGCGGCGAGATCTTGAGCAGATACTTGTTGATCGTGATGTCGGAGGCGACGGAGACCACCCAGGCCATGCCGCAGTTGGCGTAGAAGGCGAGGATCGTGTTCAGGAAGCTGAACATGTCGGCTTCCATCAGGATCAGCGCCACGAGCAGGTTGAAGCCGAGGAAGACCAACCGGCCGGGATAGGTCTTGGTGATCCGGGTGAACGAGTTGGTCCAGGCCAGCGAGCCGGAGTAGGCATTGGTCACATTGATCTTGATCTGGCTGATCACGACGAGGGCGACGGCGAGGACCAGCGCGGCCCAGTGCGGCAGGAGGTCCTGGTAGATCTCCAGGAACTGATGCACCGGCTGGTTGGCCACGCCCGCGCCGTTCGCGACGTTGGCGATGATGTAGACGGCCAGGAACATGCCGATGATCTGCTTGAGGGCGCCGAAGAACACCCAGCCCGGGCCGGCCAGCACCATCGCGGTCCACCAGCGGCGCGAGTTCTCCGGCGTGCGGGGCGGCATGAAGCGCAGGTAGTCGATCTGTTCGGCGATCTGGGCGATCAGTGAGAGGCAGACGCCGGCGGCCAGGAAGACCGAGCCGAGGTCGAAGCCGCCCTTGCCGTCCTGCCCGCCGTAGTTGAGGAACGTGCTCATCGAGTCGGGGTGGCGGATCAGCAGGTAGGCGAACGGCAGCACCATCAGCACCAGCCACAGCGGGGTCGTCCACAGCTGCAGCGTGGAGAGCAGTTTCATGCCGTAGACCACGAGCGGGAAGATGATGATCGTGGAGGTCGCGTAGCCGATCCACAGCGGGATGTGCAGGCCCAGCTTCAGGCCCTGGGCCATGATCGAGCCTTCCAGGGCGAAGAAGATGAACGTGAAGGATGCGAAGATCACGTTCGAGACGACCGAGCCGTAGTAGCCGAAACCGCTACCCCGGGTGATCAGGTCGAGGTCCAGGTTGTAGCGGGCGGCGTAGTAGGCCAACGGGAAGCCGGTCAGGAAGATCACGACGGCGAAGACGCCGATGCCCCACAGGGCGTTCGTCGTTCCGTAGGAGATGCCGATGTTCGCCCCGATGGCGAAGTCCGCCAGGTAGGCGATGCCACCGAGGGCCGAGATCGCGACCACACCCGTGCCCCAGCGCCGGTAACTGCGCGGCGCGAACCGGAGCGTGTAGTCCTCCAGAGTCTCCTTGGCGGACCCGGTCTCCGGTGCGGACCCGGTGCTCAGTTGGTTGGTTGCGGGATCGTGCGGAGGGCTGACGGTGCTCATCGCAGGCTGCCTTTCTGGCAGGCGCGCGTCCGGGAGGACGCCGGACCAACGGTCGACGGGGAGCGGCGCTGATCCCTGCCGATCAGCGAACATCCGGCCGCTAAGCAACTGCCAAGCAACCGCCAAGTGTCCCGGCCACCGCCGGGCGGAGCGGGCTCAGCCGAGCGCGCGCAGGGCGACGGCGACGCGTTCGTGTTCGGCGACGATCTCCCGTACCAGGGGGGCCACCGCCTCCCGCACCAGAGCGCCCACCTCGCCCACCTCGCCCACCTCGCCGGCGGCGCCGGTGCGGGTCTCGACCTGCTGGCACAACCGGGCCAGGTCGGTGGCCCCGAAGGTGGCGCCGAGGCATTTGAGGGCGTGCGCGGCGCGGTGTACGGAATCGGGGTCGGAGCGGGCCGCGGACAGCGTGTCCACCAGCCCCGGCGCGTCGGTGAGGAAGTCGGTGACCAGGCCGGACAGGGTGGCCGCGTTCCCACCGAGAAGCTCACGCAGCCGCTCCAGCCCGCCCGGGTCCAGGACGGGCCGGCCGTGCTCGAGCCTCCGGGCCCGGGCCAGTGCGGCGACGAGGTCGGGGGTCATCAGTGGCTTGGTGAGGTAGTCGTCCATGCCGGCCGCCAGGCAGTCCTCCCGCGCGCCGGGCTGGGCGTTGGCGGTGAGCGCGATGATCCAGGGCCCGCGGCCGCCGAAGTGGGCCCGGATCCGGCGGGTGGCCTCCAAGCCGTCGATGCCGGGCATCTGGACGTCCATGAGCACGACGTCGTAGTGCCGGCGTTGCACCGCTCCTATCACCTCGGCGCCGCTGCTCACCAGATCGGCCCGGTGGCCGGATCCGGTGAGCTGAAGGAGCACCAGTCGCTGGTTCACCGCGTGATCGTCGGCCACCAGGAGCCGCAGGGCCCGGGCCCCGTCCGCGGCCGGATCCGGGGTGGCGGGGCCGGCCGCGGCCGCGGGTACCGACGTCGGGGCGGCGGGTGGGCCGGCGACCGCCGCGGTCATCGCCCGGAACAGCGGGGCGGGTCGGATCGGCCGGGTCACCACTGAGACGCCCCGCGGGGCTTCGGGCCCGGGGAGACGGGCGAAGGAGGTGATCAGCACGATCGGCACCTGCTCGCCGGCCGGGTCGGCCCGCAGCGCCCGGGCCAACGCCAGGCCGTCCATCCGCGGGGGGCGATGATCGAGAATCACCGTGTCGTACCGGCGTCCGGCGCGCAGCCACCGAAGCGCGGCCCCGGTCGACGCCGTGCCGGTGATCCGCATCCGCCAGGCCCCGACCAGCCAGTCCCCGACCAGGGCGCGAGTCGGGGCGTGGCTGCCCACCATGAGCACCTCGCCACCGGACAGGGCGGAGGTGTCATCAGGGACCGGATCCCGCCGCGCCAACGTGGTCGCCGCCGCGGGCACGGCGACGGTCATGGTGGTCCCGGATCCGGGTCGGGAAGCAGCGGTGATCGTCCCGCCCATGAGGGCCGACAGGCGGCGGCAGATGGCCAGGCCCAGCCCGGTGCCGCCGTAGCGCCGGGCGGTGGACGGGTCGACCTGGGTGAACGAATCGAAGATCGACTCCAGGTGCTCGGGTGGGATGCCGATGCCGGTGTCGCGCACCGTGAAGCGCCACTCGTGCGGGCCTTCGGCGCCGCCTGGTGTCGCCCCGCCCGGTGCCGCCCCGACGGTGACGGTCACCTCGCCCCGTTCGGTGAACTTCACCGCGTTGCTCAGCAGGTTGAGCAGGATCTGCCGGACCCGCGTCGGGTCGCCGACCATCGCCTCCGGGGTGCCGGGTTCGATGGTGCAGGTCAGTTCGAGGTCCTTGGCGCCGGCATCGGCGGAGACGAGATCGATGGCCGCCTCCACGCATTCGGCGACGTGGAACGGCACCTGTTCCAGGCTGAGGCGGCCGGCCTCGATCTTGGAGAAGTCGAGGATGTCGTTGATGAGCAGGAGCAGCGAGTGGGCGCTGTCGTGGACGACTTCGGTGAGGTGTCGCTGGTCGGCGTCGAGACGGCCGTCCAGAAGCAGCCCCGACATGCCGATGACCGCGTTCATCGGGGTCCGGATCTCGTGGCTCATGGTGGCCAGGAAGGCGCTCTTGGCGGCGTTGGCGGTCTGGGCGGTGGAGGCGGCGTCGCGCAGGGCATCGGCGGTGCGGACCCGATCGGCGACCTGGCCGAGCTGGTCCGCCACGTCCGACAGGAGAACCAGCAGAGCGGCGTCCGGGGCGGTGGGGTCGGCCGTGAGGAACTCCATCACGGCGACCACCTCCGCGGCTCCGGCCCGCCCGGTCCGCACCGGGACGGCGATCCCCGCCCCGGGCCCCCGTACGGTCCCCGGTTCGGACGACAGTTCGGGCAGCCAGACGGCCTGTCCGGTCGCGAGGACCCGGCCCGGCAGGCTGGACGGGCCCGGCGGGGCGGTGTTCTCGGGGCGGTCGGCGGACGTCGGCAGGGGCACCAGCCGGTCGCCGTACCGGTGGTAGGCCCGGCCGACCGGCCAGCCGGTGTGGGCGCGGACCAGGTCGACCACGTCGACGGCGGCCGCGGCCAGGTCGGTGGCCCGATGGGCCGCGTCGGCCACCCGGTGCAGCAACCGGAGTTCGGCGGAGCGGCCCTGGACCCGTTCGGTCATCTCGTTGTACCGCTCGGCCAGGGAACGCAGTTCGTCGACTCCGGCGACCCGCGCCCGGACGTCGGCCTCCCCGGCGGCGATCCGGGCGGTCGCGGCGTCGAGCTCCGCGACCGGGCGGAGCACCGCCCGGCGGGTCACGGCGGCGAACACCGCCATCCCTGCGAGGAGCAGCAGCGCCGCCGCGATGGCGGCCGCGGACCAGGCTCGGGCCCGGTCCGTCGACCGCCCGGTTTCCCGGGCCGTGCGGGTGTCGACGAGCGTGAGCACCTGCCCGATCGGCTGCATGATCTCGTCCTTGGCCCGCAGGTAGGACGCGTCGAACAGCATGTTCGTGGCGTGCTGGCGGTTGGCCGCACCCCCGTGGGCGGCCAGCGTGAAGGCCTGCTGCTCGACGGTGGCCAGGGCGTCCGAGCGCGCCTTGGCCGTGGCCAGCAGGCCCAGCTCCGGGCGGGTGAATCCGGCCTGGGCGGCCAGCGTGGCGAAGGCCACCGGGGGACCGGACGGCGTGGGCCGCCGGCCGGTGTCGGTCACGACGTCCCAGTAGATGTTGTCGTAGTTCTCCGGTCTCGGCGCCGTGCCGTCCCGGATCTCCAGGATCTCCTGGAACCAGGCGCGGTAGCGCGTCTCACCGGTGACCACGTACGTCCGCGCCATCCGGGTCAGGTCGTCAGAGGTCTGCCGTAGTTCGTAGGCCAGGCGCAGCGACTGCGACCGCCGGGCCTCGGCCGCGGCCGCCTGCCGGGTGCTGCTCTCGGCCTTCAGGCTGACCAGCAACAACGCGGCCAGCAGGACGACGCCGATGCCGACGCCGCTGCGGACCAGACCGCGCAGCGACATCGGCCCACGGTTCACGTGGGTTCGGGCCCGGTGCCGATCCGAGCCTGGCCGACCTCGGCGCGAAGCGCGGCGATCTCGGTCCGCAGAGCGGTCTCCCGCTCAGCGGCCGACCGCCGGGCCTGGAGGGAGGCGCACAGCCGGGCCCGGAGCATGGTCGAGCTGTACGGCTTCGGCAGGTAGTCGATCGCGCCCAGCTCGATGCAGCGCACCACGCTCTCCAGTTCCGGCACCGCCGAGACCATGATCACCGGGATGGCGGCCAGGGTCGGATCGGCCTTGATCTCGGTCAGCGTCGCGTACCCGTCCAGCACCGGCATGAGCAGATCCAGCAGGACGAGGTCGAAGCCGCGCGGACCGTCAGCGGCCGCCCGCAGCATCTCGAGAGCCCGATGGCCGTTCTGGGCCGTCCCCACCTCGTGACCGAGCCCGGCCACCGCGGCCGCCAGGAGCTTGCGATTGATGGCGGTGTCATCGACCACCAGGACCCGTCCGGGCCGATCCGCGGCCGCTGCCTCGCGGTTCGGCGTCGCCACCTCGGCCCGGGGCGCGGGCACGGGCGGCGGGGCGGGCGGCGACACAGGCGGCGGCCAGGCCAGGCCCGGGTCCTGCCGCAGGACCGCCTGTTCCAGTTCGCGCAGCCGGACGCCCGGCTCGAGCCCCAGCTCGTCGTGCAGCAGCCGGCGGGTCTCGCGATAGGTGGCCAGCGCTTCCACCTGCCGCCCGCACCGGTACAGCCCGAGCATCAGCTGGGCCCGGAGCCGCTCTCGCAGCGGGTGCCGGCGCACCCACTGCTCCAGCTCGGCAACCAGTGCGGCGTGCCGGCCCAGGGCGAGTTCGGCGTCGATCCGGTCCTCGGCCGCGCCGAGGTGCAGTTCCGTCAGCCGGGCCGCCGCGGCCCGGGTGAACGGTGTGACCGGGACGTCGCCCAGGGCCGGGCCGCGAGCCATCTCCTCGGCGCGCAGCAACAGGTGCGCCGCCCGCCCGGGGTCCCCGGCGTCGAGCGCCGCCCGGCCGCGCACGACCAGGTTGGCGAAAGCGTGCGCGTCCACGGCGTCGGGCTCGATATCGAGCAGGTAGCCGGGCGACGCCGTGACCAGGACGGTCGCCGTTGCACCACGGGAACGCGTCGGTTCGAGGGCCCGGCGCAGCTGGGAGACGAAGACCTGCACCGTGGCCGCCGCCCGGGTCGGGGGCTGCTCCGGCCACAGGTCGTCGATGAGCTGATCGACCGAAACCACCCGACGGACCCGGAGCAGGAGCGAGGCGAGGACGGCGCGCTGCTTGGGCCCGCCGACGTCCACCGGCTGCCCGTCCCGGTACACCTCGACGCGGCCGAGCAGCCGGAACTCGAGGCCTGCCATCCGTCGATGGTCACCAGCCGGTATTCACGAGACGTAAGCGACAGATTACGTTCACATAGCCGGTGGGCCGGCGCCGCGCCCGCGAGCCGCGCCACGTAGAAGGCCGTCGCCGACGCCGGGGTGCGACGCGCTCGGGGGCGCCGGATGCCGCTGCCGTCCCGGCGCTGATGGAGGAACTCACCGACTGGCTCAACACCGACAGCAGCACCCATCGGCTGGTGCGGGCGGCGATGGCGCACCTTCATCTGGTGTCCATCCACCCCTGGACCGACGGCAACGGCCGGCTGTCCCGTTCGCTGCAGACGCTCATGATCGCCCGCGAAGGCGTCCTCGCCCCGGAGTTCTCGTCCATCGAGGCGTGGCTCGGACGCCCCGGCAATACCTGGGAGTACTACCGCGAACTGGCCGACCGAGGAGCGACCTACGATCCCGGCCAGGACGTCTCGACCTGGATCAGCTTCAACCTGACCGCCTACCACCAGCAGGCCCAGACCGTCGCGGGCCGGATCGACCGCTCCGGGCGGGTCTGGGGTGCCCTCTCGGAGTTCGCCGAGACGGTCAAGCTGGACGATCGAGTGGTCAGCGCCCTGCACGACGTGGCGGTGGCGGGCCGCGTCCGTCGCGCCCGCTACGAGCACGGGGAGAGCCTGAGCCGCCAGCAGGCCCAACGCGACCTCCGCGACCTGACCACGGCCCAGATTCTGGAACCGGTCGGCCGAACCCGGGCCCGCTATTACACGGCCGGCCCCCGCTTCCCCCAGCCGGTTCTGGAGATCGCGCGCACGCCGATGACCGTGCGGAATCCCTACAGCGATCCGGGGACCATGGCCTCCGGCGGCGCGAGAAAACCATGATCGCCCCGCCTTCGGCCCGTTAGAAGACCTCGTCGAACAGGTCGGTCATGGCCCGCCACGATCGTTCGTCGGCCGCCTGGTTGTACTTGATCGCGGGCATCTGGGAGCCGTCGGCGGCCGGATTGGTGAAGCTGTGCGCGGCGCCGCCGTAGAGGTTCATCCGCCAGTCGACCTGGCCGTCCCGCATTTCCTGCTCGAACGCGAGCCGCTGCTCGGGCGGGATGATCGGATCCTCGGTCCCGATGCAGACCAGGATCCGACCGGTGATGTTCGCGGCGTCCTGCGGTCGGGCCGTCGAGAGCCCGGAATGGAAGCCGACGACGGCCTTGAGGTCGGCCCCGCCCCGGGCCAGCTCAAGAGCGAGCGTGCCCCCGAAGCAGAAGCCGATCGCCGCGACCCGGTCCGGGTCGGCCAGCTCATGGTCGAGCAGGATGTCCAGGCCGGCCTGGCCGAGGGCCCGCACCCGCGCGGGATCGGCGGACAGCTGCCCGAAACGGTGGCCGGCTTCCTCGGGGGCCAGCTTGCGCCCGCCGCCGTGGTAGTCCAGCGCGAAGGCCACGTATCCTCGCTCGGCCAGCCGGCGGGCCTTGTCCCGGGAGTGGTCGCTGAGGCCATCCCCCTCGTGGCAGACCAGCACGGCTGGTCGCGGGCCCGGTCGGCGGTCGTCCACCGACAACTCGCCGATCAGATGCAGATCCTCGTACGTGTACTCGACGTCAGCTGTGTGCATCGATCCCCCTGGCGGGCCTACATCCCGCGACCGGCACCGGGCGGGTGCCCCCGCGCGGGGGACGAGGCCGTCCGCCCGCCGGGCGTAAGCCTCCCAGACGGCGCCCGAACCGCCGGGGGCACCCAGGTGGCCAGCCCGGGCAGGACCGCCGGCCCGCCGGGGGGCGTGCCACTGGCGCCATGCGACACCACAGTGGTGCTCGCAAACTCCTTGGAGTGGCACCATTCGTGTGCCATTATGGCGCCATGGACCTCACGCCCTACGTCGACAACCTCCGGCACGAGCTCGCGGTCGCGGCGGCCGCGGCCGGCGACGACGCCCGAGCGCTCGCCGAGCGGCTCACCGCGCCACTGGAATCGGCCGCCCGGCTCACCTTGCTGAAGGTGCTGTCTGACGCGATGAGCGAGCTCACCCGCGAGTTGGCACCGGGGTCGGTCGAGGTACGGCTGCGGGGGCTCGACCCCGAGTTCGTGATGACACCGTCGCCGGCTCAGGAGCCCTACGAGGAGGCCGAGGAACGCGGAAACGGACCATCCGACGTGCTGCCGCCCGCGCCACCGGCCGGCGCAGTTATGGACGAAGGCAGTTCGGCGCGCATCAACTTCCGCCTCCCCGCCCACCTGAAGACCCGCGTCGAGGACGCCGCGGGACGCGAAGGCCTCTCGGCCAACGCGTGGCTGGTGCGGGCCGTCGCCACCGCCCTGGAACCCGGCGGTCGCAGCCGTTCGACGGGCCGCGCCCGGCGGGGCCAGCAGGGCTACACGGGCTGGGTCCGCTAGCCGAACGCACCGCAGTCAGCCGCCGACCAGCGGAAACGAACACCCTAGCCGTAAGGACGGCGCCGCCATGCCCAGTTTCGACACTCCCGGACCGATCTCCGCCACCCTCGAGTTCGACGTCGGCTCGGTCCGGATCAGCGCGGCCAAACGCCTGGACACGGTCGTCGTGGTGCTGCCGAGGGACGGCGCCGTCGACGCGGATGTGGAGGCGGCGCAGCAGACCACCGTCACCTTCTCCGGAGGCCTGCTGCTGGTGAGGGGGCCGAGGAAGCGGTCGCTGTTCGGCCGGAGCGGCTCGATCGACGTGAACATCGAACTGCCGGCCGGATCGGGGGTCCGGGCTGTCTCGCCCATGGCCGGCTTCATCTGCGAAGGCCGCCTGGGGGACTGCGCCATCAAGACGTCGTTCGGCGGCATCCGGATCGACGAGGCGGCGACAATCTCCCTGAAGACCGGCCACGGCGACATCCGGGTGGACCGGGCCACGGGGGACGCCGACGTCAGCGGGGCGGGCCGGGTCGAGGTCGGTGAGATCGCCGGCACGGCGGCGATCAAGAACGGCAACGGCGACACCACGATCGGCGAGGTAGCCCGCGATCTGCGGGCGCGCGCCGCCAACGGCCGCATCTCCGTCGGTGTCGCGCACGCCGGGGTCGACGCCAAGAGCGCCAACGGCGGCATCCGGATCGGCGAGGTCATCCACGGCCAGATATCGCTCCACACCGCCGTCGGCGATGTCGAGGTCGGTATCGCCGAGCACAGCACCGCCTGGCTCGAGGTGAACACCGGCTTCGGCAGTGTGCGCAACTCCCTGCGCCCGACGGACGGCCCGAGCCCTTCCGGCGACACCGTCGAGGTACGGGCCCGCACCGGGGTGGGCGACATCGTGATCCGCCGCGCCGATCGGGCCCACTCCTAGCGAGTGTCTACTCAGCTATTGCGTCGCCGGGCCGACTCGCCCGCGGTCTGGCGTGGTTCCCCGTCCCGGGCCGGGTCGCCAGGACGTCGGGTCGACAGGATAAGGACGATCAGCAACGGGCCGGTTCCGGCGAGGGCCATGGCCACTCCGACCGGGGCCGCTTCCGCCACCGCTCCGAAAATGGTCGGACCGACGCCCTGGAGCGTCATGACGCCGGTGGACAGGAGCCCGAACGCCTGGCCACGGACGGCCGGGGGCGTCGCGGCCAGGAATCGGCGCTGGATACCGAGGCTGTAGGCCAGGCCGCCGCCGGTGACCATGAAAAGGCCGGCGGCGACCGCGAATGGCGGGTTGGCGGCGAAGGCGAGCAGCGGTAGGCCGCACAGGGCCATGAGGGGGCCGGTCAGCCGCTCGCGGGTCGCCGGCCGCACGAACCGGGTGACCGCCAGGTTTCCGACGATCATTCCGACCGGCAGGCTCGCCAGCAGCAGCCCGGGCGAGCCGGCGGGTAGGTCGCGGGCGGCGGCATAGGGAATGATCAGGCTTTCGGCGCCGGCCACGAAGGCGAGCGGCAGCCACTGCGCCAGCAGCAGGATCCGCACCGTCGGGTCGCTGAGCAGCTGCCGGTTGCCGGTCCAGCTCTGCCGCACCACTGACCGGCCCGCCGGGTCGGACGGCCCGCGGCCGGCCGGCTGATCGGGTAGTCGAACCCGCACCGCGGTTGCGGCCACCAGGTGCAGGGCGGCGGCGACCAGCAACCCGCGGTGCGCGCCGATGGCCGCGACCGCGACGGCCCCCCCGGCCAGGCCGAGCAGTTGGGCGGCGGACGCCGCGATGGCCGACAGGGATCGGCCCAGCACGTAGGCGTCGCCGGTGAGCAGCTCGGCGGTCAGCCGGGCGGAGGCCCCGGCGAACACCGGGGTCAGACCGGCGACTCCGGCCACCAGGGCCAGGCTCGCGCCCACCGGCAGGTATCCGGAGGCCAGGACCGCGCCCGTGGCGCACTCCACCCCATAGGCGGTAGCGATCAACGGCCGGGGCCGCCGGCGGTCGGCCAGGGCGCCCAGCCACAGTCCGCCGACGAGCTGGGGCAGGAACGAGATGCCGTAGGCCAGGGCGGCCAGGAACGGGGAGCCGGTTTCCGTGAAGACCAGCACCGAGAGCGCCACGGTCCGCACGGTGTCCGCGAGGATCGCCAGCGAGCGGGTCGCGAGCAGCACCCGGAAGCAGGGCTCGGAAAGCACCTGCCGGTAGGCCGCCCGTTGCATCGTCACCGTCATGGGAGCAAGCGTCGGCGGCGCTTCCGAGCACGGCGATCTCTACGTTCGTGGACGTAAGGTCGGAGGGTGCTGCGATTCGCGGTGGGAACCGAGGAGTTGCTGCACAGCCGGTTTGCGATCTCCCCGCTGCTCGAGCTCGATTTCCTGCTGCGCACCCTGTCGGGCCGGCGTCGCCCCCGGCTACCCGCCGGCTGGGCGGAACGGTTGGCGCCGGCCTACCGGCAGCTGCGCCGCGACACCGATCTCGATGCGGTCCTGGCCCTGCAGAGCCGCTTCTACGGACCCGAATTCATCGCCCCGCCGCCCCGGACCCTGGCCCAGACCGTCGCGGACGACCTGCTCACGGTCCGGGCCACCCCGCTCGCGCAGGCCCGCCGGGAGATCGCGCGCTGCCTGGATCGTCGCCCGGCCACCGACCAGCGGGTGCTCGCGGTCCTGCACGGCGACGACGTCGTCGACCGGATCGCCGACGCCCTCACGCGGGCCTGGCGGGAGCTGCTGGCCGCCGACTGGCTCCATCTGCGCGCCATCTGCGAACGCGACGTGGTGCACCGGGCCGGGCGACTCGGTGGCGCCGGTTGGGCCGCTGCCCTCGACGATCTGCACCCCCAGCTGCGCTGGGGCGACGGGGCGATCGAACTTCGAGGATCGCCGCAGAACCAGACGGTCACCCTGCACGGCGAGGGACTGCTCCTCATCCCTTCGGTGTTCCTCGGGCCGGGCGTCGCGGCCCACCTCGAAGATCCCTGGCCGAAGACGCTGATCTACCCGGCCCGGGGGACCGCCGCCCTCTGGGCGGCGCGGCCACCGGCTGAGTCGGGCGCGCTGGCCGATCTGCTCGGCCGGACCCGGGCCCGGCTGCTCGTGGCCCTGGCCGAGCCGGCCAGCACCACCCACCTGGCCCGCAGCCTCGGCCTGGCCACCGGCGCGGTCGGTGACCACCTGACGATCCTGCGCCGGGCCGGCCTCCTTGACAAAGCCCGCTCCGGTCGATCCATCCTGTACCGCCGCACCCCCCTGGGCGACGCCCTGGCCGCTACTGGACCGGCCTGACCTCACGTGGTGGCGACGAGGAAATCCTCTCCGGTCGACGGGCGCAAGCCGTCGGCCCGGTCGGCGAAGTAGCGTTCGGCGAGCGCCGACCCGGACACGTGCCGGGCGTCCGGGAAACCGGCTTCGCGGGCCGCGGCCAGCATTTCGGTCGGCGGGTAGAAGCTGATGAACGGCGTTCCCGATGCGCGCGCGCCCTTCGTAGACCTCTGCAGCCCGGCCCGATCGGCGTCGTCGACCAGCTCGGTCGGCAGCATGAACGTCATCGCCACCGTCGAACCGGGCGCGAGCCCGGCCAGCTGACGCAAGGTCGCCGCGGTCGCCGCTCTGGTCAGATACATGGTCACGCCGGTGGAAGCGACGACCGCGGGCCGACCGGGATCGAAACCGGCCGCGGTCAGCTGCCGCCACCACGATCCGCTCGCCTCGAAGTCGACCGGCACCAGCCGCAACCCGTCCGGAATGCCGAAACCGAGCGCCAGCAGCCGTTCCCGCTTCCAGGCCTGGGGACCGGGCTGGTCGACCTCGAAAACGTTCAGGCGGGCGGCGACCTCCGGCCGGCGCTGGGTGAACGTATCCAGGCCGGCCCCCAGCACGACATACTGGGCGACGCCCCGGCCGGCCTGCTCGGCCACCAGATCATCGATGAAACGAGCCCGGGCCACAATGGCCGCCCGAAATCCGCTGGTGCCGGCCGGGTCCATATCCGGGCGGGCCCGCCAGCCCTCCTCCGGGGCCGCCAGCCGCAGGCCGATCTCATCCGCGAGCACGTGGGGTGGCGGATCGACCTGGACGTGCATCGCCCGCCACAGAGCAACGCGGACAGCGGTGCTGTCGGGAGC
>JAMFSN010000178.1 GCA_026225295.1 Frankia alni
AGGGACCGCGTGCGTACGGCGGTGGCCGGCCGGACTCCGGGGCGGTAGGTAATTTCTGTGAGGATGATTGCTCAAGGCGGCTGGAGGAGCGGCGGGATGAGGCTCGAACCCGCCGACGGGGGCATGTTCCGGGAACGGGCCGGATGGCGCTATCCGCCGCCGTATGACTTTTACAACGACGACGGCCAGCCGGTGAAGAACCCCGAGCGGTTCCTGGCCGTCCGGGACGACGACGGCTCGCTGCTCGGCTTCTACTACTTCGAGCACGGCGAGGACGCATTCGTTTTCGGGCTCGGCCTTCGCCCGGATCTCACCGGACGGCGGTTCGGCGAGTCCTTCGTACGCGTCGGGCTCGACCATCTTCAGACTCGCTACTCACCCCGGCGGGTCGTACTCGACGTCGCCGCGTTCAACCAGCGCGCGATCCGCCTCTACCGCCGGGCCGGATTCGTCGAGACCGGACGCCACACCGAGACCTTCGACGGTCACGGCGCGATGGAGTTCATCGACCTGGAACTTCACCCTTGACTTCGCTACGCGGCGCTCACCAGGGCCGCCCGCAGCTGGACCCGGGCCAGCTCCAGCCACGACGTGAGGGCCTCGGATTCGGCGTAGTCGGACTCGGGCAGGAACAGCCCGCGGGTGGGACTCGACGCGCCCAACTCGGCCAGTACCGGCTTGAGGAACGCCTCGGGAGCCAGCGCATGGCGCCCATCGCCGCCGAGCATCAAGGCCACGGCGGTGGTCCCGGCCAGCGATCCGGCGCCGAAGCGGTCCAGGAACAGCTTCAACAGACCGGTATAGGTGGCCTTGTAGGTGGGACTGGCCACGATCAGCAGGTCGGCGGCCTGGACCTCGGCGACCGCCCGGGCCACGGCCGGGTCCTTCCAGTCCAACAGCGCCGCACCGAAATCGACCAGATCGAACACCTCGTCCGGCGCGCGGCCGGTGAGCTTCTCCACCACCAGGTGGGCGGCGTGGAAGGTGCGCGAGCGCGGCCTGGGGTTGCCGACGACGATCACGGTGCTCACGGGTCTGCTCTCTGATCGGGGTCGGCTGGCGCGGCGACCGTCACGGTTCCAGCCGCCGGAACTGGCTGGCGTGGAACACCAGCGGGTTGATGTCGTGGTCGGCGTCCAGGTCGCGGACCCGCAACACGACGATGTCGTGGTCTCCGGCCCGCACCTGCTGCTCGATGCTCGTCTCCAGCCACCCGCTGGCGCCGTCCAGGAGCACCGCGCCGTCGGCGGTCGGCCGCCACGAGAGCTCGGCGAACCGGTCGGCCCGGCGGGCCGCGAGCTGCCGGCCCGCGCGCTCCTGGGCGGCGCTCAGGATGCTGACGCCGAGCCGGGGGACCGCCCGCAGCAGCGGCCAGGTGGTGGAGCTGCGGGCTATACACAAGGACACCAGCGGCGGGTCCAGGGATACGGAAGTGAACGAGCTGGCCGCGATACCGACCGGCGCCCCGTCCACGAGCGCGGCGACGGCGGCGACGCCGGAGGGGAACGCGCCGAAAACGTGCCGCAGCCGCCGCTCGTCAAGGACCGGGATTGTGGTGGTCATCTGCATCTCCTGATCGTCGGGCGTCGTCACGGCCGGTTGTCACGGCCGGTTGTCACGGCCGATCCGGCCGTCACTGGGGATCGCGGCGTCGATGCGCCGTCCCCGGCGGCCGGTCACCACGCGCTGGATTCCACCTCGATGAGCGGCTCCAGGGACGGCTCGTTGCGCAGTGCCTCCAGAAAGGTGACGACCTGGGCGGCGACCGACCGGTGCTGCAGGTCGTTGATGACGTCGTGGTGGGCGCCGCGCACGACCACCAGCCGAACCCGCCGCAGCGCCTTCGCCGACCGGGTCAACGCCGACCGGTCAGCCAGCGGGTCCGCGTCGCCGACCAGTACCAGCCGGGGCAGATCGACCGCGCCGTCATAGGCCTCGTCGAGCAGCTCGCTCGGGACCGGGTCGGACAGCGAGCCGCGCGGCACCGACCGGTCGTTGCTGAGCACGCCGCGGTGGACGGTGCAGTGGGTGCGGGCGTCGAGTTCCTCGTCCCAGCCGCCGACCGGATGCGCGCCGTAACCCGGCAGCGCCGCCAGCACGAGCGCCTGCGGCCACCAGCCGACGCCCGGGGTCGCCGACCGGGCCACCCGGACCGCCAGCGCGGCGATCGCGGCGGCTCCGGTGTCCGAACCGACCAGCACGAGCGGCCGCGCGGGCCCGTCGGCGCCGAGGCCCGCGACCGCATCAGTCAGCTGCCCGGCGAACCGGTCCAGCGTGCCGGGCAGGTCGGCCCCGTCGATGACGGGCGCGGACAGCACCCGTACCCGGTAGGAGTCGGCGGCCAGCCGCCGGCCGAAGCGCCGGTAGGTGGCCGGGCTCTCACCGCGACCGGGTACGACCAGGACCGTGCCCCGGGTCCGCAGCCCGTCGGGCCCGGTGAAATCCAGGTCGGTGGGGACGTCCAGGTCGGTAGGGACGTCCAGGTCGGTAGGGACGTCCAGGTCGCTGGGGACGTCCAGGTCGGTAGGGACGTCCAGGTCGGTGGTCTCGCTCACGTCAGACTCCAGCCAGTTCGGCCGGGCCGGTGGGCCCGGCGCCGGATGCGGCAGATACGGCGGGCGCGGGCTGCCAGCCCAGGGCCGGGGCGACCTCGGTGGCGATGAGTTCCAGCGCCCGGATCGCCGCGTCGTGGTCGGGTACACCCGGGTTGAACTGGGTGATCAGATCGGTGGCGACCGGCAGCACCTTCTCCGCCCGCAACCCCGCGATCACCTCGTCGGGGTGGCCGTAGAAAGCGTGGAAACGCCGCAGGTATCCCTCGAGCGTCAGCCCGGCCGGGAACGCGCCGCGCTCGACCATCGCGCGGCTGGACTGCAGCACCCCGGCCTCGATCTGTTCCACCGCCCGGCGCTTGTCGGCCGCCGGGAAGACGAGCCGGGACAGCCCGATCCGGGGTGCGCGCGGCCGGCTCCAGGTGGCCAGGAACTCGTCGGCCCAGGGCCGCTGGACCTCGTCGGTCGGCTCGTCGTAGCCGTAGGTGGCCCGGTTGAGCAGCAGGTTCGAGCCGCCGGTGGCCGCGTAGGCCGCGCCTGGCCGGCTGAACACGCCCTGCCAGATCCGGTCGGTGAAGTCGGCGGCCGGGGGCAGGATCCGGAAGCCGGGCGTGCCGACCTCCTCGTTGGCCAACGCCTTGCGCAGCACGGCCAGCCCTTCGCTGGTCAGCTCCCGCTTACGCTCCGCGTCGCGGCCGAACGCGGCGTACTCAAGCGCGCTGAACCCGCTGCCGACCCCGATCTCAACGCGGCCGCCGCTGAGGGTGTCGACGACCGAGACGTCCTCGGCCAGCCGCACCGGATGTTCCAGCGGCAGGATGGTGATCGCGGTCGCGAGTCGGATCCGCCTGGTCCGCGCGGCGGCGTGGGCGAGGAACGTCCACGGCGACGGGAGCCCGCCGCCGCCCAGGGAGACGTGGTGCTGGGCCACCCAGCCGACGTCGAAACCGAGCTCGTCGGCGACGACGAACAGCTCCTGGGCGTTGCGGTAGGTCGCCGTGAGGTCGTCGCCCCGGCCCTGGACGTGGGTGAGGAATCCGAGCCGGAAACGCGGCCGGCCAGCGGGTGACGTCATGTGGATCTCCCTTCCGGGCCGCACATCAGGCGACGCCCAGGTTCTCGCGGAATGTGTCGTACTCGTAATCGGTCCGGAACCGCCCGCGCTTCTGCAGCTCGACGACGACGCCGTCGATGAAACGTTCGAGGCCTTCGGTCTGAACGTCGATATTGATGTTGAAGCCGTCGGAAGCGCCGTCGTCGACCCATTCGATGATGTTGTCGGCGATCTGTTCCGGGGTGCCGATCAGGATGCGATGGCCACCGCTGAGATTGTTGAACAACAGCTGGCGCACGGTCAGCCGACGGTCGCGGGCCTCCGTGACGATCTGCTCGCGGTGGCGGGCCAGCACCGAGGAGCCGGGCCCGTCCGCGAGCTTGCCGTAAGGCAGTTCAGCGTCCAGTTCGAGTTCCGCCGGGGCGATGCCCAGGCGCTCGGCCAGCTGGTCGAGCAGGTAGTCGGCGTCGAGCTGAGCGTCGAGCGCGTCCTTGCGCTGCCGGGCCTCGGCCTCGGTCGACCCGACGATCACCCACAGGCCGGGGAGCACGACCAGCTTGTCGGGGTCGCGGCCGTAGGAGGCGGCCAGCCCCTTCACCTGGGTCGAGAAACGCCGGGCCAGATCCTTCGTACGTTGCCCGGTGAACAACGCGTCGGCCCACCGCGCGCCGAATGCGCGGCTGTGACCCGACGCGCCGGCCTGGAACAGCACCGGCCGTCCCGCGTAGCCCCCGGGGAGCGGGAGCACCGAATGGGTGGAGTAGAACTCGCCGTCGTATTCGACGGGGTTCGTTTTTGCCTTGTCGATAAAGAGGTCAGCCGGTTTGTCGTTCACGATCGCGGTCGGCGGCAACGACTCCCACAGCCGGGTCACGATCGTGACGAACTCCTCGGCCTTGCGGTAACGCGGGTCGTGGTCGAGCGTCCCCGACAGCCCGAGGGCCTCGAGGGTGGGCGGATTCTGGCTGGTGATGATGTTCCACGCGGCGCGCCCGTGGCTGACGTGATCGAGGCTGGCGAGCTGGCGGGCGACGCCGAACGGGTGTCCGTAGATCGCGTGGACGGTCGACACCAGCCCGATGCGGTCGGTGTCCCGGGCGATCGCGGCCAGCAGGACGGTCGGGTCGAGCCCCCGCCAGGGGCGACGGACGGATTCCGCGCCCAGCGAGCCGAGCGAGTCGGCGAGGAAGATCGCGTCGAATTTGCCCTGCTCGGCGAGCTTGGCGATGGAGATGTAGTAGTCGACGTCCGTGACGAGGCCCGCGGTGTCCTCGAGTGTCTTCCAGGCCGCGTCGTGGCGGCCGGCGGTCTGCAGATTGAGGTTCAGGCGGATCTGCCTGGGCCGGTCAGGTGACATGTCGGGGGTGCCCTGTCGTCGCGGTGGGGTGGGATCGTCGCGGTCGGGTGGGATCGGGGCGGTCGGGCGCTCAGCCGGCGGGTACCGGCACGAGGCCGGCGTCGGCCGGCCGTTCGCGGTCGGCCGTGGTCGGGTCGGCGATCGACCCGGTCGACCCCGCCCCGCTCGGCGCGGTCCCGTCGGCCGGCGGCCCGCCGAGGACGAGGTCGAGCACCGCGGCCGCCCCGCCGGCCGGCAGCCGGGCGCCGCGCCAGGCGACGTGCTGGTCGGGCCGCACCAGCGCGTTGTCCGCGCCGTACAGCTCCCCGACGGCCGGGTCGGTGAGGTGGATGACCGTGAACGGCAGCGCCCGGGCGGCGGCCTCGGCGGCGAACGCCTGCTCCACGCTCCGGTCGCCGGTGAACACCAGCAGCGCGAAACCCGTGCCGATCCGGTCGTAGAGCGTGCCGCCCCACGGGTCGACGTAGCCGTCGGGGGCCCGGTGCCCAGGGCGCGGGTCGGCCTCGTAACGCTCCGGCGACCAGGGCGTCTCCTGCGCCAGCTGGTCCGGTTCATACCAGATCACGCCCGAGGCGTCGTAGCGCTCGTCGAACACCACCCCGGCCGCCTCACCGCGCTCGGCGGTGATGAGAGTGCCGATCTCGGTGCGCCGGCGCCCGGCGTCGGGGCTCAGGTCGTCGTCGTCGGGCACGCCGATCCCGCGGATGGCCTCCAGCGTCTCCCGGCTGCGCCGGGAGCGCTCCAGGGCGTGGTCGGCGACACGCCAGTTGTGCCGGCGCCGCTCCTGGTCGTAGGAGTCCAGCAGCGTCTCCGGGGCGTGGCCGGCCAACACGGCGGCGAGTTTCCAGCCGAGGTTGGCCACGTCGCCGAAACCCTCGCCGAGGTTGCCGCCCGGGGTGCGGACGTGCGCCGCGTCGCCGGCCAGCACCACCCGACCGCGGCGGAACGTCTCGGCGACCCGGCTGGCCCGGTAGAAGGTGGTGGCCGACACCAGCTCGAGGCCCAGGTCGAAGCCGAACGCCGCCCGCGCGGTGGCCAGCAGCTCCGCCTCGGTCGGCTCGTAGTCGAGCGGGAACGGCTCGCTGTAGACCCGCCACTCGCGGGTGCTGACCGCCGCGAGGAAGCCGGCCGCCTGCTGGTTGAACACGATGTTGGTGCCGCTCGGCGCGGCCCCGACCTGCTCGGAGATGTCCCCGGTCCGCACGATCAGGCGCAGCTGCTTCTGCCGTGCGTACTCACCTTCGCGGGCGATGCCGGCCCGGGCCCGCACGGTGCTCGGGCCGCCGTCGGCACCGATCACGTACCGCGACCGGATGGTCCGCCGCTGCCCGGTATCCGGGTCGACGACCTCGGTGGTGATCCCGTCGGTGGTCTCGGCCAGGGCCTCGACCCGCCACCCGCCGGCGACGGTGACGCCGTGCAGCTCCAGATGATGCAGGAACGCCTGTTGCAACGCGGTCTGCGGGCGGCGGATCGGGTCGGCCAGCGAATGGCCCCCGCGGCCGGGGTCGGTGAACCCGCGCCGCGCGGTCGGCACGAGTTCGTGGCCGACCAGGGACGTGAGGAGCCGGATCCCCTGGTTCCACTCGGGCGGGAACGTCCACTCGTCCCGGATCCGCTGGAGCAGCCCCCAGCGGCGGAAATGCTCGACCACCCGGGGCGTGTGGCCCATCGCGCCGGCCCGCACGAGCGTCGCGGCCCGCCGGGCGTCGACCACCGCGACGTCGACGCCCCGGCCGGTGAGATCCACGGCGGCCGACAGGCCGACCGGACCGGCCCCGACAACGAGCACGTCCACCTCGTCCGGCGGCGTCCCGGCGGGAAAGTGCACGATGTGCACGTCGCGGTCGCCGGTAACAGAAAGTTGGTTTTCGGACAACAGGTTCTCGGACAGCTGGTTCTCGGGCATGGCGGGCCTCCTCAGGCTTCGGCGCTGACGAGCCCGCGCTCGAGCGTGTGACGGTTGGCGGGGACCGGCAGCCCGAGGTTGCCGCGCAGGGTGTCGGCCTCGTACCCGGTCCGGAACAAGCCGCGCTTCTGCAACAGCGGCACGACGTCGGCGACGAACCGCTCCAGGTCCTCAGACGTGCGGAAGCCCAGGTTGAGGCCGTCGAACGCCCGGGCGTCGAACCACTGCCCGATCGTGGCGGCCACGGTGTCGGGGGCGCCGACGAACGGCGAGGGCTGGTAGTCGGTGAACACCTCCACGGTCTGGCGCAGGGTCAGCCCCTCGGCGCGGGCGCGGCGCACGATTTCGGTGCCGCGGGTCCGCCCGCCCTTCTCGGCCAGCGCCGCGACGTCCGGGAACGGCGCGTCCAGGTCGTGCTGGCTGAAGTCGTAGGCCCCGAAGCCGCGGCCCAGGAACGCGAGCTTGCGGTCGAAGTCGTTGTCGGCCTCGAAGACGTCCCGGGACAGCCGCCGGGCCTGCTCGTCGGTGCCCGCGACGACCGGATTGGCCCCCAGGAAGATCAGGACGTGCTCCGGGTTGCGACCGGCGGCCGCCGTCCGCCGCTTGATGTCCGCGTAGTACGCCTGGGTCTCGGCCAGCGAGCCGCCCGGCGCGTAGATCCCCTCGGCGACGTGGGCGGCCAGATTGCGACCGTCCTCGGAGACCCCGGCCTGGAAGATCACCGGCTGGCCCTGCGGCGACCGGGACAGGTTGAGCGGGCCCGCGACCTTGAAATGCTCGCCGACGTGATCGAGAGCGTGCAGCTTGGCCGGGTCCAGGAAGATCCCACGCTCCACGTCCGCCGGGAAGGCGTCGTCCTCGTAGGAGTCCCACAGGCCGCGGATCACCGCGACCGCCTCGTGGGCCCGCCCGTAGCGGGTCGCGTAGTCCAGGTGCTCGTCCAGGCCGTAGTTCCGGCTGGTGCCGGTGTCGAAGCTGGTGACGACGTTCCAGCCGGCCCGGCCACCGCTGATGTGGTCGAGGGAGGCGAACCGGCGGGCCAGATTGAACGGCGAGTTGTAGGTCGAGCTCAGCGTGCCGACCAGGCCGATGTGGGTGGTGTGCACCGCGACAGCCGACAGCAGGGTCAGCGGTTCGAGCCGGTTGAGGTAGTGGGCCGGGTAGGTCGCGTTGATGAACTGGCTGTCGACGATGAAGAACGCGTCGAACTTGGCGTGCTCGGCGGCCTGGGCCTGCGCGATGTACCACCGGATGTCGGTGCTCGCGTTCTTCGGGACCCGCGGGTCCTTCCACAGGCTGTGCTGGCCGGGGCCGCCGACGCCGTAGGCGCGCAGCGCGAGCCGGATCTTGCGGGTCATGAGGTTCCTTTCCGGAGGTCTCTCGCTGGCCGGTCGTCGCTGCCGCCGGGTCTGATGACAGGTGTCCGGTCGGTGGGGTCAGACCCGCAGCCGGGCGCGCAGGGCGTCCCGCCCGGCGCGGTCGGCGGCGGCGGAGCGCAGCGTCGGAGCCGACCCGACGAGCAGCCGGGTGTAGACGTGCCGGGGCGCGTTGATGACGGTGCGGGCGGCCGCCACCTCCACGATCTCGCCCTCGTAGAGCACGGCGATGCGGTCGGCGACCCCGGCGACCGAGCCCAGGTCGTGGGAGATGAACACCAGGGCCACCCCGGAGTCCCGCAGGTCCTTGAGGATCTGCAGCACCTGCACCCGGTTGGCCGAGTCCAGGCCGCTCACCGGTTCGTCGAGGATGATCAGCGCCGGCTCGGTGACCAGCACCCGGGCGACCGTGACCCGCTGGCGCTGCCCGCCCGACAGTTCGCCCGGCAGCCGCCTGAGCAGGTCCTCGTCCAGGTGGACGCGGGCCAGGTAGCGCCGGGCCCGGGCCACCGCCTCGGCCCGGCCCACGCCCTGGACGAGCAGCGGCTCGATCAGCGACTCCTCGATGGCGAGGTCCGGGTCGAGGCTGCGCAGCGGATCCTGGAAGACGTACTGGACGACCCCCCGGCGGCGCAGCGCCCGCCACTGCCGGTGGGAGTAACCGGTCACGTCCTCGCCGTCGATGCGGATGCGGCCGGCCGACGCGTGGACGAGTCCGAGGACGGCCCGGGCGAACGTGGATTTACCCGAACCGGTCTCCCCGATCACGCCGACGGTCTCGCCCCGCGCCACCGACAGGGAGACCCCCTGCAGCACCCGACGCCGACGCCGCCGCAGCCCGTAGTGCACCTCGAGATCGGTGACCTCGAGAACGGGACGCCCGGGACCGGCGTACCCAGGCGCGGCCGGGTCAGCGGACACGGTCCAACTCCTTCTCGCCAGCGCCCAGGTGGTCGCCGGAGCCGTCAACCTCGGGAGCGTCGGCCGCGGGAGCGTCCAGGAACCGGTCCAGGCCGTACTGCTCGTGTTCGTCGATCAGCAGCCGGGTGTACTCGTGCCGCGGCTGGTAGAGGACCTGCGCGGTCGGGCCTTGCTCGACCACCTCACCGGAACGCATGACCAGCACCTCGTCGCACACCTGCGCGACGACGGCCAGGTCGTGGGAGACGACCACGAGCGCGAGCCCGGTCCGTTCGCGCAGGTCGGCCAGCAGGTCGAGGATCTCGGCCTGGACGGTGACGTCCAAGGCGGTGGTCGCCTCGTCGGCGATGAGGACCTTCGGGCCGGCCGCGATCGCCGCCGCGATGAGGACCCGCTGGAGCATGCCGCCGGACAGCTCGAAGGTGAACTGGCCGTAGACCAGCTCCGGGTCGCGCAGGCGCACGGCGGCCAGCAGCTCCAGCGCCCGGTGCCGCGCGGCCCGCCGGTTCAACCCCTTCTTCACCCGGCTGACCTCGGCGATCTGCCGGCCGACCGGGATCGACGGGTTCAGGTAGGACGCCGGGTCCTGGAAGACCGCGCTGATGGTCCCGCCGCGCAGGTCCACCCACCGGGCCGGGGTGAGCCCGGCGATGTCGTGGCCGGTGATCTCGATGGAGCCGCCGGACACCACGAAGTGCTCGGGCAGGATCCCCAGCGCCGCCCGGCAGGTGAGCGTCTTGCCGCTGCCGGATTCCCCGACGATGCCCACCACCCGACCCGGCGTGAGCTCGAAGGAGACGCCGTGCACGATCTCGCGGTCGTTGACCTCGTCCCGGATCCGGACGTCGCGCAGCGCCAGCACCGCGCTTTCGGGGACACCTTCGGGGACCGGCGTCATCGGGCACCACCTTCGACGGAAACGGGTTCACGATCGGCGACCCGGTTGACGCGCGCCCTACGGGTGTTCAACAGCGCGCGTCCCGCCTCACCGGAGACATCCCGGATCGCGTCGGCCAGCTGGTTGCAGCCCCAGACGGTCGCCATGATCAGCACGATCGGAGCGACCGGGGCGTACGGCTGGTAGTGCAGGTAGCGCAGGTCGGAGGCCAGCAGACCACCCCAGGTCGGCGCGGGCGGCTGAACGCCGATCCCGAGGAAGGTGAGGCTGGAGACGACGACGAAACCGATGCCGACGGTCTGGGCCAGCGCCACCGCGATCGGCGGCAGCACCTTCACCCAGACGTGCCGGCGCACGATCCAGCCGATGGAGGCGCCGGAGATCAACGCCGCCTCGACGTACTGCGAGCGCGCGACGGCCAGTGTCGCGGCCCGCGAGACCCGGTAGAACAGCGGGGAGATCAGCACCCCGACGGTGATCATCGCCTGCGAGATGCCGTTGCCCAGCAGCGCGGTCACCGCGACCGCGAAGACCAGGAACGGCAGAGCGATCAGCGTGTCGGCGACCCGCAGCGTCAGCCACTCGAACGCCCGGCCGAGATACACCGACAGAATGCCCGGCACGGCCCCGACGACCAGCGCGATCAGCGCGACCTCGACCGAGCCCAGCACGCTGATGCGCGACCCCTCGAGCAGTCGGCTCAACACGTCCCGGCCGAGGTAGTCCGTCCCGAGCCAGTGGTGCCAGGACGCTCCGGCCAGCTGCTGCGGGCCGCCGGCGAGCGGGTCCTGGGGGGCGAGGAGCTTGCCGAAGACGGCCAGGAAGACGATCACGAACAGGACGCCGGCGGCGATCCGGGCCGACACCAGACTCAGGACCCGGCGGACCATGTCACACCCCCCGCTGCGAGGCCGGGGTGACCCGGCCCAGCACGACGTTGATGATCAGGTTGAAGCTGACGACCAGCAGGATCGAGACCACCAGCACGCCCTGCACGGCGGGTACATCACCCTGCTGGGCCGCGTCGTTCGCGAAACGGCCGAAACCCTGCAACCCGAAGATCCATTCGGTCACGACGGAGCCGCCGATGATGACGGGGAACCGCGCGCCGAGGACCGACAGGGCCGGGCCGGCCCCGTTACGCAGCACATGCCGGAAGAAGATCCGCCGCGGGCTCAGCCCCCGCACGATCGCCCCGGTCACGTAGTTCTCCCGGTAGGCGGCGATCAGACCGGACCGCAACTGCCGGGCGACAACGGAAATGGCGTCGAAGCTCAGGGCCACGGCCGGCAGCGTGATGTGGGCCAGCCACAGCCCGAAGCCCTGGTTGGCCGGCACATAGCCGGCGGAGGGAAACCAGCCCAACCCGACGGCGAAGACCTCCACCAGGATGATGCCGACCACGAACGGCGGCATCACCGAGATGACCGTCATGAATCCGGTGATGACCCGGTCGATCCAGGTGGTGCGGCGCACCGCGGCGAGGGTGCCGAAGGCGAAGCCGAACACCACCCCGATGATCAGGGCGAAAAAGCTCACCGACAGGCTGATGGTCAGGCCGTCCCCGAGCAGTTGCGTGATACTCACTCCGCTGGACCAGCTGCGGCCGAGGTTGCCATGCAGCAGATGGTCGAACCAGCTCCCGTACTGGGCCAGGAACGGGCGGTCCAGGCCCCACTGGCTCTCGATGTTGTGGATGGCCTGCGGCGTCGCGTCCTCGCCCAGTTGGAGACGGGCCGGGCTGAGACCGCTCAGGGCGCGCAGCGAGAAGGTTACGAACGTCGCCACCAGGAAAACCGGGACGAAGATCGCGACCGAGCGGGCGAGGGTGGCCAGGGTGCGGCCGGCCGCCCGCCGCACCCTGGCCGCGACGACCCCAGGGCGCCGACCGGAAACGAACGGGTAGGTAGCCGCGCTCACCGCCATGAGGTTGCCTCCTCTCGATGAAGGTCGATGAATGTCAACGAACCCTTGGGAATCTCAGCTGGATGGGCGTCAGTCGCTGATGGTCACGCCGTTCCAGTCGATGTGGGCGGGGTTCTTCGGCAGGTTCGAAATGGACTTGCTCTTGGCAAACAGGTTCGGCGCGGAGTAGTCGAAGATCAGGGCCTTGCTCTGCAGTCCGGCCCGCGTGGCGGCCTGCAGCACCTTGGCGTAGTTGGGCGAGTCCAGCGGGGTCTGGCGAACCTTGGCCACCGCCGCTTCGAAGCCCGCCGGTTCGTAGGGCGAGCTGAGGTTCAACACGCCGTTGGGGCCGAAGTGCGCCGTGAGCGTCTGGACAGCCGAGTCGCGCCCGGTCGTGCCGTAGAGGGAGAACGTCAGGTCCTTCGCGAAGAAGGGCGTCGCCCAGTTCTTGTCGACCTTGATGCTCACCTTGATCCCGACGGCCGCGAGTTGGGACTGCACGATCTCCGCGGCCGGGTCGTCCGTCAGGGTCACCAGTTGGAGGGAGATCTGATTCGGCTTGTAGCCGGCTTCGGCCAGCAGCTGCTTCGACTTGGCCGGGTTGTACGGGTACAGGTCCCCCGACTGCGGGTCGTAGGCCACGTAGCCCGGCGGGAAAGGCTGGTCGGTGGCCTGGCCGTAGCCGAAGGTGAGCTTGTCGACGAACTCCTTGCGGTTGATGGCGTACCGGACGGCGTCGACGACCTTGGGGTTGGTGAACGGTGCCTTGTTGACGTTGACGCTGATGTTGCTGGCGTTGAAGCCGGGCTGCACGAAGACGTCGAGGCCGGCGGCGGTGGCCGCCTTGGCCTGACTCGCGGGGAGGTCGGCGAAGTTGTACGTGCCGGTCTGCAGGCCCGCGACCACCGTCGAGGGATCAGAGGCCGAGATCAGCTGCACATTGTCGAAGTGGATGTCCTTGGCGTCCCAGTAGGTGGGGTTCTTCTTCAGGACCGCCTTGGTGCCCGGGATCAGCTGGGTCACGGTGAACGGCCCGGCCCCGACCGGGGCCTGGTCCAGCTTCGTCGGGTCGGCCGCCGCCTTGGGACTCGCGACCTGCAACACCCGCTCGCCCAGCAGCAGCGGAATCTGATAGTCAACCTGGGTCAGGTGGACCAGCACGTCCAGGTCACCGCTGGTCGTGACCGCCTTGATGGAGGTGAGGTCGCCGAACAGGGCCGAGTTCTTCTGCGTCTTGGCGCGCTCGATGGCGTCCTTGACGGCCGCGGCGTTCACCGGCGTGCCGTCGCTGAAGGTCAGGTTCGGGCGCAGATGGAACGTGACCTCGGTACCGGCGCTGTTGTATTTCCAGCTCTCGGCCAGGTCCGGGACGGCGTTGCCGTTGGCGTCGGTCTTGGTCAGCGACGCGTACACGAGGGCCAGCTCCCGGAACTGGGCTCCGCTGCCCCCGACCACCGGGTCCCAGTGCGTCGGGAAGTACGAGGCGGCCCACTTCAGGGTGGGCGATCCGCCGCCGCTCCCCCCCGCTGCCGCGCCGCCGCCGCTGCCGGCGCAGGCGCTGAGCACAACGGCCGAGGAGGCCGCCAGGGCCGCCATCCAGGTTGCCGGGCGGGCGCGCGGGGTGCGTCGTGCGGGGGTCATCGTTTTCTCTTTCTGGGTGGGATCGCCCGCGGTCACGGGACGAGAACCGGGCTGGTCGGAGCGGTGGCATCGGTCGGGGTGGTGGCATCGGTCCCGGTGCTGGGACTGGTCGGGGCCGGGTCGGCCTGGTCCGGCCCACCGCGGGCCGCGCTGTGACGGTTCTCGGGGATGGGCAGGCCGAGGTTTCCGCGCAGGGTGGTCGACTCGTACTCGTCGCGCACGACGCCGCGCTCCCGCAGGATCGGCAGCACCTCGTCCGTGAAACGGGCGAAGTCGCTGGGTACCGTGACGCTGATGTTGATGCCGTCGAAGGCCCCGGCCTCGAACCAGCGCTGAATCTCGTTGGCCACCGTGAGCGGCGAACCGACGAACGGCGAGCGGGCGGCCTGCAGTTGATGCTCGACCACCTGGCGCAGCGTCAGGTGGTTGTCCCGGGCCAGTTTCTTGATGGCCTCGGCATGGGTGCGGAAGCTGCGCTGCCCGGCCTCGGCGACCTCGGCCTCGGGGAACGGCGCGTCCAGGTCGTACCGGGAGAAGTCATGCCAGCCGAACGGCCGGCCCAGCTCGGCCAGCGCCCGGTCGAAGCTCTTGCCGCCCAGGATCGCGTCTTCCTGGGCCCGGGCCTCCTCGTCGGTGTCGGCGATGATCGGGAAGATGCCCGGCATGATGAGCAGGTTTTCCGCGTCCCGGCCCTTCGCCGCGGCGCGCTCCCGCAGGTCGGCCCGGAACGCCTGACCCTGTTCGACCGTCTGCGCGTGGGTGAAGACCGCGTCGGCGACGCTCGCGCCCAGGTCGCGACCCTCTTCGGAGTCGCCGGCCTGGAAGATCACCGGCTGGCCCTGCGGCGTGCGCTCCAGGTTCAGCGGGCCGACGACCGAGAAGTACTCACCCTTGTGGTTCAGCTGGTGCTGACGGGTGCGGTCGAAGAAGACGTTGCGCTGCTTGTCGCGCGGGAACGCATCGGCCTCGTAGGAGTCCCAGAGTGCCTGGGCGACCCCCACGTGCTCGAGCGCGCGGCCGTAGCGGGTCGCGTAGTCGTAGTGCTCGTCGCGGCTGTAGTTGCCCGCGGTTCCCCCGTCGCCGCTGGTGACGACGTTCCAGCCCGCGCGGCCGCCGCTGATGTGATCGAGCGAGGCGAGGCGGCGGGCGACGTTGAACGGCTCGTTGTAGGAGGTCGTGATCGTGCCCACCAGGCCGATGTGGTCGGTGTGGACGGCGACGGCCGACAACAGGGTCAGCGGCTCGAGCCGGCTCAGGTAGTGGTTCGGGGAATCGGGGGTGATGAACTGGCTGTCGACAATGAAGATGAGGTCGAACTTCGCCGCCTCGGCCTCCTGGGCCCGGGCGATGTACCAGCGGATGTCGACGCTGGCGTTCCCGGGTATCTCGGGGCTGAGCCAGGTGTTGTGCTGCCCGGGGCCGCCGACGCCGATCAGGATCGCACCGAGCTTGAGGGTGCGACGAGACATAGTGATGCCTTCCTTCGGACCTCGCTGGGAGGTGAGGGATCAAATGGGGGTGGGCGGTGAGAAGTAAGAGGGGGGTAGCGGGGTGCGACCGGTGGACCGGCCGTGCGGGCCCGGCTCGGATCCCGGGTTCGGGCCCGACCCGCCCACCGTGCGGAGCACCGGCGGTCAGGGGAGCGGATTCGCGCCGCGGCGCGCCCCGCGGCCGAGCCGAAGGAGGGACCGTTCGACGTCGCCGCTGCGACTACGAAGAGGTCAGCGACAGAGCGTGGCGCCGCTGCGGGCGTTGTCCAGCCAGCGACAGCACGTGAGCATCACGGCGGCGGGCTGGGTCATGAGAGCTAGCTTGCGAGGTCAGGGCGACAATGTCCAACTACGCTTCGTGTCGGTCACCCATCACGTTGTCTAATGATTTATTTTCGACTAGATCGATAGACAATGTCGAGTAGTGTGCTAGGCGTGGTTCGGACCCTGGACATCGCCCCGCTGCGCAGCTTCGTGGCGGTCGCGGACTGTGGTGGCTTCCAGCGCGCCGCGGCCGCCCTGCACCTCAGTCAGGGCGCGGTGAGCCAGCACGTCCGCCGCCTGGAGTCCGCCCTCGGTCGCACCCTCGTCGAGCGGCAGGGGCGCGGCTCGCGTTTCACGGCCGACGGCCAGCAGCTGCTCAGCCACGCGCGGCACATCCTCGCGCGCCACGACGAGGCGGTGCACAGCTTCGGCGCCCAGACCGACGCGACGGTGGTGATCGGCTCGACCGAGCACGCCGCGGCGCAACTGCTGCCGCATCTCGCGACCGAACTGGAACAGGCGTTGCCCCACTGCCAGGTCCGGTTCCGCATCGACCGGGGGACGAAGCTGCGCGAGGGGCTGGCCACGGGTCGCATCGATCTGGCCCTGCTGCTCGGCCCGGCCGACGACCCGGCCGCGACGCCGGTCGGCGAGTTGACGCTCACGTGGTACTCGGCGCCCGGGTGGACCCCGCCACCGGCCCATCAGCCGGTGCCGATCGTGGCGTTCGACGATCCCTGCGCGCTGCGGACCCGGGCGCTGCAGACCCTGTCGCGCCACGCGGTCGCCTCCGTGATCGGGGCCGAGGCCATCCAGCTGGCCGGCGTCCAGGCGGCGGTCGGCGCCGGGTTGGGGGTCGCCCTGATGGCGACGCTGGGCCAGACCCCGGTCGGCCTGGTCGCCCGCTACGACCTGCCGACCCCGGCCCCGCTCGAGCTCGCGGTGTGGTCCCGGCCCGGCCTCGACGCCGAGATCTCACACCGCACCAGCACCGCGCTGCGCCGCCTGCTCGTGGCGCCGCCCGCCGTCCCGGACCTCGAACTCGCCACCGGCGCCTGAACTCCCCGGTCCGGCCGCCGCGGGCCGGTCTGAACACCTCGACGGCGGTGTCAGATCCCCGACACGCGGACCCGGGGGCACTTACCGGACAACAACGGTCGGGGAGCATGTGCGAAGCTGGCACTGACTTGGATGCGGCCGCCGATGCCAGGATGCTCGCCGGTGGCCAGACGTTGAGCGGGAGAAACTGATGAAGCGGATCGCCGAACTCGCCGTCCGGCGTCGATGGCTCGTCGTCGCCGGCTGGATTGTCTTCGTCATCGCGGCGCAGGGGATCGCCGGGGCGCTGGGCGGGGCCTCGTACAAGGACACGTTCAGCCTCCCCCACACCGAGACCGCGTCGGTGGCGAAGCTGCTCAAGGACGCGGGCCTGAACAATCAGAACGGCGCCCCGGGCACGGTCGTGCTGAGGGACAAGACCGGAGCGTTCACCGGGGAACCCGCGCAGCTGAGGTCGGCCCTGACCAAGGTGTGCACCTCGGGTAACCATGTGGCGATGATCGCGTCGCCGTGGGAGTCGATCGACTGCGCGAAGAGCGGGGCTGTCGCGCCCGGGAATACGCGGCTGCTCAACACCGCGCGCGGATCCACCACAGCCGTGGTCACCGTCACCTGGGAGAACGACCACTACGACGCCAAGCTGTTCACGAACGTCTACGACCAGCTCAAGACCCTGCGCAGCAACTCGCTGCAGGTCGAGTTCACCGGTAACGCCTTCGCCGGCATCGGGCAGAGCAGCGGTTCGGGCTCGTCGGTGTTCATCGGCTTCGCGGCCGCGCTCATCATCCTGGCCCTGGTGTTCCGCACCGTCGCGGCCACGGTGCTGCCGCTGGCCAGCGCGGTGGTCGCGCTCGTCAGCGGGCTCGGCGTGATCTACATCCTGAGCCACGCCATCAACGTGTCCAACATCACGCCGTACCTGGCCGAGCTGATGGTGATCGGGGTCGGCGTCGACTACGCGCTGTTTATCGTCACCCGACATCGCCGCAATCTGCGCCGCGGCATGCCCATCCCGGACTCGATCGTGAACGCGATCAACACGTCCGGCCGCGCGGTGCTGTTCGCCGGCACGACCGTGTGCATCGCCATCCTCGGCCTCATCGCCCTCGGGGTGAGCTTCTTCAACGGCATGGCGGTGGCGACCGCGCTCGCGGTCGGCTTCACCATGATCGCTTCGCTCACGTTGCTGCCCGCGTTGCTCAGCCTGTTCGGGCTCAAGGTGCTGCCCCGCCGCCAGCGGGCGGCCGTGCGGGCCGGTGAGTTCATCGACGACCGCCCGGTCGGATTCTGGGCCCGCTGGTCCCAGTTCGTGGCCCGGCGCCGCGTGGTCGTCGCGATCGCCTCCGGCGCGGTGATGATCGCCATCGCGCTGCCGTTCTTCTCGCTGAACCTGGGCTCCAGCGACCAGGGCAGCGACCCGAAGAGCTCCACGACCCGCTCCGGCTACGACCTGATCTCCGCCAACTTCGGCGTCGGCTACAACTCCACGCTGGAGGCCGTCGTGAGCGGCCCCGGCGCCTCGGACCAGGCCTACCTGCAGCGCGTGACCAAGACGCTGGCCGCCGTCCCGGGCATCGACCCGGCCAGCCTGGGCACGATCCCGCTGGCCAGGAACATCGCCTTCGTGAGTTTCAAGACGACCACGTCACCGCAGTCGGAGAAGACCTACACGCTGGTCCGGCACCTGCGCTCCACCACCCTGCCGCCGCTGTACAACGGCACGGGCACCCGCATCTACACCTACGGCGACACGGCCATCAACGTCGACTTCGCCACGGTGCTGGCCCGCAAGATGCCGCTGTTCATCGCGGTCGTGGTCGGCCTGTCGTTCATCCTGCTGCTCCTCGCGTTCCGCAGCCTGGTCATCCCGTTGACCGCCGCGGTCATGAACCTGCTGGCCGCGGGCGGGGCGTTCGGTCTGGTCGTGGCGATCTTCCAGTACGGCTGGCTCTCCGACAGCATGGGCGCCGGGCCGGGCGGCCCGATCGACGCCTGGATACCGGTCATGCTGTTCGCGATCCTGTTCGGCCTGTCCATGGACTACCAGGTGTTCCTGGTCAGCCGCATGCATGAGGAGTGGGTGCACAGCCGCGACAACCAGCGGTCGGTGACCTTCGGGCAGGGCGAGACCGGCGGCATCATCACCGCCGCCGCGCTCATCATGATCGCCGTCTTCCTCGGCTTCGTGATCAGCCCGGGCCGACCGATCAAGATCTTCGGAACCGGCCTCGCCTCGGCGGTGTTCCTCGACGCGTTCATCCTGCGGACGATGCTGGTCCCGTCCCTGATGCACATTTTCGGGAATGCCAACTGGTTCCTCCCGAGGTGGCTGGACCGCATCACCCCGCAGTTCTCCGTCGAACCAGGCGACCAGACCGTCACTTCAACCTCCGGTGGCGACCGACCCGAAGACGAACGGGAGCTGGCCCACACCTGACCCCGGTCAGCACGCCGCCCGGCACGGTGAGCCGGCACCGTCGGCCACCGTGCCGGCTCACCGTGCCGTGGCCGGAACTGGACGGCCGGCCGGCCGGCTCAGAGCATGCGCCGGTCGGCGGCCCACCGGGTCAGCTGGTGGCGGCTGGACAGCTGCAGCTTGCGGAGCACGTTCGAGGCGTGGGTTTCGACCGTCTTGACGGAGATGAACAGCTCGGCGGCGATCTCCTTGTAGGCGTAGCCGCGGGCCAGCAGTCGCATCACCTGCCGCTCCCGCGGCGTCAACGCGTCGAGGTCGGGGTCGCGTTCGGGGTCGGTGGGCCGCGCGGCGGGCGAGTCGCGGAAGGCGTCGAGCACGAAACCGGCCAGCCGCGGGCTGAAGACGGCGTCACCGTCCGCGATCCGGTCGACGGCGGCGGCCAGATCATCGGCCGAGATCGTCTTGGTGACGTAACCACGCGCCCCGGCGCGGATCAGCGCAATCACATCCTCGGCGGCGTCGGAGACCGACAGGGCCAGGAACCGGGGCCGGGGCTGCGCGCCGAGCGCCTCGAGCACCGCGAGGCCGCCCCCGTCGGGCATATGGGCGTCAAGCAGCACGACATCGGGAGTCGTCGCCCGGATCGTGGCAATGGCCGTCGCCGGGGTCCCCGCCTCACCGACGACGGTCACCCGCGCTCCGAGTTCGGCCCGCACCCCGGCCCGGAACATCGCGTGATCGTCCACGAGCACGATCCGGGTGGTCACGGCCGCGCCCTCGGCATGGTGATCGCCACCTCGGTGCCGACCCCCACCTCGCTGCGGATCCGGGCCGTCCCGCCGTGGCGTTCGACGCGGTCGATGATGGACCCGCGCACGCCCTGCCGGTCGTCCGCGACCGCGTCGAGGTCGAAGCCGACTCCGCGATCCCGGACGAACACACTCACGGCGTCATTCTCCACCTCGGAATACAGCGCCACATTGGTCACCCGGCTGTGCCGGGCCGCGTTGACCAGTGCCTCGCGCGCGGCCCGGACGGCCGCCGCCAGGTCGCCGTCCAACGCGGTATCGCCGACCGCGACCACCTCGACCGTCACCGCGTAGGCGTCCTCGACCTCGGCCGCCACCCCCCGCAACGCTCCCCCGAACTGGCCGCCGGCCTCCGCCGAGCCGTAGAGCAGGCCCCGCAGCTCGCGTTCCTGTCCCCGGGCCAACCGCGCCACCTCCCGCGGGGAATCCGCGTTGCGCTGGATGAGCGCCAGGGTCTGCAGCACGGAATCGTGCAGCTGCGCGGCGATCTCGGCCCGTTCCTGCGCGCGGATCCGCTCGTTGCGTTCGCTCGCCAGCTCCGTGGCGGTCCGCATCCACCACGGTCCGGTGAGCAGCGCGAAGCCGACGGCGGTGACCACCACCGCCGGCAGGCCGTCCCGGATCGCCGACGTGTCGGACCGGGCCAGGACCAGCACGCCGCCGGCGACGACCAGCGTCGCCCCCACGACCACCCGGAGCCGACCGATCCGGTCGGTGCCCCGCGCGGACAACGAGGTGCGCGACAGCCGCCGCCACCGCTCGCGATCGGTCTCGGTGGCCTGCCGCCACAGCAGCGCGCCCCCGATCCCGGCCAGCAGCATCGGCGCGAACAGTCCGCCCAGCGGGGCGGTGTAGGCGACGGTCACAATGGCGGCGACGACGGCCGCCGCCCCCACCACGTGTTCCAGGACGGTCGTGACCCGGCCGTGACCCGAGTCGGGGGCGACCGGCAGCACAATCCAGAAGACGCTGTAGAGCGCGACCCCGAAACCGCCGAGGAAGGCGAGCGCCACGAACACCGCCCGCACCGCCGTGACCCGGACCCGCAGGTGCTCGGCGATGCCGAGCGCCACCCCGCCGCCACTGGCCCGACCGGGCCGCCGGCACAGGACGGGCCGCCCGGACGACGCTGTCATCCACCCATGATCGCCCCCGGGGACCCCGACGGGTATCGGGGAGCACCCTGAGACGAAATCAGGGTCGCCGTCCGGGGCCCGCCCGATGCGCACCGACCCTCCCGCCCAGCACTCTCGATGGTGTGCAGACCACTGACCCGTCCAGCGACCAGGCATCGTCCCCGCCGCCGCCCGCCGTACCCACCGCGCAGCTCACACCGTCTCCCACGCCATCTCCCACACCGTCTCCCACGCCATCCTGCGCCCCGGACGCGGACCCGCCGCCCGGGCCGGAGGCCGGCCCACGCCGGATCCTGCGCCGCAGCCCCACCGACCGGGTGGCGGCCGGCGTCGGCGGTGGTCTGGGCGAGTACTTCGATGTCGACCCGGTGCTGTTCCGGGTGCTGTTCGCGACCGCGGCCTTCTTCGGCGGCGTGGGTGTGCTGGCCTATCTGCTGGCCTGGGCGGTCATCCCCGAGCGGGCCACCCCACACGCGGCGGTCGACCGCTGGATCGGCGAACTGCGCCGACGGCGGGTGCCGGTCTGGCTCGTCATGCTCGTGGGCGGCCTCGTGGCGTGGGGCATCGGCTTCAGCTGGTGGGTACCGCGACCGTTCCTCCCCCTGCTCGTGGTGGCGGTCGTCCTCGCGGCCCTCATCGCCCGGCGGGGCCCGGCCCGGCCCGGGCCGGCCGAACCCCCTGCCGACGCCGTCGACCTGACCAAACCCGGACCGGCCGCCGACGGGAGCCGCCCCGAATGGAGAGAGGAGACCCGCCGCTGGATCGCCGAAGCCGGCGCCGCCGCCCGCGAACGCCGACGCCGGGCGCGGCCGATGCTGCTGGCCACCCTCGGGACGCTCACCGCGGGCCTGGGCGCCATCGCCGCTGCCGACGCCGTCCGGGGCGTCGCCATCCCCGTCTACTTCTGGTTCGGGTTTGCGACCGTGCTGCTCGGTCTGCTGGTCGGGCTGGTTCTGCGACGCACCCCGTGGTCCCTGACCGTGCTGCTCATTCCGGCCGTCGCCGGCCTCGTCGCCTTCGGCGGATCGGGAGCCAGCCTGCACGACGGCTTCGGCCAGCGCCAGTGGACCCCGACCGGCGCTCCGCAGCCGCACTACCGCCTGGCCTTCGGGCAGGGAACCCTCGACCTGCGTCATCTCGCCCCGTCGAGCGGATCCCGCACCATCGACGTGGTGCTCGGCGCCGGCCAGGTGAAACTCCTGCTCCCGACGACCATGAACGCCACGGTCAACGCCACGATCCACCTCGGCCAGATCACAGTGGACGGCCCGACCCCGGGTCAGCGGGACAGTCCGGGCACCCAGAAAGTGGCCGGCGGCTTCGATCTCAACCGGGTCCTGCTGCCACCGGCGTCGGCCACCGGCCCGGCGGTCACCATCACCGTGCAGGCGACCGACGGCCAGATCCTGATCCGACGCGGGTGACCCCGCCCGCCCGGATCAGACCGGGAAGGTCAACCTTGACGGGCGTCGATGGCCGGCCGACCTATCCCGGTCCGGAGCTCAGGGCCGGACCGCCGCGAGATAGGTGTGGGCGGCGCTGGAACCTTTCTGGAGATACAAGCCCATGATCTTATTTCGGTAGACGGTGTTCCCGGTCGTGACGGTGCAGCCACCCGGGCATACCGGACTCGATGCGACATCGACGGGGTGCCACCGGGCCCGGCCGAAGAGGTCGAAGAATCCGATGGCGGGAACGGAGGCCATGGACACGTGGTTCTGCGCCGTACTCAGGGCCACCAGATGGAAACCGCCCAGCACCTCGGTGATTCCCTCGAAGTGCGTGACCACCGTCCGGTCGTTGCCATAGCTGTAGTAATGGGGTTGCCCGAAGGTCCCGGTCTGCTCGTTGTAATTTATCAGCAGCCCCCGCTTTCCCCCACCCGCGGCGGAACCGCCGGCCAGGGTGTAAATAGGACTGCCCGCGCCACCGTCCTGCCAAATGCCGTAGAGCGTGGTCTGGGTCGACAGGCTTCCGCCGAGACCGAGCAACGTCCACTGGTGCGTGGTCATGTTGTAGATGAAACCGTTGGCCGAGATCAACCCGCCGGGAACGCTGGGGTTGAGGTCGTAGTTGCCCACGACCAGGTCGCCCATGGTGCTGTGCGGGATCGTATCCATGACGAAGCAGCCGGTCTGGACCCGCGGGCAGGCTCGCACGTTCCCGGCGGTGTGCCGGCCGTCGGCCGGCACGTTCATCGACGTCCAGGATCCACCCCGCCCACCGACCGGCCCGAGGTAGATCATGCCCTGGTTGATGACACCGGTGGGCGCCGAGGATGACTGGTAGCTGCCGACCGCGCGGACCTGGCCACGCGGGATCAGGTCCGGATTGAAGCGGTCGGTGTCAGGACCATAAAACGTTGCCGTCGTTTCGCCCGCGAACGGTGGTTTCAACCGCGACACCGTCGCTCCCGGCGCATCGGCCAGCGACCCGCTGTAGAGGAACGGGTCGGTCGCCGCGCTGCCTTCGATCACCGCCGAGCCCGTCAGTACGACATTTCCGTTGTCGGCACCGCGAACACCGGTCGTGATATTACCGGACTGCAGGATAGAAGAGACAGCGGCGGTGCCGGAGGCGGCGGTGTTAGGACGGACGGCCGCGCCCGCCATGGTCGGCGCACTGGCCGCCAGCAAACTCACCGCGGCGACCCCGCCGAGCACCGTGACATATCGTGCGGTCTTCATCTGCACCTCTGTGGTCTGTGTCGTGGGTCGGGGTGAACCAGACGGGATAATGCGATTTAGGCCACCGGGCAGAACACGTGCCTATCCGACCGGGGATTCGATGAAGGGGCCGGCCCGGCCGCTCGCCATCATTTCCTCGGGAAGGCGGAACTCGCAACCGGGGATGGCTGGGCACAGATCGGCCCCCTGCGTTACGACCTATCTGCCCGAACGCGATTGCCTCAGCGCGGCTTGTTGCTGTAGATCCGGGTCGGGTCGAGCAGGACGACGGTGCGGCGTTGTTCGGCCATGACCCGGTCGTACTCGTCCCAGTCGTCGTGGCTACCGCCGGCGGCGACGAACACCTCGCGCAGCAACGTCCGTAGCCGCTCGTCGTCGATGCCGGGGATCGGATCGTCCGGGCCGATGAGCCGCGCGGCACCCTCGGCGGCGACCCACTCCCACCCGGACCGGGCGGTCACGGTGAGCTGCGGGCGGGCCCGCAGGTTGGCCAGCTTGACCGGTCCGTACGTGACGAACCCGAGGACCCGGTGCGCGGTGCCGGGATCGGGATCGGGCAGCACGCCGGCGTTGACCAGCGACGCCTGGATCGTGGCGTCGGCCCGCAGCGTCGAGACCACGACGAGGCCGCGTTCCCGGGCGGCCAGTGCGGCGAATCCGTCCAGCGTCGTCATGTGCGGATCCGCCTCGTCGCTGTGGTCGGTCGTGGTGGTCCGTCCCCGCAATCACCAGTGCCCATGGTGGACGACCTCCTCGAACGGCCGGCGGTTCGGCGTGACGATCGGGCGCAGCGGACGGTCGGCCGGGTAGCCGACCCCGAGCAGGAAGGACACGACGTGCGTCTCCGGCACACCGAGGATCGCACGGGCCCGGGCCTGATCGCCCACCGACGAGTGGCCGGTGCCGATGCCCAGGTCGGTCGCCGCCAGCATGATCGCGAACGTCGCCTGGCCGAGGTCGTACTGGTCGACCACCCGCGTCCGGTCGTCGGCCGGTTCGGGTACGACCAGCGCGATCGCCGCGGGGGCGGCGGCGATGTGGCGCGCTCCCGGCCAGACCGTCGCCAACTCGGTCAGCTGGGCGCGGTCGGTCACGATGACGAAGTCCCAGTGCTGCCGGTTGGAGGCCGACGGCGCGCGCCAGGCCGCCTCCACGATCCGGGCCAGATGTTCCTCGGGCACCGGGTCGGGCGTGTAGGTGCGGACGTTGCGGCGGGCCCGGATCGCGTCCCAGGTTTCCATCGGTTCCTCCGGGTCGAAAGGTCAGCGGCGCGGCGGTCGCCGGACCGGCGCCGTGACGCTGTCGCCGGAACGTCGCCGTCGCCCCCGGTCAGCGCGGGACGGCGGTGTGCTTGAACTCGTTGAGCCCGGTCCAGCCGCTCAGCAGGTCGACGACCCGCTCGATGGTCCGGATCGAGGCGGCCGGGTCGGTGCCGCCCGGGGACCGGTCCATGAGGCGGACGAAGGCCGCCTGGTCCCCGGCGATGAACGTGGGCACGCCCCAGACGGTGTGGGAGGCGACGTACCGCTCGTGATCGGCCCGCACGCGGGCCAGCGCCTGACCCGAGTCGATCTCCGCGAGAACGGCGTCAGCCGGCGCGCCGCGGTCGGCCAGGACCTTGGCGACGTCGCCGCGATCGCTCAACTGCTTGGCCTGGTCGTGGCGCAGCTCGAACAGGGCCCGGTGGACGGCCGGAAAGAGGGCTGGATAGTCGTCGCGTACGACGACGCCGGCCTGGAGAGCGAAGATCCCGGTGTCCGGTCCGGGCTGGTCCCACACGTCGGGCTGGCCCTCCTCGACGTGGACCTGTCCGAGGGAGAACGGTACGAACGTGACGTTCCAGTCGGCTCCGGAGGCCAGGCCGGTGAGGACGTGTTCGTGGGCGTTGCGCGCGAACGGGCAGCGGTAGTCCCACGTCACGGCGAAGTCGAGTGCCATGACCGGGCAACCATGCGGACCTGGTCCCCCATTCCCCAGCGGTTGAGTGGAGATTCGCCGGGCGGGGCGGGCGGGGACTGTCGATCAGGCTCCCAGGTCGACGGGCCGGTTCGGGTCGCTGGTCCACTCGAACAGCGACCGGTCGTAGATCGCCGCGTCGGGCCGCCCGGCGACGTAGGCGGCGAATGCCACGAGCGGGGCGGCGATACCGCCGCCACCTTTCCCCACTTAGTTAGTGGGGTATGGACAGGCGGGACGGTGCGTGTTGTACTTCGTCCGTGACCTGCGACGTCGAGCCTACGGCCCGGCTCTACGTCGATCCCGAGCGGGTTGCCACCGCTATCTGTCGCTGACCGAGGCCCGGCCGCCGGCCCGATTCCCCTACTTCCGCGCTCGACCCGCCTTTCCCCCGGGTCGCCTTTTCGGCACGCCTCGGCGTGCCCGCTACCCGCGCTCCCCCGGTTTCGAACGCCCGGTTTCGAACGCTCATTGTCGAGGAGAGGATCCACCGTGACGACCCTTGCCGCCGTCAGTTCCCCGCACGAAACGTTGACCATCCGACCGCTCCAGCCGACGGTCGGCGCGGAAATCTCCGGCATCGACCTGCGGCGCCCGCTCACCGACGAGGTCCGCGACGAGATCAAGGCCGCTGTACTCGCGTACAAGGTGGTGTTCTTCCGCGACCAGGAACTCGACCGCGCGCAGCACGAGGCGTTCGCGCGCCGGTTCGGCCCGCTCTACATCCACCCGAGCGTGAAAAGGACCGCGAACGAGGGCATCACCGCGATCCACCCGATCGCGTCGGACGCGTTCAAGGAACTTGAGAATCGCCGGGCGGCCCAGCCGGCCGGCGACCAGTGGGACGGCTACCACGCCGACACCAGTTGGCGGCTCGACCCGACCTGGGGCGCTGTCCTGCGGGCGGTCACTCTGCCCGAGGTCGGCGGCGACACCATCTGGGTCGACGCCGGCCTGGCCTACCGCGCGCTCTCGGACGAGGTGAAGGAGCGGCTGGCCGGGCTGCACGTCGTGCACGACTTCCGGGACGCGCTGACCGGTGCCGGGCTCGATTACCCGATCGTGGCCCACCCGATCGTGAGGAAGCACCGGGAGACCGGCGAGACGATTGGCTTCGTGAACTTCTCGGTGCACCCGTGGATCGTCGGGCTCGACCGGGCGGAAAGCACCGAACTGCTCACCGCGATCATCGACCAGTACCGCAAGCCCGAACACCAGGTGCGGTTCACCTGGCGGCCCGGCTCGGTCGCGTTCTGGGACAACCGCGCCGCCCTGCACTATGCCGTCCGCAACTACGGCGACACGCGCCGGCTCCTGGAGCGGGTCCTGATCGCCGACGAGCCACAGTTCGCCGATATCTGAGCCGGCTCCGGGGCGTTAGGCCGATACCGCGGCCGCGCGTGCCCGCACGATCGTGTCGAAATCGGGGATGCGCCCGGAGATCGGGTTTCCCGTGAACGAACCGACCCAGCCTTCGGGATCCCGGAAGAAACGAATGGCGGTGAAGTCGGGCGTCGTACCCATGTCGAACCAGTGGGTCGTACCCCGCGGGACGTTCAGCACGTCCCCGCGTTCACCGAGCACGGCGTAGACCCGATCGCCGATGTGCAGGTAGAAAATGCCGCTACCGCTCGCGAAGTAGCGCACCTCGTCGTCGTCGTGGGTGTGCTCGGACAGAAACCTGGCCCGCGCGGCGGCGGCCGGGGCGGCGTGACCGGGGTCGCCGCTGGGATGGATGGCGACCACGTCGACCTGGACGTAGCCTTCCCGTGCGCTGAGCGCGTCGATGGGGGCGCGGTAGGCGGCGAGCACCTCGGCGGCCGGGGCGTCGGCGGCCAACCCGTCCACCACGTCCCAGCGCGAATAGCCGACCCCCAGGTCACCCAGCGTGCCGGCGATCTCGGACTCCGCGCCGGACACGAACACCCGGCGCGGGGCTTCGGCCTCGGTATACACACTGAGGTAGGCCATCGATTCATCGTAACTCCGATCGGGTTAGTAATCTTTGTCCCGCCTCTCCCGCGGGCCGTCGTCGGGCGGACCCGCCGGAACCCTCCGAAACCGCTGGAAGCCCGGTGCCTGGGTTCGACTACGACGTACTGACCGCGGACACGGTGCCCGCCTACGTCGCGTCGCGACCGGCGCTGGCGGCCCGGATCGACCACGTCACCGAGGTCCGCGAGATCGGCGACGGCAACCTGAATCTGGTGTTCGTCGTGTCGGGCACCGGGCCGGGCGTCCGGTCGGGTGTCGGGTCGGGCAACCGTTCGAGCACCGGTCCGGGTCCCGACGGCGGTGCCGTTCCGGCGAGCCTCGTGCTCAAGCAGTCGCTCCCCTACGTACGGGCCGACCCGTCCTGGCCGATGACCCCGGAACGCAACCACGCCGAGGCCCGCGCCCTGGCTGTGCACGGCCCGCTTGCCCCGGACGCGGTCCCGGCGCTGTACGACACCGATCCCGACCGGTTCGTCCTGGCCGTCGAGGACCTGTCGGACCACCGGGTCTGGCGCGCCGCGCTGGTCGACGGCGAGCGGCACGAGGGCGCGGCCGCCGCGCTCGGCCGGTTCGTGGCCCGGATCGCGTTCGGTACCTCCGTCTTCGGGCTGGCCAGCGAGCCGCAGAAGCGGCTGCTGGCCGCCGCGATCAACCCGGCGCTGTGCCAGATCACCGAGACCCTGGTGTTCACCGCGCCTTATGCCGCCGGCGACCCCCGACCGGACCCGGCGGCCGGCGCGGCCCCCGACCTCCCGGCGGAGGTGGTGGCCTACGTCACCGACCCGGAAGTCATCAGCGCGGTCGGCGCGGCGAAGTGGGCGTTCATGACCCATGCGGAGGCCCTCATCCACGGTGACCTGCACACGGGCTCGGTGATGGTGCGCCCCGCCACGCCCCGAAACGCGGCGTCGGTCCGGGCGTTCGACAGCGAGTTCGCCTTCTACGGCCCGGTCGGGTTCGACATCGGGACGCTGTGGGCGAACCTGCTGCTCGCCGCCGCGCGTTCCGCCGCGCTCGGCGACACCGGCAACCTCGCCTGGCGCCTGGCCCAGCCGGCCGCCGGGTGGGATGCGTTCACCGAGACGTTCCGGAAACTCTGGCCCGACCGCGTCGACCCGACCGTGTTCACCGACGGCGTCCTGGACCAGTTCCTCGACCGGGTCCGGCGCGACGCGGCGGCGATGGCGGCGACGGAAGCCGCCCGCCGGGTCCTCGGCCCCTACCCGGTGGCCGACCTCGAGACGCTACCCGCCCCCGAACGGGCGCGGGCGACCCGCGCCGTGCTCGCCGCCGGCCGACTGCTGCTGCTCGACCCGGACAGCGGTCGCGCGCCGGTGCCCACGTTGTTCGACCGCCTCGGCGACCAGCTGAGCTGATCGCGGCGTCAGGTCGGCCGGCTGAGCGCGTCGGCCGCGAGTGCCCACTCCACCAGCCACTGCACGGCCTCGGTATGCCGCCGGGCGGCGTACAGGTCCGCGCCCCAGGCATAGAGGCCGTGGGCCGCGACCAGCACGGCCGGGACGTTCGGTTCGCGCGCCGCCGCCACCCGGTTCCCCAGCGCCGCCATGTCCTGGCTGTTAGCGATCACGGGCAGCCGGACGGTCCCGCCCTCGGCCGACCGGCCGAGCGCCTTGAGCATCTCCAGACCGGCCAGGGCGAGCCCGTCCGGCCAGCGCGCCGCCGCGAGCACCGCGGCCACGGTGTGCACGTGGACGATGGCCCCGGCGCCGGTCAGCGCCGCGATCCGCGCGTGCAGCGGGGCCTCGGCCGACGCGGCCCGGCCCGTTCCCTCGGGACCGCCAGGCTGGCCAGGCTGCTCGGGACGGCCCCGGCCGTCGACCACGACGAAGTCGGTCGCGGTCAACTCGCTCTTGTCCAAACCGCTCGCGGTGACCGCCAGCCGGAGCGGATCGCGGCTCACGACGACCGACAGGTTCCCGGACGTGGCGCGCATCCAGCCGAGAGCGGCGTAGCGGGCCGCCTCCCGGGCCAGTGCGTCCCCGACCTGGCTCGCCGTCCCGGCCGGCCGGCCGGGTTCGGGGGCCGCGGCTTCAGCATGCGCGGATTCGGGCTGCATGGCCCCATCCTGCCGCGCCGAATGTGGCACGCTCGGCGGATGGGGATCCATGTCGACCCGGTCCGGGACGATGCGGTCCGGAGCCCGGCGAGCGATCACTCCGGCGCCCCGGCCACCGTCCAGCCGGTCACCTGGACCGGCACCGGTATCCGGCTCCTCGACCAGACCCGCCTGCCCGAGGACGTCGTCTACCTGGACGTCACCGAGGTCGACCAGGTCGTCGACGCGATCAGTCGGCTGGTGGTGCGGGGGGCGCCGGCGCTGGGCGCGGTCGGCGCATACGGCGTGGCGTTGGCCGCCCGGCAGGCCCAGCGGGACGGCTGGTCACCGGAGGAGTTCGAACGCGCGACCGAGCGGATCCGCGCCGCCCGTCCGACGGCGGTCGCGCTCTCCCTCGGCGTGCGGGAGGCGGGCCGCCATCTCGACGCCGGGGTGGCAGCCGTGGTCGCCGCCGCCGACCAGCTGACCATCCAGGACGCGCAACGCAACCGCGAGATCGCCCGCCACGGGGCGGACTGGATCGGGGGCCGGCTGTCCGAGCGGCTGGGTCGGGGACCGTTGCGGGTCCTCACCCACTGCAACACCGGCTCGCTGGCCGCGGCCGGGGTCGGGACCGCCCTGGGCATCATCCGCGAACTGCACGCCCGCGGCTGGGTCGACCTGGTCCACGTCGACGAGACCCGGCCGCTGTTGCAGGGCAGCCGGCTGACGGCCTGGGAGCTGAGCGCGGCCGGCATCCCGCACGTGGTGCAGGTCGACGGGGCCGCGGCCGGCACGATCCTGCGCGGCGAGGTCGACCTGGCCGTGGTCGGCGCCGACCGGATCGCGGCCAACGGCGACGTGGCCAACAAGGTGGGCACGGTCGGGGTGGCGCTGGCCTGCGCGTACGCCGGCATCCCGTTCATCGTCGCGGCGTCCCACGACACGATCGACCCGGACACCGCGACCGGGGCGGACATCCCGATCGAGCAACGCGACCCCGACGAAGTGCTCAGCTTCCGGGGCGCGCGGGTCGCCCCGGCCAGGTCCGGCGCCCACAACCCCGCGTTCGACGTCACCCCGGCCGCGCTGGTCGACGCCCTGGTGACCGAGCGGGGCGTGACCGAGCCCGCGGATCGCCGCCGACCGGTGCCCACCACCTGATCCCGATATCCCAGGGGCCGCGTCTGTCATCCGGCGACGTGACCATTTGGTGACGGTGACGCCGCACAGCAAATGTCCCGGCCGCGAGGGGTGTCTACCCCGTTGCAGCACAACTGCCGTACGCAGTGGGGATGCCCCGTCGTTACGGAAGGTAGCCCCTTTGTTGTGCCCTGAGCGTTGCCTTTCGGGTAGGGGTCCGTCCAGGAAGGTGAGGGAGTCGATCTTGATGTATCACGCGTGATACAGTGTGACCGTGAGTGAGGTGCGACCCGTTCCACAGCCTGCGGTTGCGGTCCGAGAGCTCCGTAACCATGGCGGTGAGATTCTCGACCGTGTGGCGCGTGGCGAGTCGTTGACGGTGACGAGGGATGGTCACCCGGTCGCGGAACTGCGGCCGCTGGTGCGCCGGCCGTTGTCGGCTGGTCTGCTGCTGGAGCGGTGGCGGCGTCTGCCAGTCGTCGACCCGGTCCGGCTCCGTGAAGACATCGACAGCGTGCTGGATCCGACGCTGTGAGCGCCCAGGTCCGCCATGTGCGTGGGGTGCTCGACACGAGCACCGTCCTTCTCCTGCCCCGTCTCACCAGCCAGGCCAGCCTCCCCGCGGAGCCCCTCATCACCGCGATCACGCTGGCCGAGTTGTCCGTCGGACCGTTGGTCGCAGCGACGGACGAGGACCGCGCCAACCGGCAAGCCCAGGTGCAGCAGGCCGAAGCGGACTTCGACCCGCTACCGTTCGACGCGTCGGCGGCGCGGGCGCTCGGCCGGGTCGCGGCGTCGCTGCGCGGTGCTGGACGCAAGCCGGCGGCTCGCGCCTATGACGCCCTGATCGCCGCGACGGCGCTCTCCCAAAACCTTCCCGTCTACACCTGTAACCCCGCCGACTTTGCGCACATCGACGGCCTGTCCGTCGTCGCGGTCCCCGTGCCGGAATCCGCCCCTGCCGACTTTTAGCTGGAGCGGTACCGGTCGGCCGGGTAGGCCGATTGCGGTACGAGTTGCGGTACTGGAGACCCAGAACGGGACGAGCCCCGCTACCTTGATCGTGTGCAGGGCTCTGACCTGCGGGTACTGGGCGCGCTCGGAGGGACGCGAACCCCCCACCTTTTGATCCGTAGTCACCGGGTCGGTCGGACGAGCTGGATCTGGTCGAAGGACACCACCCTGAGGTGGTCGCCGACGCCGCGCGCCGCGTACGGCTCGCCCGGGCGGCAGACGCCCACCGTCGCCCAATCGGCCAGGCGGGCCGCGTCCAGTTCCTCGAAGCGGTCGGAGAGGAACACCGTCCGCGCCGGCTCTGCCCCGATCGCCCGGGTTATCGCCCGGTAGGATTCCGGCGCTTGCTTGGCGCCCGCGTTCTCGGTGTCGAAGTACCCGCGCAACAGCCCACCCAGGTCTCCGTCGGTGGTGTGGGCGAACCAGGCCCGCTGGGCGGCGACCGAGCCCGACGAGTACACCCACAGCCGCGCGCCGGCCGCGACCCAGGCCCGCAGGGCCGGCGCGACATCCGGGTAGAGCGGGGCGGTCAGCTCGCCGGCCTGGAAACCGGCGTTCCAGATCAGGCCCTGCAGCGTCTTGAGCGGGGTGACCTTCTCGTCCGCGTCCAGCCAGCGGTTGAGCGCCGCGAGCACTCCCCCGGTGTCCCCGGCCGCCAGGCCCGTCAGCTCCGCGATCTGGGCCAGCGCCCGGCCCACGTCCGGGTCATCCGGATGGGCGTCGATCCAGGCCGCGAAACGGGTCCGCGAGTAGGGGTACATCGTCTCGACGACGTAGCGGGCCGGGCTGGTCGTCCCCTCGATGTCCAGCACGACCGTGTCCGCCCGGACCGCGGCCGGGGCCGCCGTCGAGGTCGTCGAGCCGGTCACGGTTACTGCTTTTACACCTTTCGACGGCCCGGTGCGACGGGGCGGCGTGGTAGACAGGGCGGGTGGGATCCGCGCCTTTCACGCGTCGGCTGACGCGACGTCGGCACGTCGATCTCGCGCGGTTCCGCTCCTCCTTCTGTCCGCGCTGACCCAGGCTCTCCCCGCTGATCCAGGCCCTCCCCGCTGACGCAGCGCTGACGTCGCGCGACCGGCCGCAGGCGCACCCCGTATCCGGCGACGTCCCCCACCTGGGACAGCCCCCCGGCCCGCGCGAAACCCCGATCGCGGAACCCCGCCCGAGCGGCAAAGGACATCGACGCCATGACGAGCAGCAATGCCGTGACAACCGGCGACGGAACCGATCTGGGCGGCCCGCCGCCGCGGACCATCCCGACCCTCGACATCAGCGAGTTCCGGAGGGGCGGCCCGGACGCGGACGCCTTCCTGGCCGGGCTGCGGGAGGCCGCCCACGGCCCGGGGTTCTTCTACCTGGTCGGGCACGGGGTACCGGGCGAGCTGACCGAGCGGGTGCTCAGCCTGTCCCGCCGGTTCTTCCACCAGCCCGAGGCCGACCGGCTGGCCATCGAGAACGTCAACTCGCCGCATTTCCGCGGCTACACCCGGCTGGGTCACGAGATCACCGGCGGTCGCCGCGACCTCCGCGAGCAGATCGACATCGGCGACGAGCGCCCGGCCCGGACCCTGGGCCCGGACGATCCGGTGTACCTGCGGCTGGACGGCCCGAACCAGTGGCCGCCGGCCGTGCCGGAGCTGCGCGGGGCCGTCGGGGCGTACATGACGGCGCTGGGCGCGCTGGCCCAGGTGCTGGTCCGGGCATTCGCCGCCTCGCTCGGCCTGGCCGCCGACCACCTGGACCCGACGTTCGCCGAGGAACCCCGGTCGCACCTGAAGGTGATCCGGTACCTGGCGCCGCCGCCGGACGAATACGGGCCCGGCTACGACCAGGGGGTCGGTGACCACGCCGACGGCGGGTTCGTCACGTTCGTGCTGCAGGACGAGACCGGCGGGCTGGAGGTGGCCGACGGCGCGGGTGGGTGGTCCGCGGCGCCGCCGGTGCCCGGCACCTTCGTCGTCAACATCGGTGAAATGTTCGAGCTGGCGACCCACCGGTACTACCGGGCCACCCGGCACCGCGTCGTGAGCCCACCGGCCGGACGGGAGCGGGTGTCGGTCGCCTTCTTCTTCGGGCCCCGGCTGTCGGCCACGCTCGCGCCGCTGCCGCTGCCGGACGACCTGTTGCGGCAGGTCCCGCCGGGTGGGTCCCCGGACCCGGACAACCCGATCTTCGCCAACCAGGGCGTCAACACCCTCAAGAGCTGGTTGCGCAGCCACCCCGAGGTGGCCCGCCGGCACTACGCCGACGTCGCCGCCCCGGCCGCCGGCTCCGCCGGCCCGGCGTACTGACCGCACCCAGCCACCGCGAAGGGAACCTTGCCCCGTGACCGCCGCCCCGGCCGACGCCGACTCCACCGGCACCGACCCAGCCAGCACCGGCCCGGCCGACCGCTGGCGCTTCGACACACGCCAGGTCCACGCGGGCGGCCGGCCCGACCCCACCACCGGGGCCCGCGCGGTGCCGATCTACCAGACCACCTCGTTCGTCTTTAACGACAGCCAGCACGCGGCGGACCTGTTCTCGCTGGCCGAGGTCGGGTTCACCTACACCCGGGTGGTGAACCCGACCCAGGACGTCTTCGAGCAGCGGGTCGCGAGTCTGGAGGGCGGCGTGGCCGCGCTGGCCACCGCCAGCGGCCAGGCCGCGCAGGCCGTCGCCCTGCTGAACGTCGCCTCGGCCGGTGGCCACGTGGTGTCCGGCTCGTCGCTGTACGGCGGGACGTACGCCCTGCTCGCGCACACGCTGTCGGAGCTGGGCGTGGCGGTGACGTTTGTCGACGACCCGGATGACCCGGACGCCTGGCGCGCGGCGGTCCGCCCGACGACGAAGGCGTTCTACGGGGAGACGATCGGCAACCCCCGCGGCGACGTGCTCGACGTCGCCGCCGTCGCCGGGGTGGCGCACGAGGCGGGTGTCCCGTTGATCGTCGACAACACGCTGGCGTCCCCGTACCTGGCCCGGCCGCTGGAACACGGCGCCGACATCGTCGTCCACTCGGCGACGAAATTCATCGGCGGCCACGGAACGTCGATCGGCGGCGTCATCGTCGACGGCGGGACCTTCGACTGGGCCAACGGCCGCCACCCACGATTCACCACCCCCGACCCGGCGTACAACGGCACCATCTTCCTCGAGGCCTTCCCGGAGATGGCATACATCATCCGGGCCCGCACCAAGCTGCTCCGCGACCTCGGGCCGGCGCTGTCCCCGTTCAACGCGTTCCTCCTGCTGCAGGGACTGGAGACGCTGTCCCTGCGGATGGCCCGGCACGTCGAAAACGCCCAACGGGTCGCCGAGTGGCTCGAAGCGCGCGACGAGGTGGGCTGGGTCGCCTACCCAGGTCTACCGTCGAGCCGCTGGCACCCCGCGGCGGGGCACTACCTGCCGCGCGGCACCGGCGCGGTGCTCTCATTCGGCATCCGCGGCGGGGCCACCGCCGGCCGGGCGTTCGTCGAGGCCCTGCAGCTGCACAGCCACCTGGCCAACGTCGGCGACGTGCGCTCGCTGGCGATCCACCCCGCCACCACCACCCACGCCCAGCTCACCGAGACCGAGCAGGCCTCCACCGGGGTGACGCCGGACATGGTCCGGCTGTCGGTCGGCATCGAGGGGATCAACGACATCCTGGCCGACCTGGAAGCGGGACTGCGCGCCGCCCAGGACTGATCCGACCCCGTCCGGCCGCGCGAACCGCAGGTTGCTACCCCGGGCGGGGCCGGGCCCGCACGTCGCGGGACCGGCCCCGCACCGGAACCTCAGACACCGGTCAGCCGGCCACCATCATCGCGCGGCACGCGGTGGCGGCCTTGCGGCAGGCGTCCGCGCACTTCATCATCTGTGCGTCGCCGGGCATCTTCGCGCACAGGTCGGCGCAACTGGTGCACAGGTCGGCGCACATCCGACACATGTCCATCACGTTGTCCGACATCCGCATAATCATGTCGGCGCACATGCCGGTGGTGTCGCTGCAGTCCATCAGCATCCGCATGAGAGTGGGGTCCATCATGGCCCCACCCTGGCTCATACAGTAATCCATGGTGCTACGACACATCGACCGACACTCGATGCACGCGTCGACGCATTCCTGCATTTCCGTGGTCCGGGCGGACATGGTGGTCATGGTGCCTCGCTCTCTGTTCTCACTGGTCGGACACAGAGCAGCATCTTCTCAGGGGCACCGGTTCACAGCCACCGGAGAAACCTCGGTCGAGGCCCTGGCGCCCTTTCAGAGGGTGGGCTCAGATCCCGGCTCAGATGCGGCATTCGCCACTGGTTTTTCACGGAAACTGGGGCGTTCGGGGCCGGCGCGGATTACCCAGGACAATCTCGGGCGTTCCCCGCTCGACCACTCTCCCGCCGTCAAGGAAAAGCACCTGGTCGGCGATATCCCGGGCGCGGGCGACCGCGCGCGGGACGCCGTGGACGGGCGCCAGGATGACGTTCTCGAGCACGGACAGGTCGTCCGTCGCACTGCCACCGCGACGCGGCGAGCCGCGTCACCGGGTCCCAACCAGGTCACGCCTCACTTTGGCGCATATCTTCACCAAGTAGGTGGACAAGGTGCAATGCCCGATGTTCTAATCCCCTCATGGCGACCGCGCGGCACCTCATCGCCCGGCTTCACATCGATCTCGCCCGGGTCCCCAGCGCGGCTTGTCGTTGAGGCCCGAGCGGTGCCGGGAGTCGCACCTCAACGGCGCCGCCGGCCCCACCGCACGCTCCCGCCGCCGTTCGCTCCCTGAGCGTCGTGGGCCCGGGGGTAGGCGCCGACCAGCCGGACCGGACGGGGCTTCCGGCCACCATCCGGAACCGCCAACCTTCCGGAACGCCGGCCACGTAGGCCCCATCAGCCGCCTTCCCCACCCGTTTCCACTGTGTTCACGACCTGATCAAGGAGCGGGCGCAATGACCGCCACCGCACCGCCACCGGCCGAGCTTCCCGCCGAGCCGGGCCCGTCGACCCCGCCCGACCTGCCAGCGGACCCCGCTCCGGCGCTGCCCGCCGAGCCGCCGATCATCATCCCTCGGCCCCGTCCCGGAGATGGTCGGGCCGGCCGGAACGTGGTGACCTCCTTCGACGCCTTCACCGGGCAGAACTTCAAGTGGCTTTCTGCGCCGCGACGACCGCTGCGTCCGGGACGAAGAGTTCCGGGCCACCACCCACCTGACGATCGGCCAGCCGTAGCGACCCGACTTCAACAGAGGCGGCGGCGGGAATCGAACCCGCGTGCAGGGCTTTGCAGGCCCTTGCCTAACCACTCGGCCACGCCGCCATGATTTATGGGTAGTTCAGCCCTTCCCGGTGTACGAGGCCAGCCACAGCCAAGCCGAGGCATAACACCGGCCTCGCGGTGGCCAGGTAACGGGATGCCCGCGAAAAGTGGGTGCGACTATCAATCGCTGCAGACCATCCGCGGTCAAAGCACAACCGCAGTGAACGGAGGCAGGTTACGAGGTGCGCTAATGCGAGCCGTTGATCGGGGCGTTTAGCCGCGACAGGGTGCGCCGACGAACCTACCGAAGGTTACGTCGAGTCGCAATGCAACAGGCTGCTGAGTCCGCACCACCGTTACGCTACCGTCAGATCAAAAATTGTCAAGGAAAGCGGTCGCTCCACCTGAGACAACCTCGGCTGGTTGAGCGATCCGACCCGCCGGTCAGCGGACGGGGACGGTGCCGCCGGCCTCGTCGAGCACCCGGGTCAACATCCCGGCGGCCATGGCCCCGAGGGGGAGGTCGACCCCGGGCGGCAGCAGCCCGTACTGGATGATCAGACCGGTCAACCGGGCAGCGAGCAGGGCATGACGCACGGCCGCCAGGACCGCGTAGTAGTCGACGTTCTCCACCGGCCGCCCCAACAGCTGCCCGTAGCGGGCGACCGTGGCCGCGCGGTCGGGCAGACCGGCCAGCCGCGGCCCCCCGACGCCCTCGCTGAGATGCCGGTCAAGGTGCAGGAACCAGGCCAGGTCAACCTCCGGCTGCCCGAGGGTGACCATCTCCCAGTCGAGGACCGCCGCGACCCGGGCGCCCCGGAAGATGATGTTGCCGAGCCGGGCGTCGCCCCACAACAGGCGGACCGGGTACCGCTCGACCGGCCGATGGTCGTGCAGCCAGCGCAGCGCCGCCCCGACGACGCCCGCCGCGGCCGGGTCGACCTCGAAGAACTCCAGATGCCGCTCATAGGCAGCGACCTGCTGCGCGGACCCGGCCGGACCGTACTCGGGCTGGTCGACGAAACCGAGACCGAGCGGCTCCGGGTCGAGCCGGTGCACACCGGCCATCGCGACGAGCGCCGCGTCCCACAGCCGCGCCCGTTGCTCGGGCGCCATCTCCCGCATAAAGCCGTGCATGTGGTACGGGGGGATGTCCGGCGGAACGTCCCCGTCGACGAAACCGAGCACCAGGAACGGCACCCCCAGCACACCGGGGTCAAGCTCATAGCCATACACCGGCGCCACCGGAACGTCGGTCCGGCGACCCAGGAGATCCACCAACCGGCACTGAGCGGCGAACCGGTCCCACGGATAAAGCCGGAAACGACGCGGCGCCAGCTTCACCACCAGCGGCCGAGCCGCCCACCGACCGCCGGGGCCGACCCGGAACGCGCCGATCAGCACGGTCTCCTGCGACAACCCCTGGAACTCCGGCACGGTCGCCTCACCCAGCTCCCAGCGCCCGGCGCCCTCCCCCACCCCGGTCGGGCGAGCGGCCAGCCACTCACCCAGGCCGGCCCGGAGCCGGTCGAGATCGATCTGCAGCGGGACGGCCATCGCTTACCCCCGGGTCAGGAAACGCCAGGTGCGGTGACGGGGCTTCCGAGATGGTAGCGGTGTGTGGTTCGGGGGGGTCCGCTGCCAACAGCATGATCCGGGTGCGGCGGCGCCGCAGAGCACGGATGAGTTCCGCCAGACCGGTGACCTGCTCGTCGGTCAGCGGCGGCAACGGGCTTGCCTTCCTTCGCCGTCTGCGGCGGGGTCGCCGGAGGCTGGCGGCGGGAACGGAGGTTTCCGCGTGGGGTGGGAGGGGCCATCGTCGAGTCACCGATCTGCTCGACCTCATCCGATCCCTCGGCCTCCCCCAACCACCCCACCGCGAACCGACCCCGGCCGGGCCGCCCGAACGCTGACACCGCCTCCGCGCCGCCTCGACGCGTTCGAGTTGCCGGCCGGCGCGAAACGGCGAAACCGCTCCCATAATTTCGATCGGATTAGTAGACTTTACGGATATCCGACCCGGAGGGGGCCACGGTGACC
>JAMFSN010000179.1 GCA_026225295.1 Frankia alni
GCATCGGGGGCACGGTGATCGACGGAGTCTGCCGCGACGTCCAGCGTGGTCTGGGGCTCGGCTATCCGATCTACAGCAAGGGCCGGTTCATGCGGACAGGCAAGGACCGGGTCGAGGTGTCCGACGTAGAGGCGATCGTGACCGATGTCCTGGCGGGGACAAGCCTGGCGGATGCCCGCAGGCGGCACGGCTACCACCTGCTCCAGCGGCAGGGGACCGGGTCATGACCGCCGACGCGATACCGGCCGGCGGTCGGCTGGCTGAACTGCTGTCACTTGGCACCGCCACGCTCTACGAGGCGTCGGGGTCGGAGTGCTTCTGCCGTCCACCCTCCGGCCGGTGTGGTCAGGCGCGACGCTGGCCGGGACGGCGTTGCCGGTGCGCGTCGCCCCGGGAGACAACCTACCGCTGCACCTGGCGCTCGAGGCCGCCTCCCCAGGCGACGTGCTTGTCGTCGACGCGGGCGGCTCAGCTCACGGGTACTTCGGTGGGTTCCTGGCGCCGCCGCCCCGGCGCGGTCGGCGACCCGCGGGAGTGTCAGAGCGGGCGGCGCGGCGGAGTCGTCCGTATCGTGATCCACTGCGTCTCGGTGAACGCCTCCACGTTGGCGCGGGCGCCGCCGACTCGGCCGAAACCGGATGAGCCCACACCGCCGAAGGGCGCGTTCGGGTCATCGTTGACGGTCTGATCGTTGACGTGCACCAGCCCCACGGACACTCGGTCCGCGATGTCCATCGCGGCCGCCAGGTCGTTGGTGATGATTCCAAGGCTCAGCCCGAACTCGGTGTCTGACGCGAGCGCGACGGCCTCGTCGAGAGTGGAGAACTTCCGCACGCACGCCACCGGGCCGAAGACCTCTTCCGTGTAGGCGGGTGTCTCGTCGGTGCAGTCGGCAAGAACCGTCGGCCGGAAGAACAGTCCCTCGTGCGTGCCGCCGGCGGCGAGTCGCGCCCCGGCGGCGACGCTGCGCTCTACGAGGCCGCTAACGCGCGCCAGCTGCTTGTTGTCGATGAGCGGGCCCAGCGAGACCTCCGCACGGAAGCCATCGCCGACGGTGAGCGCGTCGGCCTTCTTCGCCATGATGGCGACGTAGTCCTGGTACAGCGACTCGTGTACCAGGTGCCGGCCGACCCCCATGCAGACCTGGCCGGAGTTGGTGAAGGAGCCGAACGCTCCGCAGGCGGCAGCCGCCTCCACGTCGGCGTCCCCGGCGACGATGAGCGCGTTATTCCCCCCGAGCTCCAGGTGGGTTCGGGTGAACGACCCGGCGGCCCGCGCGCCTATGGCCCGTCCGGCCGGGGTGGAGCCGGTGAAGGACACCACCCGCACCGCCGGCTCGTCGATCAGCGCGCTGCCGACATCGATCCCGCCGGGCAGCAGGTGGAAGAGCCCGGAAGGCACCCCGGCCTCCGCAAGGATCCTGGCAAGTACCACGCCGCCGCACACGCTCGTCCGCATATCCGGCTTCAGGAGCACGGCGTTACCCAGGGCCAGCGCCGGGGCGACCGACCGCATCGACAGGACCAGGGGAACGTTGAACGGGGAGATGACCGCTACGAGCCCGGCCGGCACCCGCCGCTCGAGGCTGATCCGCGGCTGCGGCGAGCGCAGCAGCTCGCCGTAGGGCGTGGTGGCCAGCGCCGCCGCCTCACGGCACTCCTCGGCGCACACGCTCACCTCAAGCCGCCCCCTGCCGCGTGTCCCGCCGGACTCCCTGGCGGTCCATTCCACGATCTCGTCCGCGTGCTCATGGAACAGTTCGGCGGCGCGACGCAGCACGGCCGCTCGCTCGAAGGCGTTGCGCGCCGCCCAGGCGCGCTGCGCGACGACGGCGACGGCCGCCGAGTCCACGACGTCCTGCGCGTCTGCCACGCCGAACGTCCCGAGCGTTGCCCCGGTGGCCGGCTCGATGGCCGTCGCAACGCCGCCCCGGCCGGGGTGCCACCGGCCGGAGAACATGTTGCCAGACCAGTCCGCGGTATCAAGAAGGCCCATGAACGCCGGCTTCCTCGTTCATCGTCGCGCGGACGATGTTCTCATAGTGGGCCTGCGCCGTGGGGGTGAGCAACTCGTGCGCCTCGTTGAACAGGACCCGCGCCTGCTCGCCAAGCCATCCGGGTGGCTGCAGGTCTGCGGGCAGGCCAGGGTCCCGGTACGGGAAGTGGCGGTAGGCGTGCAGCAGCTCGATCCGCGCGACCAGCGATTCCGCGCCGTCGAGCCGCCCGCTGCGGTAGTCAGGCAGCCGCAACCGCACGTCGCGGATGAAGGCCGCGTACTCGGTGTTGAGTACCGCAAGGTCCCAGCAGCGGGCGGCGATCGAGCGGTCGGCGGCGATGTCGCTGGCCCGCATCTTGACGAGTTCGAGCCGCGCGTTCGGGAGAGCGGCTCCGATCTCGGCCACGCGGTCAAGCAGCGGGTGCGGCGACACCCAGGTGGCAGGCGCCAGGGAGCCGAACCCGAGCCAGGCGAGGTCGCGCCGCAACTGCTCGCGGGTGGGACGGTCGCTCTCCGGGACCGTGTAAATGACCATGGACCACTCGCCAGACCAGGCAGGCGGCTCGTCACGGAAGATCCGCTGCCGTCCCTCGTCAAGCAGCCGCAGGCATTTCAGCGTCAGCGAGTAGATCGACTCACGGCCCTCCCTGCGGACATCGAGCCACTTCTCCTGGCGCATGCGCCCGACGGTGACCCGCATGGTCGGGGACGGGATGCCGAGCTGCTCGCCGAGGGCGACGAGGGCCTTGAGCCTGATCTCGCCGCCGCTGTAGCGTACGTAGTCGCCAAGCAGGTCAAAAATGAGCGCGCGCGCCTTAGGTTGTGACACTGGATCATGGTAACCAAAGACTCGACGGTGCGTCGAACATCCATGAAGGGAGCTTGTCATCCGCGACGAAGATTAATCGTTCAACACAGATTTGTCAGCAACCGTCAAAGCGTTGCATAAACGGGGATGCCGTGGTTAGGTGGTCGTATCCGGCAAAGGAGCGGGCCGAGGCCCTGAGATAACCAAGCTCCTTCATCACCACCAGGAGTCCCAGTGCCTGAAGCAGTGATCGTCGCAACCGCCCGATCTCCGATCGGCCGAGCCTTCAAGGGATCGCTGAAGGATGCCCGTCCTGACGACTTGGCCGCGGCGATGGTGCTGGCGGCGCTGGCGAAGGTCCCGCAGCTTGATCCGCGCGACATCGACGACCTGATGCTTGGCTGCGGCTCACCCGCGGGTAAGCAGGGCTACAACCTCGCCAGGGTCGTGGCCGTGCTGGCCGGCCTGGATTACCTGCCTGGCACCACCGTGAACCGCTTCTGCTCATCGAGCCTGCAGACCAGCCGGATGGCGCTGCACGCGATCAGGGCGGGGGAGGGCGACGTCTTCATCTCCGCCGGGGTGGAGACGGTCAGCCAGTATCCGACGGGCGCCGCCGACTACCA
>JAMFSN010000180.1 GCA_026225295.1 Frankia alni
CCGGTCGGGCCGGGGGAACCGGTGGCTCCTCCTCGACCTCGACGCCGAAGTCCCGGGCCAGGCCGGCCAGTCCGTCGGCGTAGCCCTGCCCGATCGAACGCACCTTCCAACGGCCGTCGCGCGGATAGATCTCGGCGACCTGCAGCACCATCTCGGGCCCGAGGGCCGGTGACCGCAGCCGGGCGATCGGCCGGCCGTCGGGACCGGCCAGGGTCGCCGCGGGCGCCGGAAGCCGACCCAGGGGGGTGCCCGGTTCGGCGGCGCTCGCGACGACCACCACCCGGACCGCGCCGGGCCGCAACCGGGTCGGATCGACGGTCAGCGCGTCGGCGGCGAGCCGGACCCCGGGCGCGGTGGGCTGGTTGTAGAAGACGAAGTCGGCATCGCCGGCCACCTTCCCGGCCGGGCCGAGGACGAGCGCGGCCAGCTCGAACGGGCCGGGCAGGCGGACCGTCACCGCCCCGGCCGGCAGGGCCAGGTTCGCGCCCGCCACCAGCTCCGTCATCCGCATCCCCGCCTGTCGCATCCCCGCCTGTCGCATCCCACCTGTCCAACGACGGGCCGGCGGCTGGGTTCCATCGCGGTCGCCGCCGTGACCTTCCGCGATCACGTCATCACGAACCGGACAAGATCAGAGCAAGATCGGAACAAGAGGGTACGATTTGCCTGATCGATGAACCATCGTCGCTTACACGCCACTTCCGGCGGCTCCGGATAGAGATGTTCGTGACGCCACTGTCCAGTTCGCAGGTCACGCCACACACCCGGGTGCGTCCGCCAGCCGGGGCCCGCCCGGAACCGGGGGTCGACGCCGGCCGGGCGGGTCGACGCCGGCCCCCGATCGGGGTGGCGTGGGTCTACCTCGCGGTCGGGCTGGTCCTGGTCGGGATCGCTGTGGTCCTGCCCGACCACGCCGCGGGTCTGGTCGTCCGGGCCACCATCTACGGCCTGATCAGCTGGTCAGCAACCGTCGCGGTCTTCGTCGGGATCGGTCGCAACCGCCCGGTGGCGCGGTGGCCCTGGCTGGTGCTCGGCGCCGGCCAGCTCGTCTGCGCCGCCGGCGATACGGTGTTCGATGTCTGGCCCGCGGCGGCCGGCCCCGGAACCTTCCCCGGCCCGGCCAACTGGTTCTACCTCGGGCACTACCCGTTCGCGGTGGTCGGCCTGGCGCTGCTGACCCGGCGCCGGATTCCCGGTCGGGACCGCTCCGGGCTGCTCGACGCCGCGACCGTGGCCGTCGCCGGAACCATGCTGGCGTGGCTGTACGTCATCGCCCCGAGCATCGCGGCGGGACCGCCGGACGCCCACCGACTGTCCGTCGAGATCGTCTCGGTGGCCTACCCGGTGCTGGACCTGGCGGTGCTCGCGATCGCCCTGCGCCTCGTGCTCGGCGCCGGTGACCGTTCGCCGTCCTTCCTGTTCCTGCTGGCCAGCCTGGTCGCGATGATCACCGCCGACACCGGCTACGTACTCGAGGAAATCGCCGGGACCTACCGGACCGGCAGCTACGTCGACTCGGTCGGGCTGGCCGGCAACCTGCTGATCGGCGCGGCCGCGTTGCACCCCACGATGGGCCGGCCGGGGCGCCGGCATCCGCCCCCGGACCAGCATCTGGCCACCGTGCGGCTGGTCGGGATCCTGGTCGCGGGACTGGTCGCGCCGACCGTCCTGTTCTGCTGGCGGTCCTCGACGAACCTGGCCGACATCCGGCTCGTCGCGGCCACCTGGGCAACGATCTTCGTCCTGATCACCATCCGCATGCACGGCCTGGCGTCGAGCCAGCGCCGGCTGGCGATCACCGACGGGCTGACCGGCCTGCACACCCGGCGGTTCCTGGAGACCCAGCTGCCGCACGAGGTGGCTCGCGCGCTGCGCGCGGGCCGCGGGTTCGGCCTGTTCATCGTCGATGTCGACCACTTCAAATCCATCAACGACCAGTACGGCCACCCGGCCGGGGACCGGGCCCTGGCCGAGATCGCCGGCCGGCTGCGCAGCGCCACCCGCAGTGAGGACGTGCTGGCCCGCTACGGCGGCGAAGAATTCGCCCTGCTCGCGCCGCACCTGGGTATCGATGACCTGGCCCGGGTCGCCGAACGGCTGCGGGAGGAGGTCGCCAACCGGCCGATCGCCGTCACCGACGATGTCTGGGTGGCCGTCACGGTGTCGGTCGGCGCGGCCGGCTACCCCCTGCACGCCCGGGACGAGAGCGGGCTCATCTCCGTCGCCGACGCCGCGCTGTACGCCGCCAAGGCCGCCGGGCGGGACCGGGTGGTGATCGGATCGCGCGGACCGGCCGCCGACCACGACCCCCGCGGCGGGGGCGGCCCGGCCGCCTGGCCGGAGGCCGACCGGCCGGGCCCCGAGGGCCCGCTCGTCGCCTACCTGCACCACGTGGCCGACGAGGTGGACGCCCGCCTGTCCGACCAGGAACACGGCGCGGCGGTCGGCCGGTGGGCCGGCGCGGTGGCCCGCGAACTCGGCCTCGACCCGACGGTCGTCGGCCGGGCCGAACAGGCCGGTCGCCTGCACGACATCGGCAAGATCACCATCCCGCGCGGGGTGCTGACCAAGCCGACCGCGCTGTCCGATCGGGAGCGGGTGCTGTTGGCCGCCCACCCGGAGCACGGGGCCCGACTGGCCCGACTGGCTCCCGGGATGGAGGTCGTGGCCGAGATCATCAGCCAGCACCATGAGCGGTTCGACGGCGGCGGGTACCCGGACGGCCGGGCCGGAGCGCAGATCCGCATCGAGGCCCGGATCGTCGCGGTCTGCGACAGCTGGGCCGCGATGCGGGCCGACCGGGCCTACGAGTCGGCCGTCAACGAGGACGACGCGGTCCGCCGGCTGCTCGCCGACCGCGCGACCGCCTTCGACCCCCGCGTCCTGGACGCCTTCATCAGCCTCTACGCCCGCGGCCGGATCAGCGACCTGCGGCCCCGGCCGGGGCCGACCGCCGGGCGGCCGGTCGGCGCCGCACCCCCCGGCCCGTCGCCCGACGACCACCATTGACGTGGGCGTCGGCCGCCCCGGCCGACCGCGCGGCCCGCGCCGACCAGATGTGACGATCGGCGGAACAAGCGTTCCGGGCCCGGCCGATTCTCAGGATCGGGGTGTTCAATACCGGCCATGCCCACCCACCGGAAGCCGGTCGATCGGGCGGCTCCGGGCGGGCGATCGTCGACCGACCAGCCGCCGGGACCGCCGGGAGGACCCCGGCCGACCGGGCGCGAGCCGTCGGCCGGGAGTCCGGTCGGGCGACGCGTCGTTCTCGGCATGGCGGCGCTCGGCGCGGTCGGCGTGGTGACCGGGCGTCGGATCCAGGGGGCGTTCGAAAACTTCCTGGCCCCGATCCAGAGCCGGGATCCGACCGGTCTGACCAGCCTGGTTCCCGACGGGGGCGGATTCCGCTTCTACTCGGTCACCTCGACCATCCCGTCCCGCAACGCGGTCACCTACCGGCTGACCGTGGGCGGCCTCGTCGACCGGCCCGGAACGCTGACCCTGGACAACCTGCGGGCCATGCCGCAGACCCAGCTCGTGCGCGATTTCCAGTGCGTCACCGGCTGGCGGGTCCCCAAGGTCCACTGGGCCGGCGTCCGACTCTCGGACCTGCTCGATCGCGTCGGTGTCCGGCCGGGCGCCACCGCGGTGCGGTTCACGTCCTTCGACGGCGAGTACACCGAGAGCCTGACCCTCGCCCAGGCCCGACGCCCCGACGTCCTGGTCGCCCTGGACATGCTGGGCAAGCCGGTGACCAGGGACCACGGCGGACCGGTCCGGCTCTACGTCGCGCCGATGTACGGCTACAAGTCGTGCAAGTGGTTGGGCGGCATCGAGCTGACCGGGAAGGTCGAGCCGGGCTACTGGGAGCAGAACGGGTACGACGTCGACGCCTGGGTCGGCCACTCGAACGGCCGGGACGATGACGCGACCAGCTGAGCCCGACCGGTCGGCGAGCACCGCCCGCCCCCGGGGCGACCGGTCCCGGCCCGCGCAGCTGATCCTCCGGTTCACCCGCGGGGAACGCTGGGTGCACCGCGCGACCGGCGTGCTCATGCTGATCTGCGTCGGGACCGCCGCGATCCTCTACCTCGGGCCGCTGTCGGTCGCTGTCGGCCGACGGCGGCTGGTGGCCGACATCCACATCTACACGGGTCTGGCCCTGCCGGCCCCCATCCTGGTCGGCTGGCTGCTGGCCCCCTTCCGGCGCGATGCCCGCCGGCTCAACCGGTTCACCCGGGACGACTGGCGATGGCTGTCCAGCCGGACCCGGCGCGACGGGCGGATCCCGGTTGGCAAGTTCAACGGCGGGCAGAAGCTCAACGCGGCGTTCACCGTCGGCGCGATCATCGTGATGCTCGGCACCGGGGTGGTGATGCGCTTCGCCAACGGCTGGCCGGTCTCGTACCGGACCGGCGCGACGTTCGTCCACGACTGGCTGGCCTACGGGATCGCGGCGGTCATCGCCGGGCATCTGTACTTCGCCGGGAGGGACCCGACCGCGCGGGGCGGGATGCGGACCGGGTGGGTTCCCCGCGGCTGGGCCCGCCGGGAACACGCGGCCTGGCTGGACGAGCTGGACGAGGAGCCGCTGGCCGACCGCTCGACCGAGGAGCACCGATCATGACCACTGACCCATCAGCTTCGGCGGACCCATCGGCCTCGGCGGACCCATCGGTTTCGGCGCCGCGACTGGTCGCGACCCGCGATGCCTGGCACACGGTGGGCGAGCACGTGCTGGCCGTCGCCCGGTTCCAGGCCGTCGGCCGGATCGGCCTGACGGTCGTGCCGGGCGGCTTCGCGACCCCGCCGTTCGGCTCCCACCAGCGGGTGGTCGCGGTGGTGGGCACCGAACTGGTCGTCACCGAGGAGGGTCGCGCGCCGACCCGTACGCCCATCACCACGGTGCGGGCGGCGGCCGTGGCGGCCGGTGTCGAACCGGGGACGCCGGTGACCGCCTACCCGGCCACCACCCCCGGCGACCTCGACGCCGCCCTGACGGTCGACCCGGCCGCCGCCGAGGCGCTGGCCAGCTGGTACGCCCTCGGCGATGAGGCCCTGCGGACGTTCGCGGCCGAACTGGCCGGCGACACCGGCGACACCGGACACGGTGGGAACGGCGGGGACGGCGGGGCCCCGACGATCACGTTGTGGCCCGAACACTTCGACGCGGCCCTGCGGTCGGGCGGCGTCAACTACGGCGTGAGCCCCGGCGACGGCGCGGTGCCCGAGCCGTACCTGTACATCGGGCCCGACACCGTGCCCGC
>JAMFSN010000181.1 GCA_026225295.1 Frankia alni
GTTGCGGCCGGTCGGCCGGCGCGGCTGCGCCGGGCGGCCGCCGCCGGGCCCCGTCCAGCCGGATGACGATCAGCACACCGACGGCGGCGCCCAGCGCGATGACCGCCCCGACCACCAGGACGGCGTTGATGCCGGTCGTCGTCCCCACCCGCGCGGCGTGCTCGACCAGGGGGCGCACGGAGACGGGAACCGCCGGCACCACGCGATTGCCGGCGCCCTGGCCCACCGCCGCGCCGATCCGTCGGGCCGGCCCGACGGGAAAGGACCGCCCGGCCGTGAGCTCATGGACCGTGCCGGCCGCGGCCCGGGCCGCGAACAACGCCCCGAGCCCGGCGACGCCGGCGGCCACCCCGATCTGCTTGATGGCGTTGATGGCGCCGCCGGCCATGCCGCTGCGCTCGGGGGGCACCGCGGCCAGCGCGACCTGGTTGACGACGGTCGAGGCGAGCCCGAGCCCGACCCCGCACAGCAGCGTTCCCGGGATGAGGGCGGTCCAGGTCGACCCCGCGTGCAGGTGCGCCATGGCCAGCAGGCCGACCGCGGTGAACCCGGCGGCGGCGGCCACGAGCGGGCGGGCCGGCAGCTGGTTCAGCAGGAAGGCGGCCCCGACCGCCACGGCGAAGGACATCGCCGTGAGCGGGACGATCCGCAGGCCCGCTCCGACCGGGTTGTAGCCCAGCGTGTTCTGGACGTACAGCGACAGGTAGGTCAACGCCCCGACCAGGACGGCCGGCACGGCGAAGGCCACGCCGGCGTTGGCCGCGAAGGTCGGGCTGCGGAACAGGTCGAGATCGAGCATGGGCGCCGCGACGGTCCGCTCCGCCCGGACGAAAGCGACGAAGGCCACGGCGGCCAGCGCGAACAGGCCCGGGATCAGCGGGCTGCCGAAGCCCTCGGCGTGTCCCCGGACCAGCGCGAGGACCAGGGCGAACGCGGCCACCGTGACCGTCGCGGTACCCCACCAGTCGGGCCGGCCCGCGTCCGGGTCGCGGGACTCGGGCAGCCGTCGAACGGCGGCGATCAGGACGAAGATCCCGATGGGGACGTTCACATAGAAGATCGAACGCCACCCGAAGGCCTCGATCAGCAGGCCCCCGAGGAGCGGGCCGAGGGCGAGCGCGGTCCCGGAGGAGGCTCCGAACGCCGCGATCGCCCCGTTGCGGCCGCGGCCGGCCGGGAAGGTCGCGGCGATGATCGGGAGACCGACACCGAACAGGACCGCGCCCCCGATCCCCTGAACCCCCCGGAAGACGTCCAGGGCCAGCGCGGAGGGGGCCAGCGCGCAGGCCAGCGAGCCGAGGGTGAACAACGCCGTGCCGGCGACGAACAGCCGTCGCCGGCCGAGCCGGTCCCCGAGGGTCGCCATCGTCAGCAGCAACGTGGCCAACGCGATCGTGTACGCGTCGATGATCCACTGAAGGCTCGACAAATTCGTGTGGAGGCTGGTCTGGATGTCCGGCAGCGCCACCATCACCACGGTGACGTCGAGCACGAGCATGAGGGTGGTCACGCAGACCAGGGCGAGCGCCCACCAGCGGTGCGGGGCCGGACCCGACGGAGCGTGCCGGTCAGACATCGTCGGTTCTCCTCTTGGATACCGATCGGTATTGGATACCCGCGACGACGTCCGGCAGATCCTCGACGCCGCCGCGCGGGAGTTCGCCCGCCAGGGCATCGACGCGGCGAGCCTCGAGGACATCGCGGCGACGGCCGGGTTCACGAAGGGGGCCGTGTACTCGAACTTCGCCAGTAAGGACGAGCTGGTGCTGGCCCTGGTCGACGCGCAGGTCGGGACCCGCCTGCGATCAAGCGTCGACGCGGTCGACGCCACCCGCGAGACGACCGACGACCCGGCCGCCGTGCTGGGTGACCGCCTCACGGCGGCGATGGTCGAGCATCCCGAGGAGCATGTGCTGTTCCTGGAGTTCTGGTTGCGGGCGATCCGGGACGCCGGGACCGCCGCGCGGCTCGGTCAGGGCCGGCGCGGACCACCTGTTCGGGGACGTGCTGGCAGTTCTGCTGTCCGCGCCGACCCCACCGCGGTGAGGCGGCCGCGGTGAAGCCCCGCTGTCACCGGCCGGCGACTCAGCCGGTGGGACCAGCTTCGGCTGCGCGGCGGTCCGGTCGCCACCAATCCGCTAGCGCGGCGCCCGGTACTCGTTCAGCAGCGCCCGGCTGATGATGCGCTTCTGTACTTCGGACGTGCCTTCACCGATGAGCATGAACGGCGCCTCCCGGAAGAGGCGCTCGATCTCGTATTCCTTCGAGTAGCCGTAACCCCCGTGGATCCGGAACGAGTCCGTGGTCACCTCGTAGCAGTATTCGCTGGCCAGGAACTTGGCCATGCCGGCTTCGACGTCGTTGCGCTGGCCGCTGTCCTTCTTGCGGGCCGCGTTCACCATCATCAGATGGCCGGCTTCGACCTTGGTCGCCATTTCGGCGAGCTTGAACGCGATCGCCTGGTGGTCCGCGATCTGCTTGCCGAAGGTCCGGCGCTGCTGGGCGTAGGCGATCCCGAGCTCGAACGCCCGGATCATGATGCCGCACGCCCGGGCGGCCACGTTCACCCGGCCGACCTCGACGCCGTCCATCATCTGGTAGAAGCCCTGGCCCCGGCCGGCCTCGCCCCCGAGGATCGACGAGCCCGGCACCCGATGGTTGTCGAGCACCATCTCGGTGGTCTCGACGCCCTTGTAGCCCATCTTCTCGAGCTTGCCGGGAATGGTGATTCCGCTGTGGGTCCCGAACCCGGGCTCCTTCTCGAGCAGGAAGGTCGTCATGTTCCGGTAGACCGAGTCGGCGCCCTCGTCGGTCTTCACCAGCGTCGCGACGAGCGCCGCGCGGGCGCCGTTGGTGAGCCACATCTTCTGACCGTTGAGGACGTAGTCGTCGCCGTCGCGGTCGGCCCGGGTCGTGATGGCGGAAACGTCCGACCCGCAACCGGGCTCGCTCATCGAGAACGCGCCGCGGATCTCACCGGTCGCCATCTTCGGCAACAGCCGCTGCTTCTGCTCCTCGGTGCCGTGCTGAAGCAGCAGGTAAGCCACGATGAAGTGGGTGTTGATCACGCCGGAGACGCTCATCCAGCCCCGGGCGACCTCCTCGACGACCAGCGCGTAGGTCAGGAGGGACTCGCCCAGGCCGCCGTACTGTTCGGGAATGGTGATCCCGAACAGGCCCATTTCCTTCATTGCCTCGACGATGGCCTCCGGGAACTCGTCCTTGTGCTCGAGCTCCGTCGCGTAGGGGAGGATCTCTTTGTCGACGAACGTCCGCACCGCGGCGATAATGTCGGCCTGAACGTCCGTCAGGCCGTCGGTCTGCGCGATCCTGCCCATCTGAGCGGGTCCTTCCCTGCGAGCGGTGGCGTACGGGCCGGTCGGCCGGCAGGGCTCAGCCCCGGGCGGCGGGGGGCTCGAACTTCTGTGTGCGGGCCATGTTGGCCGCGCGGCCCTTTCCGGCGATGACCTCGGCCATCTTGCGGCTGGCCTCGTCGATCATTTCGTCGCCGAGCATGACCGCGCCCGTCAGCCCACCCGCCTCGGAAGTGTGCCAGGCGTAGGCGTCGAGAATCAGTTCCGCGTGGTCGTAGTCCTCCTGGCGCGGCGCGTAGATCTCATTCGCGGCGTCGATCTGACCGGGGTGCAGAACCCACTTGCCGTCGTAGCCCAGCGCCGCGGACTTCTTCGCGACGGTGCTGAACGCATCCACATCGCGGATTTGCAGGAACGGGCCGTCAATCGCCTGGACGCCCCGGGCCCGGGCCGCTTCGAGAATTTTGTAGAGCACATAGTGGAAAGGGTCACCCGGGTAGTCGGGGGTGAGCGCGCCGACCACCAGCGAAGGCATGTTCATCGAGGCCATGAAGTCCGCCGGCCCGAAGATGATGGTCTCGATCCGGTCGCTCGCGAACGCGATCTCCTTGACGTTGGTCAGGCCGAGCGCGTTCTCGATCTGCGCCTCGATGCCGATCTTCCCCGGCTCGAAACCCATGACCTGCTCGATCTGGGTGAGCAGCAGGTCGAGCCACTGGACCTGGGCCGCTGTCTGGACCTTCGGAAGCATGACGCAGTCGAGATTCGCGCCGGCTCCCTCGACAACCGTGACGACGTCGCGGTAGGTCCACTTCGTGGTGAGATCGTTGACCCGAACAACGCGGGTCTTACCCGTCCAGTCGCCCTCATTCAGGACGGCGACCACGTTTGCCCGGGCCGATTCCTTGGCTCCCGGAGCCACTGAATCCTCCAGGTCGCAGAAGATCTGATCGGCGGGCAGGCCCTGGGCCTTTCCGAGCATCTTCGTAGACGAACCGGGAACGGCCAGGCAGGACCGTCGAGAGCGCAGCGACATGCCGGGGATGTTACCGGCGGGCCGTGGGATGCGCCCGTTTTCGTGCGTCTGTGCACAGGCATCGTGGCCGGGTTGACGCCGACCGCTGACCGACCCGGTGAGCCGGCCAGCGGTCGGCGCCGGCCGGCCCGCGACGTGGCCCGGATGACCCAGGATCGGGTCACTCAGGGACGTTGCCGCGGCGTGACTAGCCACTATGGGCGGTCACGGCGGCCCACCGGTCACCCAAACACGCCCTCCCGGGCGTCACACCGGAGCACCGGTGCTCTAGTCTCTGTCGCGAGGCGGTCGCCCGGCCTGGCGGCGCCTCACGGGGGGGCTGACGCCCGATACACAGGCCGCGCCAGCGGCCTGTGTCTATAGATCAGTCCCGTGGAGGATCGTGTGACCCCCGCCCGACATTCTGTGCATCGTTCGCCGGCTGAGCCGGCCACGCGGCCATTGCGGCGCTCCACCACCTCCGGTAGTGACACCTCCGGCGTCGGCGTCCCGGACGCCGGCACTCCGGGCCCCGGTCGCCCTCCGGTCGACGCGACGACCGTCGACGTGCTGGAGATCGGTTCCGGCCCCGCCGGCCGTCGGGCGGACGGGCGCCGAACCGACCGGTCCCCGCGGGGCCGCGACAAACGCGGCCGTGTGAAGCGCTCCCATGACCAGCGCCGGGGCGCGGTCCGAGCGGGGGGCTCGGCTCCGGCTCGGGCGGGTGGCGAATCCCCGCCGGCCGGCTCCGCTCCCACCGGCTCCGGGTCGTCGGGCTCCGGGCCGTCCCGCGCCCGGTCGTCCCATTCCCGGCGACCGTCCGGGCGGGCGGCCGGCGCCGGTCGGCGCATCGGGCCGTTCCCGGCCAACCGGGTGGCCGCGTTCGCGGTCGCCGGGGTGCTGGCCCTGGGCGCGGTGGCGGGTGGCCTTTACGCAGCCGCGGGCGGCAGTGCCCCGGCCACGTCCCTGTCTGCTTCCGGCACCCACGACCGGGCCCGCAACCAGCTGACGGCCGGCACCACCAAGACGACCGGCTCCGGGTCCGCCGCGCAGGCCCTGACGGCCGGCGCGCCGATCGGGGCGGAGGCCGGCGCCCGTCCGGGCACCACCGGGAGCAGCGCGGCCAGCGCCGCCGCGTCGGCGGTCGCCAAGGCGGCCCGCCCGTCCGCCCGGGCCGCGACGACGATGGCCGCCGCGCCCCGCCACGCGACGGCCCCGGTCCTCCCGCCGGTCGCCCCCGCTCCGGCGGTCGCGGCGCCGGCCGGCGACCCGTTCGGCAACATCCGCTTCTTCGTCGACCCGTCCGCCGCGGCCAGTGCCGCGATCGCGTCCCTGGTCTCCAACGCGGCCGAGGCCGCCGCGGTCCGCAAGGTCGCCAATGGTCCGCAGGCCGACTGGTTCGGTAGCTCAGGCGGCAACGTGCAGGCCGCGGTCGCGGGTCGGGCGGCCGAGGTCCGGGCGTCCGGTGCCCTGCCCGTCTTCGTCGCCTACAACATTCCCAAGCGCGACTGCGGGGGCTACTCGAGCGGCGGCGCGACCTCGCCCGACGCCTACCGGGCGTGGATCCGCCAGTTCGCGGCCGGGCTCGGGCACGGCCCGGCGGCCGTGATCCTGGAGCCGGACGCGCTGCCCAATCTCGACTGCCTCTCGGCCGCCGACCAGCAGACCCGCTACGGGTTGCTGTCCGACGCCGTGAACGTGCTGTCCGGCGCCGGAATCAGCGTCTACCTCGACGCCGGCAGCTCCACCTGGAAGTCGGCGGCGACGATCGCGCAGCGGCTGCGCTCCGCCGGGGTCGCGCACGCCCGGGGCTTCTCGCTCAACGTGTCCAACTTCAACACCACCCCCGCGGAGACCGCCTACGGCGACTCGGTCGTCGCCGCGCTGGGCGGCGCCGCCCACTACATCGTCGACACCAGCCGTAACGGTCTCGGCCCCACCGCCGACCACCAGTGGTGCAACCCGCCGGGCCGGGGGCTCGGCAAGGCGGCGACCGCCGCCACCGGCGACACCCACGCGGACGCCTTCTACTGGATCAAGCGACCCGGCGAGTCGGACGGCACCTGCAACGGCGGCCCGTCGGCCGGGGCCTGGTGGACGAACTACGCGGTCGGACTGGGTCAGCGCGCCGCCGGCTGACCACCGCCCGGCCGGGACCGGTCGACCGTCTCGGCGCCGGAAGCGGGCCGGGGTAGTTTCTGGCCGTGACACTGGAACGTGACCGGGCCCGGGCGGCCCGGACCACCCGGCCCGGCCCGCGGCGGCCGCGCGGCCCGGTGATCCGCCGGTGACCGCGCAGATGATGGCGACCCGGTCGTCACCGCAGCGGGTTTTCTGCCGGCGGCTGGCCGGTCTGCTGGTCCTCGACCCGAACGGGGACACCGTCGGCCGGGTCCGCGATGTGGTGGTCGCTCTGCGGCTGGGGGACGAACCGCCCCGGGCGTTGGGGGTAGCCGTGGACGTCCAGCGCCGGGCCATTTTCGTGCCCATCAGCCGGGTGACCGGGGTCGAATCCGGCGCTGTGGTGCTCTCGTCGTCCACGCTGTCCTGGCACCGCTTCACCCAGCGGGCCGGTGAGACCCTGGTGCTGGGTGAGCTGCTGGACCGTCAGGTCACCCTGGTCGAGACGCAGACCCAGGTCACCGTGGTGGACGCGGCCATCGAGCAGGTGCGGGGTGGTGACTGGGTGCTCGACCAGGTGGCCGTGAAGGAAGGCCGGGGCCGCCGGGGCGCCGTGCGCACGGTGGCCTGGGACGAGGTGACCGGATTCTCGCTGCCGGAGGAGGGCCAGGGGGCCGCGAACCTGCTCGCGGCGTTCGAAAAGCTCCGTCCCGCCGACCTGGCCGCGCTGCTGCACGACCTGTCGCGTAAGCGCCGGGCCGAGGTGGCGGCCGCGCTCGACGACGAACGGTTGGCCGACGTCCTGGAGGAACTGCCCGAGGACGAGCAGATCGAACTGCTCGGCGGCCTCGGCGACGAGCGGGCCGCCGATGTCCTGGAGGCGATGGGTCCCGACGATGCCGCCGACCTGCTGGGCGAACTACCGGCCGAGGAGGCCGAACGGCTGTTGCGGCTGATGGAACCGGAGGAGGCCGCGCCCGTGCGCCGCCTGCTCGTCTACGCCGACGACACCGCCGGCGGGATGATGACCAGCGAGCCGGTGATCCTGCCGCCCAACGCCACGGTCGCCGAGGCCCTGGCCCGGGTCCGGGCCCCCGAACTGTCGCCGGCGCTGGCGGCCCAGGTCTATGTCGTGCGACCGCCGTACGTCACGCCGACCGGGCGGTACCTGGGGCTGGCCCACTTCCAGCGCCTGCTGCGGGAGCCGCCCGGTTCGCTGGTCGGCGGGGTGATCGACACCGACACCCGGCCGCTGTCCGAGGACACCGAACTGCCCGAGGTCACCCGGCACCTGGCCTCCTACAACCTCGTGGCCGCGCCGGTGCTCGATTCGGCCGGGCGGCTCGTCGGGGTGGTCACGGTCGACGACGTCCTCGACCACCTGCTGCCGACCAACTGGCGGGACCACTCCGAAAGCGCCGACGAGAACGGCGACCCGCCCGGTCCCGACCGGGCGGCGGACCCGGCGTGAAGCTCAGCCGGCGGGACCGGGACCGCCGGGGCCGCAACCGCCGGGGCCGGCTGGATCAGCCGTACGCCCCGCGCCGCGCGGGGCTGCCCCGTCGGCAGTACGAACCGGACGCCTTCGGCCGGATCGCCGAACGCATCGCCCGGTTCATCGGCACCGCCCGGTTCCTGGTCGCCCAGTCCATCGTCATCATCATGTGGGTCATCTACAACTTCGTCGCCCCGGCCCGGCTGCGGTTCGACAACTACCCGTTCATCTTCCTGACCCTGGCGTTGTCCTTGCAGGCCGCGTACGCCGCGCCGCTGATCCTGCTGGCCCAGAACCGGCAGGACGACCGCGACCGGGCGAACCTCGCGCAGGACCGCGAACAGACCGTCCGGCAGCGCGAGGACACGGAATACCTCGCCCGGGAGATGGCCGCGATGCGGATCAAGCTCGGGGATGTCGCGACCCGGGACTTCCTGCGCGCCGAGCTGCGGTCGGTCATCGCCGAACTCGACGGCCGGGAGCCGGGCGAGCGCCGCGAGCGGGGCCGCCGCCGCGCGGGCGCCTGAGCACCCCCGGTCGGCGTCACCGGGCGGTGGTGGCTCAGCGAGCCGTCGGCGTCAGCTCAGCGAGCCCCGGCACAGCGTGAGGATGGCCAGGGCGAGATCGACCCCGCGCGGGCCGAAGTCGTCCGACCAGGCCGCGATGATCTCGTTCTCGCGGCCGTGCTCGATGCGGGGGCCGCCTTCGGTGGCCCGTCGGGCCTGCACCTGCCGGGAGATCTCCCGGCGGTCCGCGACGAGGCGGCGCAGAGTCGCGTCGATGTCGTCGATCCTCGTCCGTCCCTCGGCGATCGAGCCGATGGTCGGGGCGGCGTCAGCGCCGCCCGCGTCGGTGACGGTCCGTTCGGTCATGGCTGGGCCCTTCGGTCGGGGCCGGCCGCTCAGGCGCATCGAGGCCCGGGCGATCCGGGCCTGTGGTCTGTGCGTGCCGCGTCAGCGTCGCGGCGGGACAGGGACCGGGCCCGGTCCCTGGTAAAACCGGTGCCCAGCGTCGTTCGCCGCGGGGCTTTCGAGCGTCCCACAGCGTCCGGACGCCGCTCGGCATCCGGGGCGCGCGGTCATACCGCGCGACAAGAACCTGGTCACGGCGCCATTTTTGCAAACCGCGCGGCCTCTCGTCCACCGACCTTCCCGGCTCCTGGTCGCCAGCGGGCCAGAGGCGGCGCGATCATGGTTTTTGCGCCCCCGGAGGCCATGGTCCCGGGATCACTGGGGGATGATCGAGGCATGGAACATCGAGGTATGGAACAGATGCGATTGGACGACATGCCCCGTCGGCTGTTCGTCTGCACCCCCTCGCGGCTGACCAGCTTCGTCGACTGTCCGCGCCGCTACCGGATGACCTATCTCGATCGACCGATTCTGCCCAAGGGACCCCCGTGGGCCCATACGTCGTTCGGGATCAGCGTGCACAACGCCCTGAAGGCCTGGTGGGACGAGCCGCTCGCGCGCCGGACCCCGGCCCGGGCCGCCCACCTGGTCGAACGGTGCTGGGTCGGGGAGGGGTGGCGCGACGATCGGCAGGCGGCCCGGTACCGGGCCCGGGCGGTGGAGATGACCGGGCGCTATGTCGAGCACCTGGACCCGGCTCAGGTCCCGCGGGCGGTGGAACGACAGGTCGCCGCCCGGACTGGGCAGCTGGGCCTGTCGGGCCGCGTCGACCGGCTCGACGAACGGGACGGCGAGCTGGTTGTGGTGGACTACAAGACCGGCCGGCGACCCCTCGACGCGGACGACGCGCGGACGTCCCTGCCTCTGGCGCTCTACGCCTACGCCGCCGAGCGGACGTTCCGGCAGCGCTGCCGGCGGGTCGAACTGCACCACCTGCCGACCGGTGAGGTGATCGCCGCCGAGCACGATGAGACTTCGCTGACCCGCCAGGTCCGGCGGGCCGAGTCGATCGCCGAGGACGCGGTCGGGGCGGGTGACGCGCTCGCGGCCGGCGCCCATCCGGATCAGGCGTTTCCGCCCCGCCCCGGTCGGCTGTGTTCATGGTGCGACTTCCGGCGGCACTGCCCGGAGGGTCAGGCCGCGGCCCCCGACCGGCGGCCCTGGGATGCGATCGGGGACGACGACGAACCGGATGAACCGGGCGGCCCGGTTGCCTCGACAAACCGGCGCGGGTAGCGGCTAAGAATTGTCCGGTAATTTATGGACCGGCTTGAGCGAGCGGTTCCACCGA
>JAMFSN010000182.1 GCA_026225295.1 Frankia alni
CCGCTATCGGCGCCGGGCCGCGGACGACTCCAGCCAGGGCGGCAGCCAGCCCGCGTCGGCCGGGTTGAGGTTCGTCCCGGGCGGCACGATCGCGTCGATCCGGTCCAGCAGCTCGTCGTCGAGGGTGAGATCGGCCGCGCCGAGCTGGGACACGAGCTGGTCCATGGTCCGCGGCCCGATGATCGTGGACGTCACGCCCGGGTGGACCAGCGTGAAGGCGATCGCCAGGTGGACGAGCGGGATGCCGGCCTCGTCGGCCAGCGCCCCCAGCGCGTCGGCGGCGTCGAGCTTGGCCTGGTTGCCCGGCAGGGAGAGGTCGTACCGGCCCGGCATCCGGTCGGCCCGGGTGCTGGTCGGGACGTCGGCGTTCTTCCGGTACTTCCCGGACAGCCACCCGCCGGCCAGCGGGCTCCAGGTCAGGGTGCCCATCCCGTACTGCTGGCAGACCGGCAGCACCGCGGTCTCGATGCCCCGGGCCAGCAGTGAGTAGGGCGGCTGTTCGGTCACAAAGCGTTCCCGGCCCCGCCGCTCGGCCACCCACTGGGCCTCGACGATCTGGTGCGCCGGGAAGGTCGACGACCCGAAGTACCGGATCTTGCCGGCCCGGACGAGGTCGGTGAGCGCGCCGAGCGTCTCGTCGATGTCGGTGTCCGGATCCGGGCGGTGGACCTGATAGAGATCGATCCAGTCGGTGCCCAGTCGGGCCAGGCTCGCGTCGACCTCGCGGGTGATCCACCGGCGGGAATTACCCCGCCAGTTCACGTCGTCGCCCGCGGCGAAGTGGACCTTCGTCGCCAGCACGATGTCGTCGCGCCGGCCGCCCGCCAACGCCTTGCCGACGATCTCCTCGGACTCGCCACGCGAGTAGACGTCGGCGGTGTCGACGAAGTTGATCCCCGCGTCGAGGGCCCGATGGATGATCGCCACCGAGTCCTCGTGGTCGGTGTTGCCCCACGCGCCGAACATCATGGCGCCCAGGCAGAGCGGGCTGACCTTGACGCCCGTGCGTCCCAGCGTGCGGTATTCCACCGTGTGGCCTCCTGGCTCTCGTCCCCGTCAGTTCCCGGGGTGGTTCTCGCCGTCAGTCGTGGATGAGGGCCGCGCGGCGGACCACCGCCTCGACCGTCTCCGTCAACGCCGGGTAGGGGAAGTCCGCCAGGCCGGCGTGCAGCATGACCAGACCGTGCACGCCGGCCCACACACAGACGGCGTCGGCGAAGGGGTCCCGGCTGGCCGAGCGTCCGGCCGCGACGCAGGCCGTGATCCCCTCGACCAGGTGGTCGAACGCGTCCAGGCCGATGGCCTGTCGGTCGCGCTGGTCGGTCCCCGGGTCGCCGAACGGCGCGCGGGCCGCGAACGGCGGGCCGGTCCGGTCGATCCGGCCGAACAGGGCCCGGTACCCGGCCGGCTCCTCGGCCGCGAACCGGGCGTAGGCGTTCGCGCTGGCCAGCAGTGCGTCCACCGGATCGTCGTGGGCGTCCCTGGCCGCCGTGACGGTGACCAGCAGGCGCGCGAGGTAGAGCTCGACCACGGCGGTCAGCACGGCGTCGCGGTCGGCGAAGTGCGCGTAGATCGACGGGGCCGCGATACCCGTCTCCCGGGCCACGGCCCGCAGGCTCAGACCCTCCACGCCGTCGCGGTCCAGCACCCGCGCGGCCGCGGCCAGGATGTCGTCGTGCAAGCGGGCACCCTGGCCGCGCCGGTTGCGCTGGCGGGGTGTGGACACCCGCTCGCTCCCGGCCGTCCGATGGGCGGGCGAAGTCATTGAGGCCACCATACGACCGGGTCGCCGCGCACGACGACCCGGGCGACGGTCGTGCCTACAGGACCTTGGACAGGAATGTGCGCAGGCGTTCGTCCGTCGGGTTGCTCAGTACCTCCCGCGGCGCCCCCGATTCGACGATGACGCCGCCGTCCATGAACACCAGGTTGTCGCCGACCTCGCGGGCGAATCCCATCTCATGGGTGACCACGACCATCGTCATCCCGTCCGCGGCCAGGCCGCGCATGACGTCGAGCACCTCCCCGACCAGCTCCGGGTCGAGAGCCGAGGTCGGCTCGTCGAACAGCAGCAGTTTGGGCTGCATGGCCAGCGCCCGGGCGATCGCCACCCGCTGCTGTTGACCGCCGGACAGCTGGGACGGATAAAACGACGCCCGCCCACCCAGTCCGACCCGCTCCAGCAGCGCGGCGGCCCGCTCGACGACACTCGCCCGCGGCTCCTTCTTTACCCGCACCGGGGCCTCGACGACGTTCTGCAGCGCCGTCATGTGCGGGAACAGGTTGAACCGCTGGAACACCATCCCGATCTCGGCCCGCTTGCGGGCGATGTCGCGGTCGTGCAGTTCGTAGACCTTGTCGCCCCGCTGCCGGTAACCGACCAGCTCGCCGTCGACCGACAACCGACCACCGGAGATCTTCTCCAGGTGGTTGATGCACCGCAGGAACGTCGTCTTACCCGAACCGGACCGCCCGATCAGGCAGGTCACCTCGCCCGGGGCCACTTCCAGGTCGATGCCGCGCAGCACCCGGTGGGCGCCGAACGACTTACGGACCCCCTCGGCCTTCACCATCGGAACGACCGGTTCCGTCATCACCTGGCTCCGGAGGAATCGGGGGCTCGCAGGGAGGTCATCAGCGCGCGCAGCTTCTGCGGCGGCGTCGCGCCGCGCGCGGCGACCCCCCGCCCGTAGCGCCGCTCCAGGTAGTACTGCCCGACGGTCAACAGCGATGTCAGGGCCAGATACCAGATCGAGGCGACGATCAGCAGCGGGATCGTCTGGTAGGTCCGGGCGTAGACGGCCTGGGCTGCGTAGAGGATCTCGGTGAAGGAGATGACGCTGACCAGCGACGTCGTCTTCAGCATGGAGATCGTTTCGTTGCCGGTCGGCGGGATGATGACCCGCATCGCCTGCGGGAGCACGATGCGGCGCATCAGCAGCCCGCGGGGCATGCCCAGGGCCAGCGCGGCCTCGTTCTGGCCGGGGTCGACGGACAGGATGCCGGCCCGCACGATCTCGGACATGTACGCCGCCTCGTTCAGCCCCAGCCCGAGAATCGCGGCCGTGAAGATCGAGATGAACTGGTTCGCGCTGCCGTGCACGAACTCGGGGCCGAAGGGCACCCCGAGGGACAGCCGCGGGTAGACCGCCGAGATGAAGCTCCAGAACAGCAGCTGGACCAGCACCGGGGTGCCGCGGAAGAACCAGGTGTACAGCCACGCGGCCCCGCCGAGCAGCGGGTTCGGCGACAGCCGCATGACCGCCAGGGCGGCGCCACCGACAATGCCGATCGCCATCGCGATCACCGTGAGGTAGACCGTCGCCCACAGTCCCCGCAGGATCTGCTCGGAAAACAGGTAGTGCCCGACGACGTGCCACTGGAAGCGGGGATTGCTCACCAGCGAGTGCACGAGCATCGCGAACAGCACCGCGACGACGGCCGAGGCCACCCACCGCCCCGGATGGCGCAGCGGCACCGCGGTGATGTCGGCGGGTGCCGGACCGGACGCCGGGCTGTCGGCGGTCGGGCCGGCCGTCGTCCCCGGCGGGGCTGGGGACGACGCCTTACGCGGTGAGGTCACGAGCCGGCCTCAGGATTTCCGGACGTTCAGGACGTCGCCCCGTTGATCTTCGGGTCGGTGATCGCGCCGTCCGCGACGCCCCACTTGGTGAGCACCGTCTTGTACGTGCCGTTGGCGATCAGTTCCTTGACCGCGCCCAGGACCGGCGTGGACAGGCCCGAGTTCTTCGGCAGGGCGATGCCGTACGGGGCGGTGCCGTACGGGGTGCCGACCGTCTTGAAGGCGCCGTTGGACTGCTTGACCTGGTAGTCCGCGACCGGTGAGTCGGCCATCGACAGCTGCGCGCGGCCGGCCGAGAGGGCCAGGTTGGCGCCGCTCTGGTCGGGATAGGACAGGACGGTGACGCCCGCCTTGCCGGCCGTCTTGCACTTGGCGGTCTGCGCGGTCGCGTCGGTCTCCTGGGTGGTGCCCTTCTCAACGGACACCTTCTTGCCGCACAGGTCGTCCAGGCCGGTGACGGTGACCCCGCCGGTCGCCTTGGTGAAGAACGACGTGCCGGCCGAGAAGTAGGTCACGAAGTCGACCTGCTTCTGCCGCGCGAGGGTGTCGGTGAAGGACGACAGCCCGACGTCGTACTTGCCGGACGCCAGGCCCGGGATGATCGCGTCGAACCCGGCCTTGACCACGGTGACCTTGACCCCGAGGACCTGGCCGAGCGCGTTGGCCAGGTCGACGTCCAGGCCGGTGATCGTCTTGCCGTCGGTTCCGAGGAACTCGTTGGGCGCGTAGGAGGGGTCGGTCGCGACCGTCAGGCCGCTCGCCTTGAACTTGGCCGGCACGCTGCCCGCGATCGAGGTGTTCACGGACTGGGTGGGCGCCGCCGAAACGCCGCCGCTCCCGCCGCCGCTGCTGCTTCCGCAGGCGCTGACGAGAGCCGCGGCCGCCACCGCGACAGCGGCCAGACCACGAACGGGTGTGCGCACGAAGATCCTCCTGAAATGACCAGCCCTTCGGGTCCGAGACGTCCCGGACCACGAGTGATGCGGCAATGTTGTCCCACACTCTGGGTCATATCGGGTGACAACCGTGTTGCGGCGACGTGTCGTGCGAAAACCTCAACGGCGGGCGGTCCGGACGGCCGAAATCAGTCCGCGAGCAAGGTGACGTCGAGGCCACCGTCCGTGTGCCGGGCGCGCAGCCGCTTCTTGTCGAACTTGCCGACCGAGGTCTTCGGAACCTCCTCGACAAAGGCCCAGCGTTCGGGGATCTGCCAGCGGGCGACCCGGTCGGCCAGGTGGGCCCGCAGCTGCGCCGGGCTGACCCGGGCGTCCGGCGCCACCACCACACCGGCCAACGGACGCTCACCCCACCGGTCGTCGGCCACGCCGATGACCGCCGCCTCGCGGACGCAGGGGTGGGCCATCAGTTCGTTCTCCAGCTCGACCGACGAAATCCACTCGCCGCCCGATTTGATGACGTCCTTGAGCCGGTCGGCCAGGGTCAGGAAGCCGTCGGGGCTGATCGTGCCGACGTCGCCGGTCCGGAGCCAGCCGTCCCGGAACTTGGGGTCGTCGCCCGGGCCGCCGGGCGTCCCGGCCGCGCCGGCGCCGCTGTCACCGCCCGTGTAGTAGGACGCGGCGATCCAGGGCCCGCGGACCTCCAGCTCACCGGCCGAGTCGCCGTCGGTGGGCAGGAAGGTCCCGTCGGGGCCGACGACCCGCGCCTCGACCAGCGCGCTGAACCGGCCCTGGCTCAGCTGCCGGCGACGGGCCCCTTCGCCGGTCAGCCCGGCCGGGACCCGGGCGACGCTGCCCAGCGGCGACATCTCGGTCATCCCCCAGGCGTGGACGAGGGCGATGCCGAGCCGCTCGGCGTAGGCGTCCAGCAACGACGGTGGGCAGGCCGAACCGCCGACGATCGCTTCCCGCAGGCTCGAGACGTCGATCTCAGGGTGCGCCACGAGGTGGGTGAGCAGGTTCTGCCAGAGGGTCGGCACCCCGGCCGCCGTGGTCGGTCGGGCGGCGGCGATCACGGCGGCCAGCGACTCGGCCGGCAGGAACGGCCCGGGCATCACCAGCGACGCGCCGGACAGGAACGCCGCGTACGGGATTCCCCAGGCCAGGACGTGGAACTGGGGGACCACGGCGAGCATCCGGTCGCCGCTGGACAGCGCGAAGGCCCCGGGCAGGCAGACGTTCAGGGAGTGCAGCACGATGGAGCGGTGGCTGTAGACGACCCCTTTGGGGTCGCCGGTCGTCCCGGACGTGTAGCACATCGCCGCGGCCTGGCGTTCGTCGAGCTCGGGCCACGGATAGCTGGTCGACTCGGCGGCCAGCAGCGTGTCGTAGTCGTGCACCGTCGGGCCGGGCCCGGTCCGACCGGCGGCGCGGCCGGCCCGGATTTCGGCCCGGAGCTCGTCGAGCGGAGCGTCGCCGGCCACGATCAGGTGCTCGACGGTGGTCATCGCCGGCAGCAGCGGGCGCAGAATCCCCAGCAACGAGGCGTCGGCGACCAGGACGGTGTCCCCGGCGTGGTTCGCGATGAACGTGACCTGCTCACCGGGGAGGCGGATGTTGAGCGGATGGACCACGGCGCCCATGCAGGGGGCGGCGTAGTACACCTCCAGGTGGGCGCGGTCGTTCCACATGAACGTGGCCACCCGGTCGCCGGGGCCGACCCCTAACCCGGCCAGCGCATGGGCGAGGCGGGCGACGTTCCCGCCGACCCGGGCGTAGCTGACGGTCTCCAGCGTGACCTCGGGGGAGGTGGTGAGCGCCGTGGTGACCGTCGAGGATCCGAAGAACCCGCTTCCGGCCTCCAGCAGTCGCCGGATACCGAGCTGTCCGTCCTGCATGGTGCTGAGCATGGGTGGTCTCCCGCCGCCGGATCTGTCGCGCTGGTCCGCGAAAGTGTGACCGGGGCGGGCCTTCCCGTCGACCGGGGCGGTCAGCGCGGTATCAACCGCGGGCGGTCAGCCCGGCACCGCCTGGGGACGGTTGTCGCGCCGGATGAGCAGTTCCTGGACGACCGAGGCGATCAGCCGGCCGCTCTGGGTGAAGATCTCGCCGTTGGCGATGCCGCGGCTGTCGGCCAGCGACGAGCTGCGGGTCACGAACAGCAGCCAGTCGTCGGCCCGGAACGGCCGGTGGAACCACATGGCGTGGTCCAGGGAGGCGATCATCAGCTTGCCGGGCTCGTTGACGTGGGGCTTGCCGGCCGTCCCGCCGAGCGTGAGGTCCGACATGTAGGCCAGCGCGCAGACGTGGGTGAGCGGGTCGTCCGGCAGCGGGGTGATGGCCTTGATCCAGACGGCGGTCCGCGACGCCCCGTCACCTTCCGGTCCGCCTGGGTCTCCCGGGCCGGGGCCGCCGGCCGGGGTGCCGATCGGGTCCGGGACGAACTGCAGGTGCGGCACGAAACGCAGGTCGAGCACGTCCAGCATCGTCGGCCCCTCGTCCGGGTCCGGGTCCGGGTCGCCTTCCGGCCGGAACGAGAAGACCTGCGGCAGTTCCTCGGGGTCGGGCACCGCCGGCATCCGCCGCTGATGTTCGCTGCTGACCTCCGGCGCCTTGAACGAGGCCGACAGGGTGAAGATCGTCTCCCCGTGCTGGACGCCGGTGACCCGCCGGGTGGTGAACGTCCGACCGTCCCGGACCCGGTCGACCAGGTAGACGATCGGCGCGGTGGTCCGACCGGGCCGGACGAAGTAGCCGTGCAGGGAGTGCACCGGCCGCGCGCTGTCGACGGTGTGGCCCGCGGCGACCAGGGCCTGGGCCGCCACCTGGCCGCCGAAGGCCCGCAGCGGGGCTCCGGCGTGGCAGGTGCCACGGAAGATGTCGAACTCGATGCTTTCGAGCCGAAGAAGATCGACGAGTGTGCGCCCGTCCCCGTCCGTCATGCGGTTCATCGTCGCAGGTCGCCGTGGGCGACCTCGGGGACGACCGGCCGGGCGGTCAGGCGGGTCAGGCGGTCGGGCGGTAGAGATCCTGCGTGATGCCGTCCACCAGGCGGGTGGCGACGGTGTGGTCGAGCTGCCCGGGGGCCCCGGCCAGTTCCCGCGCCGCCGGGACCGGGTCGGGGTCAGCGAACCGGGCCCGGTCGCCGTGGTCGGCGGGGCGGGCCGTCGGGTCCGACGTCCACCACGACGCTTCCAGCGCGATGCCGTTGTTGTCGGTGAAGTAGATCGAGCGCAGGAAGCCGTGGTCGACCACGTCGGTGACCTCGCAGTCGTGCGTCTTGAGGCGGTCGCGCAGCCGCAGCAGGGCCGGCTCGTCGGCGAGGTTCAGCGACAGGTGGTCGAACTGGGCGGCCTTCTCGTACGGCACGCCGGCCGGCTTCGCGAAGCTGTCCAGCTGCTGACCGGTGTACTCGAAGAACGCCACCGTGCTGGCCGCGCCGATCTCGAAGAAGTAGTGCCGGAAGGCCGGCGTGCCGATCGTGGCCACCAGCCGGGCGTCCAGGACACCGTGCCAGAACCGGACGGTCGCATCCATGTCTCCGGTGACCAGCGCCAGGTGGTTCACGCCGCGCCATTGCACGCTGTCGGGCCGCACATCCATGACCCGACGCTACGCCGGTGGGCGGGGGCCCAACCGGGTTTCCGGGCCACCCGGCGCCGCTACCGGTCGGTCACTGGTGATCGAGCAGAGCGTTGCCCCGGACGGCCAGACCACGCTCGAGGGTGGCGTCCGGCGGCTGCAGGGCCTGGGAGAACTCGATCTGCTGCTCGATCCGACCGGATGCGAGGGCGAGGTCGTCGATGTACAGGGGGACGGTTCGCGTGGCCGCGGTGGCCGCCGCGGGGGTGCCCCCGGTCGCGGTCAGCGCGGCCGGCACCACCCCGCCGGGGCCCCCGGAGGTCGAGGCCACGCCGCTGGTCGCGGTGACCAGCACGGTGAGCCGGAGCCCGAGGACGTGGTGGGACAGATAGCTGATGTCCAAGGGTTGGATGCTCTGGATCGTCGCGGTGGTCCCGTGCTCGTCGGGGGTGGCGAACAGCGTTCCCCCGACCTGCTGATAGCAGCGGATGATCGTGGCCAGGTGGGTGGGATTCCCGTAGTACCGGACGTCGGTCGCGACCTGCGCGGCTGTATAGACGTCGGCGGTCGTCGAGACCGACGCGCCGGCCTGCTGGTCGTCGAGGTCGGGGCCGTCCGCCTCGTCGATGTGGTGCTCGTCCGCGGGCAGGCCCAGGCACCGGTTGGTGTCCTGGTCGGCCTTCTTCTCAGCCGGGGTCTCGGGCTCGGCGGCCGTCGGGGTGAATCCGGTCGGCGCGGCACTGGCCGGCAGCACGTAGGCGCTGGCCCGCGGGTTGGGCGTCGACGCCGAGGCCGCCGGGGTCGGGCTGGTCGACCCGGCCGCGGGCCGGGCGGATCGGCCGGCCCCGCTGCTCCCGCTGCTCCCGCTGCCGGAGGAGCAGGCCGCAATCAGGACGACCGCCACGCCGGTGGCGGCGACCCGGGCGGCGCGGACGGCCGGTCTGATCAGTGTGCTCACGCAAAAGCCCCCACATCGCCCGGAACGGGTCCGAACCGGGGCCCGAAGAATACGCGCGGCCGGCCGGCGTCCCGTCGGGGGCGTTTTCGCGGGCCCACCGCCGGGCGTTCAGGAAGCTTCGGCACTCTTCGACTTCACCCAGACACCCACAGTCAGCCCTCGGAGCCTCCAGGGCGAACCTCATGCAGAAGCTCAAGGATGGTCAGCGCATCTCGCCGGCCCCGACGTAGGAGTGGGCGCCGGCCAGCGGTCGGCCCTCGGTGAACCGGGCGAGCCGGAAGTCGGCCGCCGGGACCCGCGGGTCCCGGCTGTCGCCGGCCACGACCAGATCCGCGACCAGCTCCCCGACCGCCGCGCTGATCTTGAAGCCGTGGCCGCTGAACCCGGCGGCCAGCAGGAGCCCGGTCGGCCCGACCCGGTCGATGACCGGGTTGTAGTCGGGCGTCACGTCGTAGCAGCCCGCGTACGAGGTGGCCAGGGCCAGGTTCGGGAAGCCCGGCAGGCGGGCGGCCAGCTTGTCGCCCAGCCGTTCGGTCTCGGACTCGGTGGCCCGGTTGAGGTACCCCTCGGGCCGGGCCACGAAGTCCGGTCGGCGGTGATCGCTGTTGCCGACCAGCAGCTGACCGGACGGCTCGGGCCGCAGGTACTGCAGGCTGACCAGGTCGGACAGGACCGGTGCACCGTGAACCGGGGTGCCCGGGTCGACGAGCAGGATCGGTTCGCGTTGGGCCCGGACCGGCAGTTCGAGGCCCAGCGGGGCGACCAGCCCGGCCGAGAACCAGCCGGCCGCGACGACCACGGTCGGTGCCGAAATCCGTTGCCCGCCGACCAGTTCGACACCGGTGATCCGGTCGCCGGCGGCCGTGAGGGCGGCGACCGGGGTGTACGGGTGGATCGCCGCGCCGCCCCGCCGGGCGGTCGCCCCATAGGCCAGGGCGGTCCGGTACGCGTCGCCGTACCCGCCGCGCGGCTCGTAGGCGAACGCGGCGAAGTCGGCCAGTTCGAGCTGCGGCCACAGGCCCGCGACCGTGTCCGGGTCGACCAGCGCGACGTCGATGCCCAGCGCCCGGTGGTCGGCGACGTTGGCGGCCAGCGCGTCCGCGTTGACCGGACCGACCCCGACCACGTATCCGCTCGGGACGAATCCGACGTCCCCGCCGAGCAGGTCGGCGGCCCCCTCGAAGACCTGGACCCCCTTCCAGGCCATCCAGGCCAGCGACGGCACGCCGTAGTGGCAGCGCACCACGCCGCTGGACTTACCGGTCTCGCCGCCGGCCAGACCGCCCCGCTCGCACACCAGGACGTCGGTGACGCCCGCGCGGGTCAACGCCCAGGCGATGGACAGCCCTTCCAGACCGCCACCGACCACGACCACCTCGGCGTTCGCCACCTCGGTCCCGGCCACGTCGGGGGCCCTCAGTACCGGCCGGCGTTGTGGGTGCTGAAGTGGTAGAGCTGGCGGGCCGAGGCGACCCGGGTGACGGCCGTCGGGTCGAGGTGGGTCAGGCCGTGCGCGTCGGCGAGGGTCCGGACCCGGCGCACGTCGGCTTCGGTGAGGTCCTCGGCCTGGGCGTCGGTGCCGAGCGAGGTGATCCGCCCGGCCACGTAGATCACCGCTTCGTACAGGGAGTCGCCGAGGTCGGCCCCGGCGTTCCCGCCGATCAGGATCGTGCCTGCCTGGGCCATGAAGCCGCAGTACCGGCCGACGTTGCCGGCCACGACCAGGGTGCCGCCCTTCAGCGAGATGCCGGCCCGCAGGGACGCGTCGCCTTCGACGACGACCGTCCCGCCGTGGGCCGAGGCGGCCGCGCTCTGGCTGGCGTTCCCGCGGATCCGGACCGTTCCCGACATCAGGTTCTCCCCGACGCCGGTCCCGGCCGGACCGTGCACGGTCACCGTGGCCAGGGCGCCCAGGCCGCCGGCGTAGTAGCCGGCCGGCCCGTCGATGTCGACGGTGACCGGGGCGGTCAGCCCGACGGCCAGGTTGTGCCGGCCGCGGGGGGCGGTCAGCCGGGCCCGGCGCCCGGCCGGCAGCGCCCGCAGGGCCCGGTTGGCGTCCCGGACACCGACCAGATCGAGATCGAGATCGAGCCGGGTGTCCGGATCGGGCCCGGCCTCCGGGTCGGTGCCGGTTCGGGGCCGGCGCTCGGCCGTCAGGTCGTTCGGCGCGACCATACGTACACCTCTTCCGGCTCGGGTTCGAAGATCGTCGCGTCATCGAGATCCGGTAGCGTCGCCAACGCGGAGAACTCCGAGGCCATGGCCACCCAGCCGGGGGCCTCGGCGATCAGCGCGGGTTTGCAGGCGATCGCGTCGCGGACCACCGCGAACTCCTCCCGGGTGGTGACCAGCAGGGTGAAGAAGCCGTCGAAGGTCTCGCAGACCCGCCGCAGCGCCTTGGTCAGATCGTCGCCGCCCGCCAGGTGGGCGGCGATGAAGCGGGCGGCGACCTCGGAGTCGTTGTCGCTGTCGAACCGCACCCCGTCGGCGATCAGGCTGCGTCGGATGGTCGCGTGGTTCGCGAACGACCCGTTGTGGACCAGGCACAGGTCGTCGGCGATCGCGAACGGGTGCGAGTGCGCCGAGGTGACCGCCGATTCGGTCGCCATCCGGGTGTGGCCGAGCCCCTGCCAGCCGGTCCGGGCCGGCAGGTCGAACGCGGTGACCAGCGCGCGGGGATCACCGGCGCCCTTGAGGACGGCCAGCTCGTGGCCGCGTCCGACCACGACGGCGGTCGGTCGGGCCCGGCGGACCGCGGTGACCAGGGCGGCGGGGTCGGTGGCGGCCGACAGGACGGTGGTCGGCCCGGCGACCACGGCCGTGACCGGGGTGGCGGTGGCCGGGCCCGCGTCGCTGGTCAGGTCGGTCAGCGCCGCGCTGACCGCCGCCGGTTCGAGCGGCCCGTCAGGTCCGTCGGTCAGGACCGAGACGGACGCCGTCCCGGGCGGGGTGAGTACCGGGTCGCCATACAGCCCGACCCCGGCCGAGTCGGGTCCCCGCTCAGCGAGCGCTTCCAGCATCGTGGCCAGGCGCGCGCCGAGATCGGCCGGCGCGTTCCGGTCGCGTCGGTGCAGCCCGACGATTCCGCACATCGGCGCTCAGCCCGTCATGATCGACAGGGGCAGGTAGGCGCCCACGACCCAGTTCGGCGCGTCCACCACCTCGCTGATCTTCAGGTCGGCGGCCACGCTGGCCAGGACGTAGGCGTCGACCGGATCGACCCCGTAGGTGCGGCCCAGGTGGTCGATCAGCGCCCGGACCGCGTCCCGCGCGGCGGCCATCAGGTCGGGCCCGACCCCCATCGTGGCGTAGTAGCCGGCGTCGTCGATGCCCGCGCGCAGCGGTCCGGGCGTCTGGAGCTGGGGTGCGGCGAGGCGGCGGTCCTTGTGCAGCCGGATCCGGATCGCCACCGACGCCGGTGCCTCGATCGCGCAGCCGCACACCTCGCCGTCGCCCTGGGCGGCGTGCGAGTCGCCGATCGACAGCCGCGCGCCGGGCAACTGGACCGGCAGGAACAGTCGGCTGCCGACGCCGACGTCGCGGCAGTCGATGTTGCCGCCGAAGTGACCGGGCGGGACCACCGTGAGCGGCTCGGGGGTGTCGGGGCAGACGCCCACGACACCGCAGAAGGGCCGGAGCGGCACCCGGGCCAGGCCTTGGAAGTCGGCGTACTTTCCGCCGGTCAGGTCCCAGTGGTGCAGGTGCGGTTCGGGGAAGTCGTCGGCCAGCAGCCCGAACCCGGGCAGGACCGCGGTCCATCCCCAGTCCCCGGCGGTGATGTCCAGGACCTCGACCTCGACGGTGTCGCCCGGTTCCGCGCCGGCGACCCAGATCGGGCCGACCAGCGGGTAGAGCCGGTCCCAGTCGAAGGTGGCGATGCCCGCGGCAGTGGCCGGCGGGGCGAACAGCGTGTCGCTGGCGTCGAGCACCGCGAAGGTCACCTCGTCGCCGTCGTCCACGGTCAGGGCCGGGGGATGGGCGGGGTTCCAGAGCCGGTGCGCCGGACCGGTCACCTCATGCCGTGTCACGCGCCGTTCCTTTCCGCCGCCGGGTCGGAGGGGCCGCCGCCCGATGGTGCCCCGCCGGTGTGTCGTCCGTGTTGCCCGTCCGGTCGCGGTGGCGTGGATCGGTCGCGGCGGGCGACGGTGTCGATCGGTCGCGGCGGGCGACGGCGTGCCCTAGCCTCGGCCGCGTGACCGGGCCCCTGTCCGACCTCGATCCAACGGGTCTCGCGGTATGCCTCGACTTCGACGGCACGCTCACCGAGATCGTCGACCGGCCCGACCAGGCCGCGCCGGTCGACGGGATCGCCGCCGCGCTCAGCGACGTCGCGGCCCGGGCGCTCGTCACGGCGATCATCTCCGGGCGACCGGTCGAGTACCTGGTCAGCCGGCTACCGGTTCTGCCCAAGGTCCGCTACCTGGGGCTCTACGGGACGGCCGAGCTGATCGACGGCATTGTCGTGCTCGACCCGGCCGCCGAACGGCTGCGACCGACGGTGGAGGCCGCCCGGCTCGACCTCGAGGCCGACCCCACGGTACGGAAGTCGGGGGCGTTCATCGAGCCGAAGCCGCTGTCGGTGGCGGTCCACCTGCGACGGTTGTCCGCGTCCGAGCGGGAGCACTGGGCGGCCCCGCTGCAGGCGGTGGCAACGGCCGTCGCGGAGCGGCACGGGCTCCGGTTGGAAGGCGGCCGGCTGGTCTGGGAGCTGTCGGTGCCCAACGCGAGCGACAAGGGTCGGGCCGTGCGCCGGGTCGTGGCCGAGTCGGGAGCGGCCGCGGTACTGGTCGTCGGCGACGACCTCGGGGACGTGCCCGGGTTCGCCGCCGCCGCGGACCTGCGGGCCGAGGGAATCATCGCGGTCCGGGTGGCGGTGAATTCGACCGAGGCCCCGGCATCGTTGCTGGAAGCGGCCGATCTGGTGGTCGAGGGCCCGAGCGGGGTGCTGGCCGTGCTGCGGGAGATCGCCGGTCAGACCGCGTCGGGTTGAGTCAGGGCAGCGACCTTTCCACCCACAGGACGTCCCGGTAGCGGCCGTCCTTGAACCCGACCTCGTGGTAGGTGCCGACCTCGGCGAATCCGCAGCGGGCGTGCAGCCGCCGGGACGCCTCGTTGGGCAGCGCGATCCCGGCGTAGGCCCGGTGCAGGTCCTCGTCGCCCAGCGCCGCGAACAACCGCTCGTAGAGCAGCCGTCCGATCCCCCGGCCGACCGCGTCCGGTCGGCAGTACACCGATGTCTCGACCGAGGTCCGGTAGGCCGCCTTGGCGCGGAACGGGCTGCTGGTCACGTAGCCCAGAATCCCGCCGTCGCCGCCGGCCGTTCCCGTTTCGGTGGCCACCAGCAGCCGGTAGGGCCCGGTCGGCGCGTAGTGCTCGAACCAGGCCGACCGACGCTCCTCGACCGTGAACGGCTTGACATCAAAGGTGACCACCGACGTGACGATGTAGTGGTTGTAGAGCTCGGTCAACGCGACAAGATCGGCCGTGCGGGCGTCACGCACCTCCACCGATCCGGCCACCAGCCCATCTTGCCTGGCGCGGGTCGTCGCGAGGGCCGGCGTCGGCTCGGGTGCGGCGTCGGTTTGTCGGGCTCAGCGTCCGCTATTCGGTGCTGGGACGATGACACTCACCGTCCGCCTCGCAGCCGTCGTCGTCGGTGGAGGTAGCTGCCGTGCGGGGAGGCTGACGCGCGGGGCCGGGTGGACTGCTCCGGGCCCCGCGCGTCTGAACTACCTAGGCGGCGTTGGTCTGCTCGCCGCTCTCGGCCGTGACGGGCGCCTCCGGGGCCGGCGCCTCGACCGGCTGCGCAGCGGTGCCGGCCGTGACCGGGATCCGCTGGGTGGCGGGTTCCGTGTGGACGCCCGCGACCCGGACCGTGAGCACACCCTGGTCATAGGTGGCGGTGACGTCGTCCCCGGTGACGTGGGCCGGCAGCGAGAAGCTCCGCCGGAACGAGCCGTACCGGACCTCGCGCAGCACCCGGCCGTGGCTGTCCTCGGCCCGCTCGTCCTTGCGCTCGCCCCGGATGACCAGGCTGTTGCCGACCACCTCGACGGTGACGTCCTGCTCGGGGTCGAGCCCGGGAACCTCCACCCGGACCAGCGCGTCCTGCCCGTCGCGAACCACGTCGGCGGACGGGGTGAAGCCGGCGCCGCGTACGGACGGGGTGAAGCCCGCGCCGCGCACGGCGACGGGACGGAAGGCCGCCCGGTAGACGGTCTCAACGTCCGCGAACGGGTAACGCCGGCCCCACCGAACAACTGTGCTCATGGATCTCTCCTACCTGACCAGCCCTCGATATGAGGGCTACCGACTAAGTCAAGCTGAGTCTGGCGCGCTTAATTCCAGTTAGCCGCGTCCGGTGAAGGGTGACGGTGGGGGAGGTGGCGATGGCTGGGCGGTGGCGTCGGTGACCGGGCGCGCGGAACCGGCGAACGCGGCCAGGTCGGCGTCGGCCACGACCCGGGCCGGGGCCGGGTCGCCGGCCGCCCGACGGGTCAGGGCGGCGATCGGCAGCGGTGCGTCCGACCCGGCCACGACGATGTTCCCGAACCGCCGGCCCCGCAGGACGCCCGGCTCGGCGAGCATCACCACGTGGTCGAACACGGCCCTCGCGGTGGCGACCTGGGCCCGCGCGAACGCCAACGGGGGACCGTCGGCGACGTTCGTGGCCAGGACGCCCCCCGGCCGCAGGGCCCGTCGGGCGTCGGTCAGGAACTCGACGCTGGTCAGGTGGGCCGGCGTCCGGGCCCCCGCGAACACGTCGACCAGGATGAGGTCGGCCGCGCCGTCGGGCACCGCGGCGAGGCCGGCCCGCGCGTCGATGGCCCGCACGCGGACCCGGCCCCGGGCCGCCCGGCTCAGCGGCAACGTCGAGCGCACCAGGTCACTGAGCGCCGGATCGATCTCGAAGACCCGCTGCCGCGAGCCCGGTCGCGTCGCCGCGACGTACCGGGCCAGGGTCAGCGCGCCGCCGCCCAGGTGCAGGACGTGGCGGGGTTCCCCGGGCGGCCCGGCCAGATCGACGAGGTACCCCAACCGCCGGACGTAGTCGAACGCCAGATTGGTCGGGTCCTCGAGATCGACGTACGACTGCGACGTGCCGTCCACCAGCAGGGTCCACGCCCCGGGCCGGTCCGGGGCGGCGACCAGCTTCGCCCCGGTCGGATCCCCGCCGGCGCCGGTGGTGGCCGGCGGCGGGCCCCCTCGCCTCGCGCTCATACCCCGGAGTCTGGCCGGCCGGGTCCGGAACCAGGCCGCCCGGTCTACCCGCCGGTCGCCCGCGCCACGATCTCCGCGACCTGCTCCGCCACCGGCGGACCGGCCCCCGGGCGGTTGTCGACCGTGACGTGCGGCGCCGTCGGTTCGACGTCGGCCCGGGTCCGCGCGACGAAACCCTCGAAGTCGGCCAGCTTGCCCGCGTCCCGGGCCAGTCCCCGGCCGCGCAGCCGGTTCCGCAGGGTCGCCGGGTCGGAGCGCACCCACACCAGCCGGACGGTCGGGCCGCCCAGCTCGGCGACCCAGCGCCGCCAGGCGTGCGCATCGTGGATCTGGCTGGTGAATGGTCCGGACAGCAGCACCGGGCACCCCGCGGCCCGGATCTCCCGCGCGGTGGCGGTCAGACCCGCGTACTCGTGGACCTTGAGGTGGGCGTCGTACCAGGCGCCTTCGCGTTCACCGGGCGACCGGTCGGCGGCGGCCAGGGCGGCCGCGACGAAGTCCCCATACAGGGTGTCCTTGTCGAGCAGGGCCGGCACGGGTCGGAGCCGGGCGAGCAGCCGGGTGGCGACCGTGGTCTTGCCGGCCCCCGGTGCGCCGGCCACCACCCAGACATCCGCCGGTCCGGCCGTCCCGTCCACCCCGATCATGCGGCCGGGCGCGCCCCGGGCGGCACGCGTTACCCCCCGCCCCGCAGCACGCAGAACTCGTTGCCGTCCGGATCGGCGAGGACCACCCACGTTTCGGCGCCGGTCTGGCCCACGTCCCGGAACCGGGCCACCGGAACCGGATCCACGCAGTCCACGACGAGCCACGTCCAGGCGAGGGTCATCGGTTCGGGGCGCCGGGCTCGGGGACCGCCGCCTCGGCGGTCATCGGGGTGGATGGCATGGGGCTCGGGTCTCCTTGGCGGCGGGCAGAGCGTGGCGGATGACGACGGCCCAAGCACCTTCAGCCATCGCCGATCAGCGGCCGGGTAAACGCAACGGTTGGTGGGCCCGCACGGTCCCGTGGCGAACCCGGCCCGGTGGGTGCGTGATCGGCGGGACGAGCGGCGCGTCGGATCGCATGATCGGAGGCGGCGCGGGTAGGTCCCGGCGTCGGCGCCCGGTTCCATCAGATCGCCCCCGACGTCCCGCAGGAGCTGTGTATGGACATTCCGTTCTCATCGTCGGCCCGGACGAGCCTCGGCGTCGAATGGGAGCTGGAGCTGGTCGACCGGGGGACCCGGGAACTGACCAGCGGCGCGACGCCGATCCTGGCCGAGCTCGCGGCCGGGCCGGGCGGCGACGGCGAGGGCGGTCATCCCCGGGCCAAGCACGAACTCCTCGAGTCCACGATCGAGGTCATCACCGGGGTCTGCACCACGGTCTCGGAGGCCAAGAAGGACCTGGCCGCGACGGTCGCCGAGGTCGCGGCGGTGGCGGACCGCCACGGGCTGGGCCTGATGTGCAGCGGCACCCACCCGATCACCGACTACGGGACCCAGCGGATCAGCCCGGACCCGCGTTACGCGCGGTTGATCGAGCAGATGCAGTGGCTGGCCCGCCGCCTCCAGATCTTCGGCGTCCACGTCCACGTCGGCGTCCGGGCCACCGAGAAGGTGATCCCGATCGTCAACGCCCTGTCGGCCTACATCCCGCACTTCCTGGCCCTGTCGGCGTCGTCGCCGTACTGGCTGGGGGCGGACACCGGGCTGGCTTCCGCGCGTTCCAAGGTGTTCGAGAGCCTGCCGACCGCCGGCCTGCCCGACCAGCTCGCCGACTGGGGCGAGTTCGAGGATTTCATGGAGACGCTGGTGTCGTCCCGGACCATCGAGACGATCCGCGAGGTCTGGTGGGACATCCGGCCGCACCCGACGTTCGGAACGGTCGAGCTGCGCATCTGCGACGGGCTGCCGACGCTGTTGGAGATCGGGGCGGTCGCCGCGCTGGCCCAGTGCCTGGTGGACCGGATGGACGGGCAGATCGACCGGGGCTACCGGCTGCCCCGGCCCAAGGGCTGGGTGGTCCGGGAGAACAAGTGGCGGGCCGCCCGGTACGGGCTGGACGCGCAGATCATGGTGGACGGGCACGGCACCACCCGCCCGGTCCGGGACGACCTCGCCGACCTGGTCGACGATCTGATGCCGGTCGCCCGGCGGCTGGGCTGCACCGAGGAGCTGTCCGACATCCTGGCCGTCGTCGAGGCGGGGGCCAGCTACCAACGCCAGCGGGCCGCCGCCCGGCGGGCCGGCGGTGATCTACGGGCCGTGGTGGATACCCTCCTGGAAGAGATGAGCACCGGCCGTCCGGTCAGCGTCGGCGGGTGAGGCCCGATCCGGGGAGCTCCGAACTGACCAGCTCCGCACTGACCACCGACACGACGCCGGCCCGCCCGGTCGACCTCGTCGGCCCGGCCGCCGCCGGCCCGCCCGGCGTCGGCCCGGTGGATCCGGCCGACCGGATCCGGCGCGTCGACAGCGTGGTGTCCCGCCTGGAGGCGGAGCTGATCGCGATCCGCCGGGACGTGCACGCCCACCCGGAACTGTCCCGCCGCGAGCACCGCACGACGGCGCTGCTGGTCGACCGGCTCCGGGCCGCGGGTCTGACCCCTCACCGGTTGGCGAGTGGCACCGGCCTGTACTGCGACATCGCGCTCGGCTCCGGCGCGGGCGCCGGTTCCGGACCGGGCCTGGTGATGCTGCGGGCCGACCTCGACGCACTGCCGCTCAGCGATGAGACCGACGCCTCCTACGCCTCGATCGTGCCGGGCGTCGCCCACGCCTGTGGGCACGACGTGCACACCGTGTCCCTGCTGGGGGCCGGGCTGGCCCTCGCGGCGGTGGCGGCGCGGGAGCCGGCCCCGGATCCGGCCGCCGGGCGGCCGGCGACCGTGCGGCTGGTGTTCCAGCCGGCCGAGGAGACGGTGCCGGGCGGGGCGCTCGACGTGATCGGGGCCGGGATCGTGGGTCCGGTGACCGCCGCCTTCGCGCTGCACTGCGATCCGGCCATCGACGTCGGAGCGGTCGGCCTGCGGACCGGCCCGATCACCGCCGCCGCCGACCTGGTCGACGTGACGCTCTCGGGTCCGGGCGGTCACACCTCCCGGCCCCACCAGACGGCCGATGTCGTCCAGGCCCTGGCCACCATCGCCACCGGGCTGCCGGCCGCCCTGACCCGGCTGGTCGACCCGCGGGCCGGGCTGTCGGTGGTCTGGGGCCGGATCGAGGCCGGGACGGCCGCGAACGCGATCCCCCGGGCCGGCCGGTTGTCGGGCACCGTGCGCACCCTGTCGCGCGAGTCGTGGGAGCTGGCCCCCAAGCTGGTCGAACAGCTCGCCGCCCAGCTCGCCGCGCCCTACGGCGCCCAGGTGTCGGTCGACTACCGCCACGGCGTCCCGCCGGTGGTCAACGACGCCGGGCTGATCGACACGTTCCGCCGGGCGATCGCGGCGACGCTCGGGCCGTCCGCTGAGGTCGGGGTGGCCCAGTCGATGGGCGGCGAGGACTTCGGCTGGTACCTCGACCACACCCCGGGGGCGCTGGCCCGGCTCGGCGTCCGGACCCCCGGCGGCCCGACCTACGACCTGCACCAGGGCACCTTCGATATCGACGAGCGAGCCGTCGCGGTCGGAGCCCGGCTGCTGGCCGTCACCGCGCTCGAGCAGCTGGCCCGGTAGCGCCCGGCGGGCCGGCGCCCGTCCTTCGACCGGTCAGCGGCGGGTCAGCGGCGGGTCAGCCGCCGGCCGCGCCGACCCGGTGATGGTGGGGACCGACCCCGTGCACCCGTTTGAAAGCCGTGCTCAAGAATCCCGGCCCGCGCCAGGCCGGACCAGCAACGGCGGCAGCGCCGCCAGCGGGCGCGCTCCGACCCTGACCAGCTACAGCGGGATGTTGCCGTGGTCGCCGCGCCGGCCGGGCGCCTCGGCCAGGGAACTCGCGACGTGGGCGCGAGTCAGCCGCGGATCGATAATTTCGTCGATCAGGCCGAGCTCGACCCCGCGCCCCACGCCGCCCGCGCTGTCGCGCTGCTGCTCGGTGAGCCGTCGGCGCAGGTCCTCCCGGTCCTCATCGCTCGCGGCAGCCAGCGCCCTGCGGTGCAGGATGCCAACCGCCGACTCGGCGCCCATGACAGCCACCTCGGCGTCCGGCCAGGCAAAAACCTTGGTCGCGCCGAGACCGCGAGAGTTCATCGCGATGTACGCGCCGCCGTAGGACTTGCGCGTCACGAGCGTCACCCTCGGCACGACCGCCTCTGAGAACGCGTAGAGCAACTTGGCGCCGCGCCGCACCACCCCGCCCCATTCCTGCTCGATCCCCGGGAGGTAGCCGGGGACGTCGACGATCACCAGCAGCGGGATGCCCAGAGCGTCGCACATTCGCACGAACCGGGATGCCTTTTCGGCGCTGATGGAGTCCAGGCAGCCGCCGCGGCGCAGCGGGTTGTTGGCCACCACGCCGACGGTTCCGCCGGCCAACCGGCCCAGGCCGACCACGATGTTCGGGGCCCACCTCGGCTGCAACTCCTCGAACGAGTGCTCGCCGGCGTCGTCCAGCAGCGCGGTGATGACCGGGTGGACGCTGTAGACCCGACGCGGGTTCTCCGGCAGCAGTTCGCGCAGGTCCCGGTGGGGTGCGCCGGCGAGCGACGGTTCGCAGCGGCGCCGGTCGCCGAGCAGGCTGGTCAGCGCCCGGGTGTGGGCGTAAGCGCGGTCCTCAGACGCGGCGACGACGTGTGCGACCCCGGACTTCCGGCCGTGCGCCTCCCCGCCCCCCAACCCCTCGGCGTCGATCTCCTCGCCGGTCACGCTGCGGACGATGGCGGGACCGGTGACGAAGACCTTGCCCTTCTGCGCCATGACCACGATGTCGGTCAGGGCCGGCCCGTAGGCTGCGCCGCCCGCCGCCGGTCCCAGGATCAGGGAGATCTGCGGGACCCGGCCGGACGCCGCCGTCGTGGCCGCGAAGATCTTCGCGAAGCCGTGCAGGGCCTCCACCCCGTCGCTGAGCTTGGCCCCGCCCGAGTGCCACAATCCGACGACCGGGCAGCCCTCGAGGACGGCCAGGTCGATGGCGCCGGTGATGCGGTCGGCTTCGGCCAGGCCGATCGCCCCGCCCTGCTGGGAACCATCCGTACAGAAGGCGATCGCGGGTACGCCCTGGACACGGCCCCACGCCACGCTTGCTCCCACCGCATCGCGGGTCGACAGCGGTCGCAGTGTCCCCGGATCGAAGAGTTTCGCGAGCCGCAGGTGGGGATCGCGGGCGTCGGTTGGTTCCCGCGCGGTCTCCGCCGCGGTCCGCGGCTGGGAAGTCTGAGTGGTCATCTCGCTGCATCCTTCGGGTTCGGTTTCCGCGACGGTCGGGTTTCCGTGTTTCGGTGCGGGCCCGTCCTGAGGGCATCCGCTTTCCAAGGCGGGATTTCGGTGGAAGGCCCGGTGCGACCGAGCGGGCAGGTCAGGGATCGAGGATCACCAGGAGAGGCTGGCCCTCGGCCACCTTCCCGCCTTTCGTCACGCTGAGATCGGTCACGATCCCGCTTACCTCGGCCAGCACCGGGATTTCCATCTTCATCGACTCCAGCACGACGAGCGGGTCACCGGCGTTCACGTGCTCGCCGGGCGCGACGAGTACCTCAATCACGGTCCCTACGATTTCAGCGGTGCAGGTGAACGCCATCGTCGGAATTCCTCCGTTGTTCGGATACGCCTGGCCGTCCATCAATTTTTGCGGCCGAGTTCGTTGTCAATGAAGTCGAATATCTCGCCGGCCGACGAGGTCTGGAGTTTGACGTCGATGCCGTCGTCGGGGCCGATCGGCACCGTGCTCCACTTCGCGAGCATCGACCGGAGCCGGGCGCTCATCGCGTTGCGCCGTTCGGCATCCTGGGCGGCCGTCTCGAGCACCGCCTCGATGCGGTCCAGTTCGGCCGCGACGGGGTCGACCTGCTCGGCCGGCTCCGGTTCGACGAGGGAACGCACGTAGCCGGCCAGCGCCGCCGGGTTGGGATAGTCGAAGATCAGCGTCGCCGGCAGCCGCATCCCGGTGACGCTGGCCAGCCGATTGCGCAGCTCCACGGCCGTCAGCGAGTCGAGCCCGAGGTCGGCGAAGGCCGCGTCCGGATCGACCGTCGCCGCGCCGGCGTGGCCGAGGACAGCGGCCACCGAGCCCCGGACGGCGTCCAGGACGACGGTGTCACGCTGCTCCTCGTCCAGGTCGCGCAGTTGGTCGGCCAGCGCCTCGACCGGCGCCGTGGCGGTCGCGGGAACCGGCCGGGCCGAGGACAGCCGGGTCAGCAGCGGCGGGAGTGTGCCCGCCCCGGCGAGCCCGTCCAGCGCCGAAGTAGCGAACCGGACGGCGACGACCGCTGGTTCCGGCTGTTCGAGGGCTTGGTCGAGCAGGGTCAGTGCTTCGTCTGGGGTGAGTGGTGCGATGCCGGTGCGGGCGAGTCGGGTGCGGTTGGTGTTGTTGAGGGTGTCGTTCATGCCGCCTGGTTGTTGCCAGAGGCCCC
>JAMFSN010000183.1 GCA_026225295.1 Frankia alni
TCGGGGTGGTCGTCACCGAGGGTCCGCCGGAAGCGGGCCAGGGTGTCCTCGTCCAGGGTCCGGGCGGCCGGGTAGTCCCCCTGGGCGTACAGGACCGCGGCGAGGCTGTTGGCCGAGGTCAGGGTGTCGGGGTGGTCGGCGCCGAGGGTCCGCCGGAAGCGGGCCAGGGTGTCTTCGTCCAGGGTGCGGGCGGCCGGGTAGTCCCCCTGGGCGTACAGGACGTTGGCGAGGTTGTGGGCCGAGCGCAGGGTGTCGGGGTGGTCGTCGCCGAGGGAGACAGTCCAGGCGGTCCGGGTGTGGTCGGCGAGCTGCCGGGCGATCGGTAGGTCTCCCGCCCGGTAGAGGAAGCGGATCGCGTCCAGGGTGAGGGTCCGGGCGGCCGGGTCGGTGGTGGTGATGGTGTCGGCGGCGATCAGGTGGGGCAGGAGCCGCCGCCACGCAGGCCAGGTGGCCGGGTTGGTGGGGTCGCCAGGGTCGGCGGCCGTCAGCAGGGCGTGCACGGTGACCCGGCGGGCGTCGCGCTGCTCGCGGGTCATGTGGTCGCGCAGGACGGCTTGGATGAGCCGGTGGATGGTCAGGGTGTCGCCGTCGAGCTGCGCGAGCGCGGACCGCTGCACCTGTCCCACCAGCGCCGCCCAGGTAGCGGGGTTGGCGGCCGCAGCGGCTAACGGCTCATCGAGGACGTCGGGGTGGTCGGTGAATACGGTGGTGGGGATGGCGTCGGGGTCGAGGTAGCAGGCCAGCTGCAGGAGCTGCCGGGCGGCCGGGTGGGTGGTGGCGAGCCGGCCGGCGGTCAGGGTGATGGTGGCGGCGACGGTGTCGGGGTAGTCGGCGGTCTTCCCGGCGGCGGCGAGTCGGGCCTGCTCGGCGCCGAACAGGTCGAGGTAGGCGGTGGGACTGATGGGGTTGTCGTCGAGGTAGGCGGCGACCTGGGTCACGGCAAGCGGGTAGTCCCCGACGAGGGCGGCCAGGTGGTCGGCGGTCGCCTCGTCCAGGTCAGGAATTCGTAGGTGGAGCAGGGTGAGGGTCTCGGCCCGGTCCCAGACCGGGATCCGGACCGGCACCGTGGTGTTGATCTGCCGCCAGGCCGGGGTCCGGGCGGTGATCAGCACGTGGGCGCCGGCGGGCAGGAACGGCCCGACCTCTTCGACGGATTCGGCGTTGTCGAAGATCAGCAGCCAACGTCGGTGGGTGCCGGTCGCGGCCAGGTGGGACACCACCCGCCGGGCGGTGGCGGCCGCATCGTCGGAGCGGGCGACGTCGAGGTCGTCGGCGAGGTCGGCCAGGTCGGTGTGCAGCAGGGTGGGGGTGTCGGCGCGGATCCACCAGGCCAGCTCGTAGTCGCCGGCGAACCGCCAGGCGAACTCGCGGGCCAGCTGGGTTTTCCCGATCCCGGGCATGCCGTGCAGGGCCCGAATCGCCGGCCGGTTGGTCCGTAGCGCGTCGCGCAGGTCGAGCAGGATCTGGTCGCGGCCGACGAACCCGGGGTTACGGGCCGGGATGTTCCACATCCCCGGCACCCGCGGAAACGCCGGCTCCGGCCCCGTCGCCGGTGCGGCCGCGGCCGCCGCGGGTGGGGTGGGGTGGCCGCGGCCAGGGAAGCGCGGCCGGCGGGCCGGCTTATGCCGTCCCGGCTGAAGATCCTTGACGAGTTTGGTGCGGGCGGCGCGTGGCCCGAGGCCGGCCAGGTCGATGTAGACCTTCGGCTGGAGCAGGGGTGGGATCTGGCACGGTTCGATCCGGACCGGGATCAGCCGGTCCTTACCCTGGTCGTCTTTGAGGAAGGCGGCGGTCCA
>JAMFSN010000184.1 GCA_026225295.1 Frankia alni
AGCCCCAGCCCGACACACAGACCGGCCGCGCCAACGCACGTCCCAGAGCACGCTGACAACGACGCCCAGGGACCACCGGAGCGGCAGCGTCAGCGGGCCAAAGACGACAGCGTCAACGCGCAGTCAGCGCCCGCTGACCATGACAAATGCCGAAAACGCCCCGATCGTCAGCGCCCCCGCACGTCCACCGGCCCGCCAACGACGACAATCCCGACGCCCCCAGCAAGCGTCATCGTCCCAGCGCCACCTAGCCAACGCTGACCCTGCCAACCCAGCCAACCCACCGGTCCCCAGGCAACGCTGACCCAGCCAACCGGCGCCCACCGGCTCCCCAGGCGCGCCGACCCAGCCGAGCGCGGGGCCGGGAGGGCTACTCCCAGTTGGGCTTTTCGCCGTTCGCGGAGTCGGCTCCGGAGGTCGAGCCGCCCCGGGAGGAGATCTTCGCGGTGTGGAAGCGGTCGGTCACGTCGTCGGCGTTCTCCAGGCCGGACGCACTGCCCGGAGTCGCCCGGGCCTCCTGGACCGGTGAGCCCGGAGAGTCCAGGTCGAGCCCGACCCCGTTGTCCGGTGCTTCGAGGACCGGACCGTGACTGCCGACCAGCGCGGTGGAACGGCGCGCGGACCGGCGGTAACTGGACCGACCGTCGTGGACGAGCCCGACGATGCGCTCCGCCAGCCCGGGCCATTCCCCCATCACTTCGGCGAGGACCGGAGCCGGGGTGTCCGTGCTGGTCAGCGCGATGACCACATCGGCCTGCATCGCGGAGGCGGCCGTCACCGGCAGCTCGGCGAACGCGGGCGTCAGCAGCAGCACGAGATCGACGACCGGCGCCCGGTCGGCCAGGATCGGCGCCAACCCTCCGGGCCGGGCGGCCCGGGTGGGCGCGACCCGGCTGTAGAGGACGTGCCCCCGCCCCCGACCCGATGAGCGGGCCAGGCAGGTCGGCTCGTTCGCCCAGCGCGGCAGGTCGATCGACGATGCCCGCGGCAGGCGCTCAAGTGCGCCGCGGACGCCGGTCCGGTGCGCGGCGTCCAGGATCAGCACCACACCCTGCTCGTCCGACCAGCTCGCGGCCAGCCCGGCGACGACGTCCGGTGACAGGTCCGTCGCCCCGCCCGGAGTGAGCGCCACGACCTTGACGGCCGGGGCCAGCACGGAACCCATCGACGCGACCAGATCCTCGGTCGGCACCCCGGACGCCCGCCGGCCCCCCGGGATCTGGGCCAACAGCGGGACGCCGAGCAGGTCGGCGGCCGCCTTGCCACCCTGGACGGTCGGGCGACGCAGGTAGAGACCCCAGATGACGGCGGCCGACAGGAACAAGCCGACGACGACGGCGACCAGCGCGTTCCGCAGGGGCTTGGGCGCCACCTGGGTCGCCGACTGCGGCGCCTCGGCCAGCTGCACGATCGACGGCGAGTTCGCGGCCGTGAGCTGGTTGGTGTTCTCCTGGGAGGTGATCGTGGTCAGCAGCCGCTGGCCGCTGGTGATCTGCGCGGACAGCGCCTGGCTCTGGGCCGTCGTCAGGGTGGCCCCTTGATTCGCCTGTTCGGCGGTCAGCCGGGCCAGGGTGGCCGTGGTCTTGGTGCGGAGCGCCTCGAGCCGCTGCTGCGTCGCGTCGCTGCCGGCCCCGGAACTCGCCACGATCTCCTGGTAGACGGTCTCGGCCGTCTTGACCATGGTCTCGGCCCGGGCCTTGGTCGTATCCGTCGCCGAAATGACGAAGAAGTAACCGGCGTCGGACGGGCTGGCCGACAGTCGGCTGGCCACGTAGTCGTGACTCAGCCCCATGGCCGCGGCGACCTTGTCGACCGCGGCGGTCGACGCGGCCAGCTGGGCCTGCGTCCGGACCACCGCCGTCGGATCGACCGAGCTGCTACTGATCGCGGCGGAACCGCTACTCAGAAAGACGCTCGCCGAAGATTTGTACTTTGCCGTTTCCTGCTTGGACAGCACGAGCGCGACGGCCGCAAAGACCACCACCACGATCGCGATTGCCACCCAGCGGCGGAGGAGGGCACGAAAAAGAGACAACCCCTGGGTTGCCCAGCCACTCCCCCGGGAGCCGGTCGCAGCGGTCACAGCGCCTCCCACCTGCACCTACAACACGCCCCAGAGCAGGCCGTTCTGGTCGCACTCGCTGTTACCAACGGCTTGCGGACCGGCCGAACTCCCCGAGACCCGAACCGTCCACAAGCCGGACACCCGTAAGTGGACGGACCAGCGAACAAGTCAGAAGCTTAGTCCATCACCCAGAGCTACAACAGGTTGGCCCGCTGGCGAAATACAGGTAAGCCCGGAGATCGGGGCCTTTCCACGACATCGGCTATTGCGGGCCGTCCGGGCGCCGGCCCGGAGGTCGGTTTCCGGGGGTGCGGGAGGCCGCCGAGCGGGCGGCCGGCGGCGCCGGGAACGTGGGCGGGGGCGCCGGGAAGGTCGGCGGTCCGGCGGGCGGCTCGCCCCCGCGGCGGCGGACCGTCGGGTCCGGGCCGTCCCCGTCCCGGAACGGCTCGCCGAGGTGGTCGGCACCGTCCCGGGCAGGTGGCGCGGCGGGGGCCGGGCGCCGGCCGAGACCGCGTTCGCTCTCCGCGGCCCGGGCCTCCCGCCGCAACAGGATGAACGACAGCGGGACCAGGCTCCAGAAGGCGACCGCGTAGCCCCAGGCGGTGCCCTGGGCACCACCGACTTCCAACCCGACGATGCTGCAGACGAGCAGCAGCGGGGCCTGCGTCGCGTGCAGCCGGAACGTCACCCGGGCCCGGCCCAGCGAATACAGCACGCACGCGGGGCCGATCATCATCGCCGTGCCGGCCTGCTGGATCACCGAAGCGGGCAGGATGTGCCTGGTCAGCGGCCACGAATCGTGCAGCAGGGCGAATCCCACCCGGCCGGGCACCAGCAGGAACAGACCGCCCCAGGCCAGCCCGGTCAGCGTCACCAGCCCCGACAGCAGGCAGGCGGCCCGCATCATCTGCCGGGCGTCCATGTCCTTGCGGCGGGACAGCTCCGGGATCGCGAAGCTCAGGATGCCGACCGCCAGCACCTGGGTCGGACCGAGCAGCGTCTGCGTGCCCCGCAGGGCGCCGACGATCTCGAGCGTCCCGAGGGTGCCGATCAGCAGGGTGGAAGCCTGCAACGCCCCCTGCACGGTGACGAATTCGGCACTCAGGTAGCCGGCGATCTCCCGGTGCTCGGTGATCCAGGCCCGGGCTTTGCGCACGTCCGGCCAGATCCCGGCCTGGACCGCCCCGACGAACGCCGCTCCGGCCGCCGCCGCTCCCCAGACCAGGATGTACGGAGCGGCCGAGCGCACCCCGTTCAGCAGCAGGGCGGCGAACGCCCCGCCCTGGATCACGCCCCACAGCAGGTCGTTGGCGGCCGCGGCGCCCGGACGACCCTGGGCGAAGAAGACGTACCGCCACGAGTCCTGCAGCAGCAGTCCCGGGATGACCACGCCCATGGCCAGCACCGCGGTCCCGGTGGGGCCGCCGAGGGCCAGGCCGGCCAGGGCGGTCACCGCCCCGACGACCAGGGCCAGGGTCGTCGCCGTTCCGGTTGCCGAGCGCGCCGCCCGCCGGAACTCGCCGCGGGTCACGTCGGAGAAGCGCATTCCCAGCGGCGCCGTACCGACGGAGCGGGAAAAACCGACCACCACCGCGAACACCGCGAACGCGATCCCGAACGCCCCGAACTCCGAGGCCGTCACCTGCCGGGCGACCAGGAACGACATGGCCGCGTTGGTCCCGCTGGACAGGATCTGGTCGAGCAGGGTGAGTACCGCCCGGTTGCGGCCTGAGGAGACCTTGCGGGCCGGCTGCTCGTCGCCCGGCCGCGACAGGGTCCGGCCCGGGCGGGCCGGGCGGACCCGGGTCGGCCCGACCCGCCCGGGCGGGGTCGCGGTCGACGGGACGTCGAGCCGTTCGAGCAGGTCGTCGACCGCATACCCGGTGCCGTCCGGCGCGCTGCGCTCGTAACTGCGCCAGTTGTATGGAGGGTCGGGATCGGTCCGCTCGAGCGGACGTGGGGATCCGTAGAGGCGGGGTTCGAAATCGATCCGCCCGAAGGAACCGAGCTGACCGAGGTCGATGTTGCCGGTGGCGTACTCGAAGAACGGGTATGACAGCTGTTCGTCCCGGCCGCCGCGACCTTCCCGCCGGCCGCCGCGAGCCTCCCGGCGACCCTGGCCCTCCCGGCGGGTCTGAGCCTCCCGGCGGGTCTGAGCCTCCCGGCGGGTCTGGCTCTCCCGGCGGGTCTGGTCGCCACGGCTCCCCGCGCCGTCCGCGCTCGACGGAGTCGGGGCAGCGTCAGGCGCGGCGCGGGCCTCGCCGTCTTCGCGCCCGCGACCCTCCCGTGCCCCGCTCACCTTGTTTCCTGGTCCCCTCTTGCCTTGCCGTACGCCAGCCGGGCCGCCCGCCCGCCGCGGGACCGGGCGGTCCGATGGTCCCTCAGCTAGAGCACGACCGGGTGGGGAACCGGAACGATGAACCGGCCGCCCCGGCGCGCGTACTCGGCCTGCTGCGCCATGATCTCGGTCTTGACGTTCCACGCGAGCAGCAACAGGTAGTCCGGTTGCCGTTCGAGCAGCACCGCCGGGTCGAGAATCGGGATCCGCGCGCCCGGCACGTATTTGTCCTGCTTGTGCACGTTGCGGTCGACGATGTACGAGACCAGCGAGTGGTCGACACCGCTCGAGTTCAGCAGGGTCGCGCCCTTGGCGGCCGCCGCGTAGCCGGCGATCGTCCTACCGTCGGCGGCCAGCGAGGTCAGCAGCTCGACGAGTTCCCGTTGCACGGTGGCCACGTCACCGGCGAACGTCTCGTACCGCTCGAACGTCGTCAGGCCGGCCGCCTGCTCGGCGGCCAGCACCCGCGCGACCTCCGGCGTCGGGGTGTCGGTCCCGGTGTCCGCCCGTTGCATCCGCCAGCGCAGGGTGCCGCCGTGGATCTCCGGAAACTGCTGGACGTCGACCAGTCGCAGCCCGTGCCGACGCATCAGCGCTTCCACCGCGGTGGTCGAGAAGTAGCAGAAGTGCTCGTGGTAGATCGTGTCGAACTCGGTGTGCTCGAGCAGCGGCCCGATGCCCGGGTTCTCGACCGAGACGACGCCGTCGTCGGCCAGCAGGATGGCCAGGCCCTCGACGAAGCTGTTGAGGTCCGGGACGTGGGCCATCACGTTGTTGGCGATGATCACATCGGCGCGGATCCCCTCGGCGACCAGGCGGCGGGCCATCTCCGCGCCGAAGAACTCCTCGCGGGTCGGCACGCCGGCCGCGCGGGCGGCGGCCGCCGGGCCCGGGGTCGGCTCGATGCCCAGCACGTCGATGCCCCGGTCGATGAACGCCTTCAGCAGGTAGCCGTCGTTGCTCGCGACCTCGACGGCCAGGCTGCCGGGGCCGAGCCGGCGCTGGTCGATCAGCTCGATGACATGCTTCTCGGAGTGCTTCACGAGGTAGTCGCTGTACGAGGAGAAGTACGGGTAGTCCGCGTCGAAGATCTCCTCGGCCGGCAGCTCGTGGGTGAGCTGGACCAGGGTGCAGGTCTCGCAGAAGCCGCCCTCGAGCGGGACCGCCGGGTCCGGCGCGGCCAGCGCGTCCGCGCGGACCAGCCGGTTCGCGATCGGGGTGGAACCCAGCGACAGGAAGGGCCGGGGCGGGGCGACGCCGCACGACCGGCACGCCGCCACGACCGTCGCGGCCAGGCCGCCCGCGATGGGGCTGGTCGGTGCCGCCTGGTCTTCTGACATGCGCTCCCCCTGACTTCGACGACCCGGCATCGGTGTCGTCGGACATCTGACCAGATGGATCCCGTGTCCGCGCAAGAGGGGGCGCGCATCGGCGACCACCCGACCCGGGCGGCCCTCTCGGCGGCCCCCGGCGTTCACCGCCGGTTGTGCTGCGTTCACCGACGGTCGCCCTTGATGCTAACGAGTTGGCGGCGGAGCGCCACCGCCCCGGGCGGATTCCCGATACCGCCCGAAATACCTGGGGCACGGTGCGTGGTCTGCGCCACCCAATCCCGAAAACTGGTAAATGCCCTGGCTATCCTGACCGTTCCTACTCCGGTAGCGCCTTGTGTCGCGCGGTCGGATTCCCGCGCTCGGGGGCGCGGTCTGGCTGGAGGCCTTCTGCCGTGAAAATTCTTGTCGTCCCGTGAGAATTCTTGTTGTCGACGCCGCGCTGCGTGAGAACGGCGGACTGCGGGTCATGCTCGACCTGTCCGCGCGCTGGAACCGCGCCGGTCACCCGACGACCTTCTTCACGCTGCAGCGGGTACCGGACGAGACTCGGCTGCGCCCGCGGGTCCGCATGGTGTACGGCGAGCCGCGGCTCCGCCGGCTCCGGTCCGCCCTGCCGAAGATCTTCCTCCGGCTGCTCAGGGCCGCCCGCCGATCCGACGTGATCGTCTCGGTATCCGAGATGGGGATGAACGTCCTGCTGGCCAAGGCCGCGGCGACCATCACCCGCCGACCGCTGGTGATCGCCGTGCACACCCCGCTCGGGGACTCGGTCCGCGAGTGGGTGCCGTTCGGCCTGCGGCGACTCGTCCTGGCCGTCAACCGGCGGTCCGACGCCTCGATCTGCGTGTCGGAGGGCCTGGCCGAGGCGACCATCGCCCAGGGGGTCCAGCCCGCGCGGGTCCACGTGGTGACCAACGGCGTCGACGTGGCCGCCATCCGGGCCCGGGCCGACATCGATCCGGGGCTGACCCTCGGCAGGCCGCTGGTCGTCGCGGTCGGCCGGCTGACCCCCCAGAAGGGCTTCGACGTCCTCATCGAGGCGCACGCCCGGGCGTTGGCCGCCGGAGCCGCGCACCACCTGGCGATCATCGGCGAGGGCCCCGACCGGCCCCTGCTTGAGAAGCAGATCGCCGAGCTGGGCGTGACGACGTCGGTGACGCTGCTCGGCTTCCGGGAAAACCCGCACGCGTTCATGCGCCGCGCCGACCTGTTCTGCCTGCCGTCGCGGTGGGAGGGCTACCCGCTGGTGGTGATCGAGGCGCTGGCCGTGGGCGTACCCATCGTCGCGACCGACTGTGTCTCCGGCCCGACCGAGATCCTGGCCGGGGGCCGGTACGGCGACCTGGTCGAGGTCGGGTCGGCGAGCGCCCTGGCCGCGGCGATCGCGCGCCGGTTGGCCGATCCGGCGGCACCCGAGGCCCGGGCGGCGGCCGCCGAGCGGGCCCTGGACTTCGATCCGGACCGGGCCGCGGCCCGTTTCCTGGAGATCTTCGCGACGCTGAGCCCCCGGACGGCACCGGCGCCGGTGGCCATCGTCCCGGCCGGTCCGGTCAGGACCCCCGGCGTGGCCGTGACGGTGCCCGACGACCGCCCGTCCGCCGGAACGGCCGGCTGAGGATTCTCACGGCCACCGGGACTCTCAGGGGAGCAGGGCCAGGGGGTCGGTGCAGAGCATCTGGGCCACCGCCCGGATGGCGGCCGGGTCGAAGACGTTGCCGTGGAACCCGATGTTCACGTCCAGTCGGCCCTGGACCTCTGAGAAGTAGACGGTGACGTCCTCCGGACGGCCCTGGGTGGCCAGCGCGTGGAAGCGGGCCTGCCGACCCCCGTCCAACCAGGGCAGATCGTCGAACACCGACAGCCGACCCAGGTGGTTGAGGATCGGGTGGGCCCGGGGCCGGGCCGGCCGGGTGGTCGGCGGGTTGTCCTCGCCGTGCCGGGCGGCGTGGACGGCGTAGAACGCCATCGTGGCCAGCGGCAGCGCTGAGGAGACGGAGGCCTTGAGCGCCCGGCCGATCGCTTCGGGATCCCGGGCGTCGTCGGGCGCGAGATACACCGGGACCGCGAAGTTGCCCATCACGAACGCGTCGGAACCCAGGTAACGACGGTTGTCGACAAGCGTCGTGAGGCCCGGCGCGGCCGGCGGCAGGCCGACCGCGGCGAGCGCCGGACCGGTCACCGCATAGAGCACGGTGGCCACGCTGGCGGTCGGCGCGTGGGCGTCCCGCCAGGCCCGCAGCCAGGGCAGCAGGTCGGCCGGGCCGCGCGCGCTGACCACCCGCAACGCGGGGCTCCAGGCCACATCGTCGGGATCCGGACCGGATGCCTCACCGGGCTCCACCCCGGGAGGCCCGCCGTGGGCCGGGTGGTCGGTTCCGGCGTCGGCTGCCCGCCCGGACCCGGGCCCGGAAGCCGGCCCGGACCCGGAATCGGCCGGGGGCGCCGGGCGCGATTCCCGGAAAGTGCGGACCAGGGTGCCCGAATCCTGGATCCAGGACCGCGCGAGCGCCCGGGCCATCGGCGCCCGGGTCCGCGCGACCAGCAGCTCGGAGGGCGTGCCACCGACCGCCGCCGCCCGCAGCACGGCGGCCGCGACCCGGCGCGACGTCCACCCGTCGTACAACCAGTGCTCAAGGTTCAGCGCGAACACCTCACGCCCGACGCTGAACCGCAGCGGCACGTCGGGCGCCGACCGGTGCAGAGCGGCGACGACCTCATCCGGGTCCGACCCGTCGGCGTCGACGGCCGTCACCATCCGGTCGCAGTGCCCGGCCAGCTCCGGTCCGGGCACGTACTCCCAGCGCGAACCCTCGACCCGCCGCCGGAACAGACGGTGGTGGGGAGCGACGGCGGCGAGCCGGCGCAGCGCGCCCCGGACCGCGTCGACGCCCGGGGTGTCGAGGCCCCCGATGAGGTTCACGGTGCGGGCGTCGAGCCACATCCGGTCGCGCGGGTTGAACGGCCGGGCCCGCCGGCCCGGCCGCCGCGCGGCATCAGTCGGCAACGCCGGCCCCGGCCCCGGCCGGTGGTCCGGCCACTCCGCGTCCGGGGGTCACGCGTCGCTCCTGGGCCTGAGCAGCGCCCAGGCCTGGTCCTTGGCCGAGATGACGCTGACCGGCAGCGGCCAGTCGATGGCCAGCGCGGGGTCGTCGAACCGCAGCCCCCGGTCGTGCCCGGGCGTGAACGGGATGTTCATCTGGTACACCGCCTCGGTCGCGTCGACCAGGGTCTGGTACCCGTGGGCCAGCCCGGGAGCCACGTACAGGGCCCGGCGGTTGTCGGCGGTCAGCTCGACCGCGACGTGGGTCAGGTAGGTCGGCGAGTCGACCCGGACGTCGACGATCACGTCGAGCAGGGCACCCCGGGTGACCCGGACGAGCTTCGACTCCCGCAGCGGCTCGGCCATCCAGTGCAGCCCCCGGACGGTCCCGGCCCGGTGGTTGTAGGCGAGGCTGCACTGGGCGACGACCGCCTCCAACCCGGTCGCGGCGAAGTCATCGGCGCTGAATGTCCGGGCGAACAGGCCCCGCTCGTCGGAGAACGCCTCCAGGTCGACCGTGAACACGCCGTCGATGGTGGTGGGAAGAATCTTCATAGGTGATGGCCACGGCTCTCGTCGGGTTCGGACCACCAGCGGTTCTGGAACATCAGTGGTTCTGGACCCTCAGCGGCTCCAGGAACACCGGTGGCTCCGGAAACATCATGATCTCCGGAACATCCATGATTCCAGCAGGTCGGGGAACGTCAGTAGGTCCAGAACAGCTCGGCGTCGACCTGCCGGGTCGCGATCAGGTGCTGGAGCTGCTTGAGCCGGGTGTGGCCGCGCCCAGTGAACGTCTCAGAGTCGAGCTGGATGCTGGTGAAGATGTCGAAGAGCTGGCGGGCGCCGCGCAGCGCGTCCCACTCGCAGGCGAACCCGGGCAGCTGGCTGTGGATCTTGTCGAACGAGACGCGGTAACTGCGGTTGTCGCCGCCCGCGTCGCCGAAGGTCAGCTGGCAGCCCGGAAAGACCGACGCGACGGCGTCCGCGATCTCCTTGACCTGGTAGTTCTGGGCGGTGTCGCCGACGTTGAAGATCTGGTTGTGGATCGCGGCGCGCGGGGCGACCAGCGCGCACCGGATCGCCTTGGCGATGTCGAGGGCGTGCACCAGGGGCCGCCAGGGGGTGCCGTCGCTGGTCATCGCGATCTCGCCGGCGGTCCAGGCCACCCCGGCCAGATTGTTCAGGACGATGTCGAAGCGCATCCGCGGGGACGCGCCGTACGCGGTGGCGTTGCGCATGAAGGTCGGCGAGAACCCGTCGGCGGCGAGCGGCGCGACGTCCCGCTCAACCAGCACCTTGCACTGGGCGTAGGCGGTCTGGGGATCGACCGGTGAGGTCTCGGTCACGTCGTCACCCTCGGCCACCCCGTACACGCTGCAGGAGGACATGTAGACGAACCGCGAGACGCCGGCCTCCTTGGCGAGCGTCGCCAGCCGCACCGACCCGACGTGGTTGACCTTGAAGGTCACGTCCGGCGCGAGCTGCCCGAGCGGATCGTTGGACAGCTCGGCCATGTGCACGACGGCGTCGAAGCCTTCGAGGTCGTCGGCCGTCAGGTGGCGGAGATCCTTGTTCAGCGTGTACGGCGTCCGGTCGCCCCCGCGGTAGAGCCAGCCCTGCTTGTAGTAGCCGGTGTCGAGGCCGGTCACCTCGTGCCCGTCGCGCATCAGCTCGGGCGCCAACACGCACCCGAGATAGCCCTCGGTACCGGTAACGAGAACCTTCATGTCCGATCTCCCCCCACCACGACGCCGTGCCCCCGCACCGAAAGTACCGAAGCACCCCTCTGATCGCGCGGCCGCCCGATCGGTGGGCGACCGCCCGGACCCGCTACGGGCCACCCGTCGGACCTCCGGAAATTGTCTGCCGATTTAGCATTGCTCCATGACTGACCAGCCGGTTCCGGTGATCGACGCGGGTCGGGCGAGCGGCCCCGAGCTGGCCGCCGCCCTCGAGCGCGCCTCGTGCGCGTTACTGGTCAACACCGGCGTCCCCGACGCACTGCGCGGCGCGATGGTCGAGGCGGCCCGCACGTTCTTCCACCTGCCCCGGGAGCAGAAGGCGCGGGTCGAATGGCCCGGCACCCGCCCGTGGACCGGCTGGCAACCCGTGCGCGAATGGGGCCCGGAGGTCTCCGGGTTCGCCCGCCCGGATCTCGTCGAACGGTTCGAGGTCCAGCTGCCGATGCCGGACGGCCCGGTGGCGGCCGTCGACCAGGACCACTGGGCCACCACGTTTGCCCTCTGGCCGGACCACCCGGCCGATCTACGAAGCCGGTGGACGGCGTTCTACGCGGCCCTGGCCGGGCTCTCGTCCCACCTGATGGGACTGCTCGCCGCGGCCTACGAACTGCCCACCGACGAGCTGGCGGCGTGGACGGACCGGCAGTTTTCGAACCTGGTCGCCAACTGGTACCCGCCTCAGCCGGCCCCCCCGCCGGCCGGCGCGGTGCGCCAGCACGCCCACACCGACATCGGGGGCCTGACCCTGCTGTGGGCCGACGATCAGCCCGGCGGCCTCGAGGTCACCTTCCCCGGCCAGCGGGGGTGGACGCCCGTTACCCTTCCGCCGGATGCCTTCCTCGTGCAGGCCGGTGATCTCCTGGCCCGGTGGACCAACCACCGCATCCGGGCCAATGTGCACCGGGTCGTCAACCCGCCACCGGCGCTCGCGGCGACCACCGAGCGGATCTCGGTGGTCTTCTTCCACCACCCGGACCTGTCCACCGAGGTGCGTCCGGCGCCGTCGGTGCGACGGCCGGACCAGCGCGCGGACCGGGCCGTCCACGCCGGCGCGCACGTGATCAAACGGCAGCTCGGAGGAGTTGGCGTAACCAAAACAACAACGCCCGAATAGAGACAACACGCGTCTATCCGTTGTGTATCGGTTTGGTGAATGCCAACGCCCGGCCCGGATGGGAGACTGTCTGCGTGCAGAGACCACAGGGGGCCACCGAAATGGTGGAAACAGGCATTGCCGACAGTGGGCTCGCGGCCGGCTGGGACTTCGAGGTCGTCGTCGTCAGCTTCCACAGCCGGGGCGAGTTGACCACCCTCATCGCCGGGCTACCGGCCGATCTACCACTGGCCATCGTCGACAACGCCTCGGGCGCCGACCAGGTCGGCGAGCTGGTGGCCGACCGGCCGAGCGGACGGTACGTCGATTCCGGCGGCGGTAAGGGCTACGCCAAGGCGGCGAACATCGGGGTCCGGACGTCGTCCTATCCCTTCGTCGTGTTCGCCAACCCCGACAGCCGGCCGACCGTCGACGTCATGATCAAGCTGGTGGACGACCTGCGGGCCGATCCGACGCTGGCCACCGTGGCGGCCACCATGAAGGCCAAGGACAACACCATCGAGCTCGGCAACGGCGGCTGGGAGCCGACCCCCCGGCGGGTGTTCCTGCACGCCATCGGGGCCCACAAGCTGTTTCCGACCGTCGGTCTGTTCGCCCGGCCGACGCCCGGCCGGCCGATCAACGTCGACTGGATGACCGGCGCGGCTCTCGCGACCCGGCGCCAGACCTTCGTCGACCTCGGCGGCCTCGACGAGCGCTACTTCGTCTACAACGAGGACGTCGCGCTCGGGCGGCGGGTCCGCGAGGCGAACATGGGTCAGAAGCTGCGCACCGACCTGCTGGTCCCGCACGACGCGGGCAGCTCCGGGGCCGGCAAGACCTGGATGCTGCAGATGCGCGGCGCGTCCATGATCGCCTATCTTCGCGATCACAACTCGGCCGGCCGGGTCTCCGCCATGCGGGCCCTGTTCGTCGTCGGCTACCTGGCCCGCTGGGCCGTCCACCGGGCCCGCGGGAACCAGCGGCTGGCCGCCGAACACCTCGCGTACGTCAAGGGCCTCACGATCGGACGTCCACCCCAGGAGTAACTCCCCCGATCTCCTGCCTCACCCGGGGCTCCTGCCTCACCCGGGGCCCCTGCCTCACCCGACCGGCATCGGCCTCACCCGACCGGCATCGTCAGCGGACGCCCCAACGCCCGTTGACTATGACGCCCGCCGGCGTCCACGCCGGAATCCGCAAGTGACCGGGTCAACCGGCGCTGGGACCTGCGGTGACGATGTCGCTCGCGGCCGGGAGCGGCCCTGGCCCCCGCCGACGGGTCAGGCTTCGGCGAGCGCCGGGTGGTCCTCGGTGGCCGGCGGGGCGGCGGCGACCGCGCCCGGAGCGACCCGCTCGGGCTTGGGCCAGGCCGCGTCGCCCTTGGCGCCCAGGAACCGCTTGACCCCGCCGAGCGCCACCGCCTGCAGGAAGAAAACCTGCCCGACGAGGCGGACCGGGGCCGGCGGCCGCTGGCCGGACGCCACCGCGGCCAGACTGGCGACCCCGACGGCGTTGCCGGCCAGGAACAGCCGGGCCAGCCGGCTGCCCCGGGCCGCCGCCGGAACGGCCAGGCCGACCAGCGTCACGTGGGCCATCGGGCCGAACGAGGAACGCACCAGCCGGTGGCCCCAGATCTGCGGGGTCACCGGAAGCGCGCCCGGGACGAGCACCTCGCGGCGCCGCCACAGCAGGTCGAGGTTGATGGCCACGACCCGGATACGTCGTTCCCACTCGTCGCGGAAGGTCGGGCTCGAGGATTCCATCGTGTAGGCGGACGGCTCGTACACGACCCGCTGACCGGCCTCGACGACGTCCAGGGCGATCCAGGCGTCGTCGACCATGACACCGGCCGGGATTCGCTGGAACACCTCGCGACGGAAGGCCAGCAGTTCCCCGACGACGCCCAGGGTGTTGCCGGTGGCCGACTCGCGCTGCTTGAGCCACGACTCGAACTTCCAGTAGAAACCCTGCGCGCCGGACGGGTCGTCGACCCGCTTCTCGCCGGCCACCGCGCCGACCGTCGGGTCGGTGAAATGCCGGGCGATGGCCCGCAACGCGCCCGGCCCCATCACGGCGTTCGCGTCGGTGAGCACCACGATGGGTGAGGTGGCCGCCTCGACCCCGCGGTTGACGGCCTCGATCTTGCCCAGGCGTTCACCGGAGAACAGCACCGTCACCCCGGGACGGCGGGCCGCCTGGGCGGTGGCCGGATCGTCGGCCACGATGATGATCTCGGTGGGACCGGGGTAGGCGTCACCGGTCAGCTCGTCGATCTTCGCGCCGATGACGGCCGCTTCACGGTACGCGGCGACGACAACGGTGAGCGCCGGCCAGCTTTCCGGATCACGGGCCTCGGGAGCGTCCAGTCCCCGACTGCGCAGGCCGATGTAGACCGGGTAGACGACATGCCCGTAGAGCATTGTCAGCCCCAGCAAACCGGCGGACACGTATCGACGAGACGTGGGCGTTACCGTCATGCCGGCCAGCTTAATGTGCTCGGCGGTTCCCGACAGATGGGCCCCGCTCTATTGCGAACTGGGACAAACGGCTTCGCTTGGTGCTGGAGCGACCATGGCCTCCGGTAGCGCGAAAAAATCATGATCGCGCCACCTTCGGCCTGTCCGCGCCGGCCGAAAATGCCTCTTGTGCATCTTCGCGGCGGTATCGCTACGCTTAGTAGCGGTCAGGCGGGCGTCAGACCCCGGGATTGTTTCCGCCCGGTAACGCGGGACCATACGGAGAAGACACGACAGTCGAGAGCGGGGGACGATGCAGGCCGCAGCGAGGTCCACAGCAAGGTCCGACGGGGGAACCGGAACGTCCGCCGCCGGGGCCGGGGGCGCGCCGCGGTGGCTGGTCATCGCCGAGGAGCCGTTCCTGCCGGCCGACGCCGGCGGCCGGGTCGAGACCATGAATTTCCTGTCCGCCGCCCACGCGGCCGGCATCGACCTACGGGTCCTCATCCCGACCAGGGAACCGCTCGACGAGGCCCGCTATGCGGCCCTGCTGCCCGGGGCGTCGATCGTGGCCCTGCCCCGCGACCCGTCCCCGCTGGCCCACCTGTCGCGGGCGCCCTACGTCCAGGCCTCCCGACCGGTCGCGCCGCTCGAACGGGCCCTGGAGGTCACCCCGCCGCTCGTCGACGCGGTGATCAGCTACAGCACGCGGGTCGCCCACCTCGGCGAGGTCGTCGCCCAGGCCTGGGGGATCCCGCATCTGGTCCGCTCCTACAACGTCGAAACCGAGTACTTCCGGGTCCTGGCCGGGCGCACGTCCGGCCCGCGCTCGGCCGCCTACCGGGTCGAATACCTGAAGATGCGGCGGGCCGAGGCGGCCATGCACACCTCGCCGACGGTCACCGCCATCGCCGACATTTCGCGCGAGGACCACGTCTGGCGCTCGGAGCGGGCCACCGTCCGCACGATCCACCTGCCGCCGTTCCTGCCCACCCCGGCCGGAGCGGACGGGGCACCCGGACCGGCCTCGGCCCGGGTGCCCGACCGGGTCCTGTTCGCCGGCTCGCTGGACACCCCGACCAATACCGAGGCGCTGCGCTGGTTCCTGTCCGCCGCCTGGCCGGCGCTGCGGCGGTTGCGCCCGCACGCCACCCTCCAGGTGGTCGGCCGGCGCGCCCCGGCCGAGCTGATCGCCGAACTGCTGGCCCATCCGGGCGTGACCGTCGAGGTCGACGTGCCGGACATGGCCCCGTACCTGGCCGCCGCCTCGGTGTCGATCAACCCGATGCGGTCCGGCTCGGGCGTCAACATCAAGATGGTGGACGCGATGGCCGCCGGCCTGCCGGTGGTCAGCACGGCGGTCGGCAGCCGCGGCATGCACTGGGAGCCCGGCCGGGATCTGCTGGTGGCCGACGATCCGGAAGGCTTCGCGCGGGCCGTGGCCCGACTGCTGGACGACCCCGGCCACGCGGCCACGGTGGCCGCCGCGGGCCGCGCGTTCGTGGTCCGCGAGCTGGACTGGGCCACCTTGATCGACCAGATCCGCACGGAACTGCACGGACCGGGAAGCGTCACGGCCGGTCCGGAGCCAGCCGGCGCCGACGTAGACAGCGCCGAGCCGGGCAGCGCCGACGTGCGCGGCCCGTTCGAGCCCCGGACCTCCGCCGTCTGACGCCCGGTGGCCGCCGGGTGGCCGGGTCAGCGGGCCTTGGAGCGTGCGTTGGCGCAGCCGGTTCGCGGGTTGTCTGGGGTTGTGGGCTGGTTCCGGGTGCGGTCGCGGGCGGGGTTCGGGTCAGGTCGCAGGTGGGGTGGCGTCGGTTGGCGGAGTCAGCGTGGCCTATCACGCGCCGGGACGATGTCACTCGCCGTTGGCCGGCGGACTGTCGTCGGCGGCGGGTGTAGGAACGTCCGGAGACACTGACGCAGGGAATCTTTCCGGCAACCGGCAGTCTCAACGTGCGCGGAACGCGCGTTGACGCTGCCACGAAAGCTCCGCTGATGCTGGCATTCCGGCCGTACCCAACCCATCGAGCCGCGACGGCGCCACCGCCGGCCCCGGCCAGGACCGTACCGTCGTTGTCAGCGCAGGCCGGGCAGCCCGCTGACCCGGCCGGCTACCAGCCCAGGACGAGTTTGCGGGCGAAGAACGCTTCCGCGTAGCGGCTGCCGCACTCGACGCCGCGCAACCGCAGCACCGAGCGGAACAACTCCTCGTCGAACCAGGGCTTGCCGACCTGACTGACGAAATGCCGGTGCAGGTGCTCGACCTTGGCCGTGACCACCTCGTCGGTGAGCGGCACGTACACCGACGGCCGCCCGACGTCCCCGTCCCACTTGGGGATCTCGTACTCGAGGATGAGCGCGCCCCGGAACGCCTGCCAGGCCAGCTCGGCCAGGGCCCGGTGATCCTGGTGCAGGTCGGCCGTGGACGGGGCCAGCACGATGTCCGGACGGACCTCCCGCGCGACGCCCAGCAGCACCTCTTTGGCGCCGGCCCAGTCCCCGGGCACAAAACCGTCCCGCATGGCGTGCAGGTGGAGCGCGGCCGCGCACGGCCCGAGCAGGGCCCGGACACTGCTCTCGGCCTCGGCCCGCCGCTCCCCGACCGCGGACAGCACCACCCAGTGCACCTGGGTCCTGGGGTGCTCGGCGACCAGCCGCAGCAACGTACCGCCGGCGCCGATCTCCAGGTCGTCGGAATGGGCCCCGAGCGCCACCACCCGGTAGGCGATGCCGTCGGCCGGCGGCCCGACCGACAGTTCGATCACGGGGCGTCTTCCCAGACCGCCCACGGACGGGACTCGGTGTACCAGAGCTCCTCGAGGATCATGCGGTCCTTGGCCGTGTCCATGGCCCGCCAGAAACCCTTGTACGGGTGGGCGTGCAGCCGGCCGGCCTCGGCGAGCCGGGCGAACGGGGCGTCGACCAGCTCGTCACCGGGGTTCATGACGTCGAACAGGGCCGGGGTCAGGACGAAGAACCCGGCGTTGATCAGGACCCCCTGGTTGGCCATGGGGGCGATGCGGTCGACCTGGCTGCTGCCGGTCGACAGCTCCACGGCGTGCAGGCTCTCCGGCGGCGGGACGGCCAGCAGGGTGGCGACCGCGCCCGAGGCGACCGCCTCGTCGATCATCGTCGGCAACGGCACGTCCGACAGCCCGTCGGCGTAGTTGGCCAGGAAGTACTCCTCGCCCACGACGATGTCGCGGACGGCCTGCAGCCGGTCGCCGATGTTGGCGTCCAGCCCGCTGTCGACCACCGTGACGCGCCAGTCGGAGAGGTCACCGGACCGGAAATGATGGGTGGGAACCCCCGGCACCGCGGACGGCTCGCTGACCACCTGGTCGGACAGGCTCAGCACCCAGGCCCGCACGACCTCGGCCCGGAAGCCCACGCACAGCACGAAGTCGGTGTGGCCGTGCCAGGCGTACCACTTCATCAGGTGCCAGAGAATCGGCTGGCCGCCGATCAGGTGCATCGGCTTCGGCGCGTCGGAGGCCCGCTTGGGGCGGTAGGTGCCCTCCGCGCTGACATCCCGCAGCCGTTGTCCCTGGCCACCGCAAAAAAGGACGACCTTCACCTGCGTCCCCCCATATGTACAGACAGTAGTCAGACCCCGTGTCGCGGGTGAACTCTACCCGTGGGCCACCGGCTGGTCAGCGGGGGGACGCGGGCCGCTCGAACGCCGGGGAGGCGGCCGCCGCGACGAGCAGCCGGGGGTGTCCGGATCCGTCGGCCGGCTCCGTCCAGGTGTCCACGACCGCGGTCGCGTCCCCCGACCGCGGCAGCCCGTACGCCACCGTCCGGTTGTCGGGCCAGGCGATCTGATCGTCGACGCTGCGGGGGTCGGCCAGCGGGGTGCGGCGCAGGGTGGCCAGGTCGAGCACGGTCGCCCGCCAGCGCCCGGTCGCCGGGCCGGCGACCCGTTGCTTGAAGGCGATCCGGGTGCCGTCCGGCGACAGCGACGGGCATTCCACGTTGGTCGTCAGCGTCCGGACCGTGCGGGTGGTCAGGTCCCCGCGGACCAGGTACGTCGTCCCGCCGGTGGCCAGCGTCGCGTAAAAAGTGGTGTCGTCGGCGGCGAAGGTGACGCCCCAGAAGTTGGCGTCCGCGGGCCGGATCCGCCGGCCGGCCCGGTAGATCGCGAACGACTCGAGATTGCCCAGGCCGACGCCCCGCCGGGTGTCGTAGAGGGTGGTGGCCGTCGAGAAGGCGGCCCCCGCGTACCCGTGCCCGGTGACGAAGACCGTGACCGCCGCGTACCGGCCGTCGGCCGACAGCCGGGCCCGGCTCGGCGCCCCGGAGACGCTGAACGACTGCCGGGGGCGCAGGTTGGCGTCGAACAGGTAGGCCCGGTAGGTGGTGATGATCCCGTTGTCCGCCGTGAGGCACAGCCCGACGGTGGCCGTGACGTCGACCCGGTCGCAGGTCAACCCGGTGACCGTCCGCGGGCCGGCCGGATCGTCGAGCGCGACCGTCGCGACCTGGCCGTAGGAGGCGTCGTGGGCGGTGTCCCGGAAGACCAGGCGGCCGGGTCCGAACAGACTGGCGGGCGCCCCGTTGCGCCCGGCCGATCCGGCCTCCGTCCGGCCGCCGTCCGCCCGGGACGTCGCCCGGTCCCGGGCCGCCCGCCGGCTCACGTGAACGCCGTAACCGGTCGCCGCCGCCGCGGCCAGCAGGACGACGACCCCGAACGCGACGAGGCGGCCCCGCCCGGGGCGGCCGCCGCCGGCCGCCGGCTCAGCCACGGTCAGCCCGGGCCGCGAAGCGCAGCAGCGGAACCGCGACGACGAGCGCGACCACGCCACTGCCGACGGTGGCCCGCAGGGCCAGCGCCGCGCCCCCGACCGTCCACAGCAGGCCGAACCCGGCCGAGGCGATCAGCTGCCCGATCGCCGCGGCGGTGGCCAGCAGGGCCAGGCCGCTGGTCCGGGTGACCGGCGCGAGCAGGGCACTGGCGGCGGCGGCCAGCACGCCGTCGGTCGCGGCGTAGAAGGCGCCCAGCAACGCCAGGGCGGCGACGATCCCACCGGTACCGGTCCGGGGGACCAACAGCAGTCCGTAGACGGCCAGCAGGCAGCCGTAGCCGGTAAGCAGGACCCGGCCCCGGCCGTGCCGGTCGGCCAGCCGCCCGACGGGCACCGCCAGCAGCAGGTAGACGGCCGCGGTCCCGGCCGCCAGCAGCGGGAAGTAGGTGGTGGCGAGCGCGGAGGTGTCCCGCAGGCGCAGGTAGACGAACCCGTCGCCGACCATGGCCAGCGACAGCACGAACCCGGCGGCGACCAGAGCGGCGAAGCGCCGGTCGCGCAGGGGGGTGAACGCGGCCCGGGGCGGCGGCCGGTCGGGCCGGCGGGGGCGGGGAACCGGCGCGACGGCGTCGGCGTCGACGAGGAGGGCGAGCGCGGCGACCGCCACCACCGCGACCGCCGCGCTGACCACGAAGACCAGGTCGTAGGCCTGCGGGAAGGCGGCCAGCAGAACGAAGGCGGCGAACGGGCCGAGCAGGGCGCCGCCGGTGTCCATGGCCCGGTGGACCCCGAACACCAACCCGAGGTCGGCCGGCGCGGCGGCGGCGGCCAACATCGCGTCCCGGGGGGCGGTCCGGATGCCCTTGCCGATCCGGTCGGCGGCCAGCGAACCCGACACCAGCCCGCCGCCCGGGAGGCCGCCGGGCACCGCCCCCAGGACCAGTCCGAGCCGGGCGAACACCGACATCGCGTAGCCCACCACCGCGACGTCGCGGTGCCGTCCCCACCGGTCCGACGCGTAGCCGCCGGCCAGCCGGACAACGGCCGTCACCCCTTGGTAGAGGCCGTTGACCAGGCCGTACTGCAGAGCGGTGAAGCCCAGGGTGGCCACCAGGTACACCGGCAGGACCGCGTTCACCATCTCGGTCGACAGGTCGGTGAGCAGGCTGGTCAACCCGAGCAGCAGGACGGTCGGGCCGGCCGCGGCCCGGACGGCGCGCAGCCCCGACCGCAGCCCCGGTCGGCGCGGGCGCCGACGGCCACGCGACCCGGCCCCCGGGCCCGATCCTTCCCCCGGCGCGGCCGGCCGGGGGACGGTCCGGTCCGGACGGTCGCGCAGGGTCGCGTACACGGCGGGAACGGTAGTCCGCCCCGGCTGGGCCGCGCCCGCGACCCGGCCACCCGGGATCGGGCCCAGGCGGTCCGGCGGTCAGCGGTGGTCAGCGGCGGCGGCGGCCACCCCGGCCGGCCGGCGCGCCGTCCGGATCATCGTCCGGGTAGCCGCGGCCGTCCGCGTCGGGCCGCGGGTAGGAGATCCCGCCGCCCCCCATGGTCGGATGTTCGGCGTACTCCTCCCGGCCGGATCCCGGGCCGGGCGCCGCCTCCCGGTCGTTGCCCCCGGCCGGCTCCCGCGCGTCCTGATAGCCGCGGGGGGCGGGATAGGTCCGGGGGTCCGGGTAGGTGCGGGGCTCGGGGTAGGAGCGCGGACCGGCGCCGCCCGCGCGGGGCCGGCGGGCGCCCGGGTCGGGATACGTCCGGGGGGTGTCCCGGCCGACCCGGACGGTGTCCTCCACCCAGCCGAGGTCGGTGACCCGCTGGGTGTGCTCGTCATGGACGTCGTCTTCCTCACCGGCCGACCGGGCCGACCGGATCGCCCAGTCCACGTCGGTGACCCGCATCGTGTGCTCGTCGTGCACCTCGTCGCCGGCCGGTCCGGGCCGGCGCAGCCCGCGCTCGGCCCAGCCCTCGTCGCCGACCCGCATGGTGTGTTCGTCGTGCAGGTCGTCGCCCCCGGCCGGCGCGGGCACCGGCCGCAGGCCCCGCTCGGTCCACTCGACGTCGCCGACCCGCATGGTGTGTTCGTCGTGCATCCCCGCGGCCCCGTCCGCCCCGCGCCGGGCGAACCCGTTCGCCGCGGCTGCGCCCGGGCGCGCCCGCGCGCCGGCCGGCCCGGCCGCCCGACCGCCCGGCGGTCCGCCGGTCGATCCCGTCGACGCGGCGCCGGGCGCCCGGGCGCCCCGGTGCGTGAACGCCTCGACCAGCAGCGCGATGACCACCGGGAACAGGACCGCCACGGCCAGCCCGCCCCCCAGCACCTTGCTGCGGGCCAGATCAAGCCGCTCGGGCGAGTTCGACGAGATCACCGACAGGCTGATGAACAGGTTGGCGGGCGCCTTGGCCGCCTGCTGGCGGTCGGCCAGCTCGGACCGCAGCAGGCTGATGACCCCGTCCAGCGTCCGGGAGGCGATCTCCGGGTGGGTGCTGGTGGCCGCCACGAGCAGCACGGGCGCGCCGGGAGCGTGCGGATCGCTGTGGACCGTATAGGTGGCCGAAGCGCCCTGGGTGCGCAGTCCGTCGGCGGCGCTGTCGGTCGTCGAGGCCCGGGCCAGGATGGCGGCGGTCGACGCCATGTTGCTGCTGAAGCTCAGGTACGGGTTGGCCAGGGTCGGATCGGCCGCCGACACGACCGTCGGGGGCAGCAGGACGACGGTCGCGGTGCTGCGGTAGGAGTACGGCGTCCGCTTGGCCATGATGTTGGTGCCGAACGCGAGCACGACGAAGAGCGGTACGACGATGTACCACCGTCGCACGAGCACGCGGAGCGCGTCCCTGAGGTACACCGTTCGGCTCCCCTGTTCGTCCCACCCGGCCGGCCCTCGCGGGCCCGCTCGCAGACCCATCGTGACGTTTCACGTCCGAGCGGTCTGCATCCGGCCCCTCCGGACAAGGTTCAGGTGACGCCGCCGGCCAACCCGATCCCGGTTCCGACGATCTGCCACCACCGGCCGGGTCCGGCCCGGCAGACCGGCCGGCAGTCGGTCGTACCGGTCGGGACCGGCGCCCGCGCCGCGCAGGATCAGCTCCAGCGCGTCCGCCCCGCCGCCGGCCCCCACACAGTGGCGGACGCCGGCGTCGGCCACCAGATCCTGCTCGAACGCGTCCACCGGCGCTCACGCCGGGCACCGGGCCGAGGAACGGCGGGCCGGGCGGATCGGGCGGGTATCGCGAAAAAAGGCCCCTCATCGGCCGTCCGGAGAGTCGCTGGCCGGATCGGCGGCCGGCCGCGGGGCTTCAGGAGAGGGCGTGAAAGCGGTTCTGGCTCGGTTCCAGGCCGGCGGTGAGCAGAGACTCCACCGCGTCGGCCGCCACTTCGAGGGTGACCGGCAGTTCTTTGCGTTCGACGGTGGAGAAATCCCGCAGCACGAAGGCGGCCGGGTCCATCCGTCCGGGTGGGCGCCCGATCCCGAACCGGACCCGCAGGAAGTCCGGCGAGCCCAGGGAACCGGTCAACGAGCGCAGACCGTTGTGACCGCCGGCCCCGCCGCCGCGTTTGAGGCGGATCGTGCCGAAGGGCAGGTCGAGTTCGTCGTGCACGACGACGATCCGCTCGATTTCGGCCTTGAAGAACGTCCGGACCGCGGCCACCGGGCCGCCGGCGGTGTTCATGTATGAACGGGGTTTCGCGAGCACCGCCCGCTCGCCCGCCAGGCGGGTCTCGGCCACATCGGCCCGGCCCTTGTGGGACCGCAGCCGTGCGCCGGCCCGCCCGGCGAGCGTGTCGACCACCATGAAACCGGCGTTGTGCCGGTTCCCGGCGTACGACGGGCCGGCGTTGCCGAGACCCACCACCAACCAGGGCCCGTCCCCGGACCCGGGTGTCACTCTCGGCCGGTCTCCCCCGAGCCCGAGTCGCCGTCGTCGGTCGTGGACGGCTCCGCGCCCGTGGAGGGGCCGGCCGACGACAGCTCGGCGGCGTCCAGCTCGGCTTCGACCTGGGCGGCGCTCGGCGCCGCCAGGCCCTGGACGACGACGTACTCGGCGTCGGTGACCAGGCGGGTGCCGGACGGCAGCTCCAGGTCACCGGCGGTAATGCCGGCGCCGACGGTCAGGCCGGCGATGTCGACCTCCAGCGAGTCCGGGATGTTGGTCGCCTCGGCCTCGACCGTGACGGTCGTCATCTGCTGGTCGACCAGCACTTCGCGCGGCTCACCGACCAGGATGATCCGCACGTCGACGGTGACCTTCTCACCCCGGCGCACGACGACCAGGTCGACGTGCTCGAAGCTCCCCCGGATGGGGTGGCGCTGGATCTCCTTGGGGAGAGCCAGCTCTGCCTGACCAGCCAGTTCGACGGTCAGCAGGACGTTCGAACCAGCGTCCGTCTTGAGCGCGTGGAGTAGGTCGCGGGCGGGCAAGGAAATGTGGCGCGGCGCAAGGCCGTGCCCGTAGAGCACTGCGGGTACCCGCCCGGCACGGCGGGTGCGTCGAGCCCCGCCCTTCCCGAACTCGGTGCGCGGCTCCGCGGCGATGCGGACCTCGGACATGGCGGTGCTCGACCTCCTACGCTGGGGAAACGGCGCTTGTTTAGGTGTGAGGCGGTACCCCACACCGAGCGCAATTTTCCACAGTACTTCACGGCGTCCCGTCATGACATGACGGGCGGTTCGCGGGCGGGACGGATTCCCTGCCCCGTAACCATGGCACGACGCAGTCCGCGCCCGTCGACCCGACCCCTGATCGGGTGGCCGGCCCGGGCGTGTCACCCACCGGCCGGACCGCCCCCACCCCCGGCCCGGCGGCCGGTCAGACGGGGTCCCGCGCCGCGGTTGGTAGACTTCGAAAACCGTCAGCAGGTCATTTCTTTCAGCCAGGTCCGAATATTCAAGGTCGGACGGAAAGCCGTCGAGGTCAACGATGCCGCCGTCAGAGCGCGTGTTCTCCGGGGTGCAGCCCACGGGCAAGCTCCACCTGGGAAATTACGTGGGCGCGCTGTCGCAGTGGGCGGCCAACCAGGATGACTACGAAAACGTCTTCTGCGTTGTCGACCTGCACGCGCTGACCATTCCCGAGGCCATCGACCCGAAGGTTCTGCGGGCCAAGAACCGGGAGGTCGCCGCGCTGTACGTGGCGGCCGGCATCGACCCTGACTCCGCCACGATCTTCCTGCAGTCGCAGGTGCCCCAGCATGCCGAACTCGCCTGGGTGCTCAACTGCGTGACGCCGCTCGGCTGGCTGGAGCGGATGACCCAGTTCAAAGCGAAGTCGGGTACGACGGAAAGCATCGGGACCGGGTTGCTCGACTATCCCGTACTGATGGCCGCCGATATTCTGCTGTACGACACGAACTTCGTCCCGGTCGGGGACGATCAGCGCCAGCACATTGAACTGACGCGCGATGTCGCCCTGCGTTTCAATCACATGTTCGGGGACACGTTCGTCATCCCGGAACCGTTGATCCGCTCCAGCGGCGCGCGGATCATGGGCTTCGACGACCCGACCCAGAAGATGTCGAAGTCGATCGGCGAGCAGAAGGGGACCCATTCCGTCGGCCTGCTCGACCCGCCGGACACCATCCGCAAGATCATCATGCGGGCCGCGACCGATTCCGGCCGTGACGTGCACTTCGACACGGCCGCGCCCGGCGTCCTGAACCTGCTGTCGATCTACGAGGTGCTGACCGGCGAGAAGCGCGCCGACATCGAGGCCCGCTTCGACGGCCAGGGCTACGGCGTCCTGAAGCGGACGGTGGCCGACGCGGTGATCGCCGCGTTGGAGCCGCTCCAGGCCCGGTACGCCGAGCTCACCGCCGATCCGGCGACCATCGAGGAGATTCTGCGGCGGGGCGCCGAGCGGGCCGCCCCGATCGCCGAACGGACCATGGAACGGGTCCGGGCCGCCACCGGCCTCGGCTGACCCGGGACAAAAAAGAGACGGCCCCCGCTGGGCGGAGGTCGTCGGGCCCGGGCTATTGGCCCTGGCGGGGCCAGGAAGAGCTTCGCCCCGCGACCCGGCCGGCAGCGACCTGTGCCCAGCGGTACGGACGGTTGAGCGGCTGTTCCCGGACAAACGGATAGTCGCGGCCTTCCCGCCCCAGCGCCGGTCGGACGGTCTGATCCGGGCGACTGACGGCTTCACGGACTCGTGGAACTGATCCGGACGGGCTCGGCGACGGTCGATCGGACCGGACCGGACCGGGATCAGCGCGACAGCATGCGGCCGACCGCGCCCATCAGCTCGGCGGCCTGCTCGTCCGGATCACTCGGGCCGCCCCCGTGACCCAGCAGGCAGTGGCGGGCGTGCTGGTCGAGCAGCCCCAGGGCCACCTTGTCGAGCGCGGCCCGGACCGCGTTGATCTGGGTCAGCACGTCGATGCAGTACCGGTCGTCCTCGACCATCTTCGCGACCCCCCGGACCTGGCCCTCGACCCGGGCGAGCCGGGCCAGCAGCTGGGGCCGGGTCGCACTGTAGCCGCGGGCCGAGCCCGCGGAACCGGCCGCCTCGCCGGTCGCCCCGGTCGGTCCCGCACCCGCGGGCGACGTGACGACAGCATCGGACGGGGGCGACGGGGTGGGCGGGCTGGACTGGGATGCGGCGGGCTGGGATGCGGCGGGCTGGGATGCGGCGGGCATGGACACTCCTCGGCGCGACGGACGTGTGGTGACAATACCCCGCCGGGGTACCACCAGCGGGGCCGCGACCGTTTGACCGGGATACCCGCGGCGGGTATACCTCGAGCTGCGGGTTGATACCCCGACAGGGTATCTGGAGCATCTCGCCGAGGAGAGCAACCACCATGGAGCGCGTCTACGGAGTGGCCGGAATGACCTGCGAACATTGCGTGCGCGCGGTCAGCTCAGAGGTCGGCGACGTCGACGGGGTCACGGCGGTGGTGGTCGATCTGCGGGCCCGGACCGTGGTGGTCAGTGGTGACCGGTTCAGCGACGACGCGGTGGCCGCCGCGATCGAGGAGGCCGGCTACCAGTTGGCCACCACGGGCGCGCGCCGTGAGTAGCCCGGTCATACCGCCGATCGAGCCGCCCCGCGCCCCGCTCGACCCGGTCCGGCCGCCCGGTCCGGCCGACCCGGCGAACCCGACCAGCACCGTCGCGCTGGCCCTGGGCGGGATGACCTGCGCGGCGTGCGCGGCCCGGATCGGGAAGCGGCTGAACCGGATCGACGGCGTCACGGCCACCGTCAACTACGCCACCGAGCAGGCCCACGTCCGGTACGACCCGGTCCGGGTCAGCCCGCGCGACCTGGTCAGCGCGGTGGAAGCGGCCGGCTACCGGGCGCACCGGCCTGGGCCGGACCGGTCCCCGACCGCCGAACCGGACGGGACCGGGCCGGACGGGACCGGGCCGGCAGCGGACCGGGCGGGGCGCCGATCCGACCTCCGCCGGCTGATCATCACCGCCCTGCTGGCCGTACCGGTCGTGATCCTGGGCATGGTGCCGCCCACCCAGTTCGACGGCTGGCAGTGGGTCTCCCTGGCCCTGGCTCTGCCGGTGGTCAGCTGGGGCGGTTGGCCGGTGCACCGCGCCGCGCTGGCCGCGGCCCGGCACCGGACCACCACGATGGACACCCTGGTCTCGCTCGGCACCCTCGTCGCCTTCGGCTGGTCGCTGTACGCGCTGTTGCTCGGGTCGGCCGGGCGGATCGGGATGCGGATGGACCTCGCTCTCACCGCGTCGACCGGCGCGGCCGGCGGGGAGGTCTACTTCGAGGTGGCCGCCGGCGTGACCACCTTCATTCTGGCCGGCCGCTACGCCGAGGCGCGGGCCCGCCGCCGGTCGGGGGCGGCGCTGCGGGCCCTGCTCGACCTGGCCGCCAAGGACGTGGCGGTCCTGCGGACCGGCAGCGACCAGCCGGCCGGGGACGCCACCGGAACCGGCGGGGTCGACCGCGAGGTACGCATCCCGGTCGACCAGCTGATGGTCGGCGACCGGTTCGTGGTCCGGCCCGGCGAGAAGATCGCCACCGACGGCGTGGTGGTGGTCGGCGCGGGCGCGGTCGACGCGAGCTTGCTGACCGGCGAGAGCGGACCGGTCGAAGTGGGCGTCGGCGACGCCGTCACCGGTGCGACGGTCAACGTCGGCAGCCGGCTCGTCGTGCGGGCCACCGGGGTTGGCGCCGACACCCGGTTGGCCCGGATCGGCCGGCTGCTGGCCGACGCCCAGTCCGGGTCGGCGCCGGCGGCCCGCCTGGCCGACCGGATCAGCGCGGTGTTCGTCCCGGTCGTCGTGGGGGCGGCACTCGCGACCCTGCTCGGGAGCCTGGCCGCGGGGCTCGGTGCGGCGCACGCGATCACGGCGGCGGTCGCGGTGCTGATCGTGGCCTGCCCGTGCGCGCTGGGCCTGGCCACCCCGACCGCCCTACTGGTCGGAACCGGCCGCGGCGCCCAGCTCGGCATCCTGGTCAAGGGGCCGGAGGTGCTCGAACAGACCCGTCGGGTCCGGGTCGTCGTCCTGGACAAGACCGGCACGCTGACCTCCGGGTCGATGTCCCTGCACGGGGTGCACCCGGCGGCCGGGATCTCCGCCGCCGAACTGCTGGACCGGGCCGGGGCGGTCGAGGCGGGCAGCGAGCATCCGGTCGGGCGCGCGGTCGCGGCGGCCGCCGCCCGGCGGGGAGCACTCCCGCCGGTCACGGACTTTGCCAGCGAGGCCGGGCGGGGCGTCACCGGCTCGCTGGTCCGGCCGCCGGCCGCCGTGGTCGGACCGCCGGCCGCCGTGGTCGCGGACGACCGCGCGCCCGGGGACGGCAGCGCCGGGGCGGCCCGCGCCGAATCCGTCCAGGTGATCGCCGGGAAGCCGTCGTTCCTGGCCGGACATGGCCTACGACCTGCCCCGGAGACCGCCGCGGCCGTCGAGCGCATCGAGGCCGCCGGCCGGACAGCGGTGCTGGTCGGGTGGGGCGGCCGGGTGACCGGGGCGCTCGAACTGGGCGACCAGGTCCGTCCGACCAGCGCCCAGGCGGTGGCCGACCTGCGCCGGCTGGGTCTGCGGCCCATGCTGCTGACCGGCGACAATCAGCGGGCCGCCCGGGCGGTCGCGGCGAGCGTCGGGATCGCCGCCACCGACGTGCTGGCCGAGGTCAGCCCGGAAGGCAAGGTCGAAGCGGTGGCCGGGCTCCGGCGGGCCGGCCAGGTGGTCGCCATGGTCGGCGACGGGGTCAACGACGCGGCCGCGCTGGCCACCGCCGATCTCGGCCTGGCCATGGGCACCGGTGCGGACGTCGCCATCGAGGCGGCCGACCTCACCATCGTGCGGGGCGACCCCCGGGCGGTCGCGGACGCGATCCGGCTGTCCCGCCGGACGCTCCGGACGATTCACGTGAATCTGTTCTGGGCGTTCGCCTACAACGCGGCGCTCAGCCCGCTCGCGGCGCCCGGGCTGGTCGGGCCCCTGTTGGCCGGGGCGGCCATGGCGTTCTCGAGCATCTTCGTGGTGACCAACAGCCTGCGCCTGCGGCGCTTCCAGCCGTGGGCCATTTCGTCGACCAGCCCCTGATCCGGCGGTGCGGCCGGGCCGGCTGGCCGGCGACGGCCTGGTTGCGGGACGGGACGGCGAAGTTCGGCAGCGCCAACGAAGATCAAGAGCGTCGCGACACTGACGGTCAGGGCCAGGCAGCGGTTGGCAGCGCCCGCGGACGCCAAAGCGCCCGCCGACAACGACGCTTGGCCAGATTCCGGCCGGGATTTGGGGTTGGCGGCGTCAACCGGCGCTCAGACCTGCGCTCACAATGTCACCTACGGCATCAGCCCAACCGGGGCACGAGTCGGCCTCGTCAACGGCGACCGACGCGCACGCCGACGCTGACAGTGGCCACCAGCCGCCTCTCGGCCCGGCAACCGTCGGGAAGCGACGTCCGGTCAGGCCTCCCCGCCGAACAGGCCGGTCACCGAGCCGTCTTCGAAGACGGCTTTCACGGCCGCCGCCAGCAGCGGCGCGATCGACAGCTCGGTGAGCTTGTCGAACCGCGATTCGCTGGGCACCGGCAGCGTGTTGGTGATGACGACCTCGCTGATGGCGGAGTTCTTCAGCCGGTCGACCGCGGGACCCGACAGGACCCCGTGGGTCGCGGCCGCGACGACGCCCGCCGCGCCCTGGGCCATCAACGCCTCGGCGGCCTTCACGATGGTGCCACCGGTGTCGATCATGTCGTCGACGATGATGCAGGTCCGGCCCTCGACCGCTCCGACCACCTCGGACACCTTGACCTGGTTGGGCACGCTCGGATCACGGCGCTTGTGGATGATCGCCAACGGGCAGCCGAGCCGGTCGGTCCAGCGCTCGGCGACCCGCACCCGGCCGGCGTCGGGCGCGACCACGGTGACGCCCGCCGGGTCGAGCTTGCTCTCGATGTAGTCGGCCAGCAGCGGGAGTGCGAACAGGTGGTCCACCGGCCCGTCGAAGAAGCCCTGGATCTGCGCGGTGTGCAGGTCGACCGACATCAGCCGGTTGGCGCCGGCCGTCTTGAACAGGTCGGCGACCAGGCGGGCGGAGATCGGCTCCCGGCCGCGGTGCTTCTTGTCCTGCCGGGCGTAGGGGTAGAAAGGGGCGACCACGGTGATCCGTTTGGCGCTGGCCCGTTTCAACGCGTCGACCATGATGAGCTGCTCCATCAGCCAGGTATTGACCGGCTGACAGTGGCTCTGCATGACGAACGCGTCGCAGCCGCGGACCGACTCCTCGAACCGCACGAAGATCTCCCCGTTGGAGAACTCATAAGCGCTGGTCGGTACCGGTTCCACTTCCAACTCGGCCGCCACGGCGTGCGTGAGCTCGGGGTGCGAGCGGCCGGCGAACAACATGAGGTTGCGCCGGTTCTCGGTCTGATAGCCCGTCACGTGACGCCGCTCCCGTCCTGGTGGTGGGTGTGCCCGGATCCGGTGGCGTCGCGGGCTACCTCACCATTGTCGCTGATCGTCCCGGCCGTCCCATCCCCAAGATCATCGAGGGAATCACCGAGAGCGGCCCGGGCGGCCGCCGTACCGGGCCGCCGCCGTTGGACCCAGCCCGGAATCGTGCGCTGGGCACCCTCCCGGAGGGCGAGCGCTCCGGGCGGCACGTCCTGTTTCACGACCGCCCCGGCGCCGGTGTAGGCGCCCGCGCCGATCACCGCCGGCGCGATGATCACCGTCGCGCTGCCGATCTTCGCCTCGGGACCCACGGTCGACCGACGCTTGGTCACGCCGTCGTAGTTCGCGAAGATCGTTCCGCACCCGATGTTGGCCCGGGCGCCGACGGTCGCGTCGCCGACGTAGGCCAGGTGCGGCACCTTGGCCCCGTCCCCGAGGTCGGCCGCCTTGGTTTCGACGTACGCGCCCAACTTGCCGCCCCGCCCGAGCCGGGTCCCGGCCCGCAGGTGGGTGTACGGGCCGACCACGGCGTCGGGACCGATCTCGCTGCGGTCGGCGGTGGTCCGGGTGACCTTCGCGCCGGACCCGACGACGGTGTCGGTCAGGGTCGTGTCCGGCCCGACCACCGCGTCCCGCGCGATGTGGGTCGTGCCGCACAGCGACGTGTTGGGCAGGACGGTGGAGTCGGGCTCGAACGTCACGGTGGTATCGATCCAGGTCGTCGCCGGGTCGACCACGGTGGTGCCCTCGGCCAGCACCCGCGCCACGATGCGGTCACGCATGACCCGGCCGGCCGCCGCGAGCTGGGCCCGGTCGTTCACCCCGGCCACCTCGGCCGCGCTGGGGGTGACATGGGCGGCCACGGTGCGGCCGTCGGCGACGAACATCGCCACGACGTCGGTGAGGTACTCCTCGCCCTGCGCGTTGGCGGTCGACAACTTGGCCAGGGCGTCGGTCAACGGACCGGCCTGGAAGGCGTAGACGCTCGTGCCGACCTCGGGAATGGCCGCCACGACCGCGTCGGCGTCGCGCTGCTCGACGACGGCCCGCACGCCCCCGGCATCGTCACGGACGACCCGGCCGTACCCGGTCGGGTCGTCGAGGCGGGCGGTCAGCAGCGTGGCCACGGCGTCGGCCTCGGTGTGGCGGGCGATGAGCTGGTCCAGGGTCGCCGAGGTGAGCAGCGGCGCGTCGCCCGGGACGACGATCACCAGATCGTCCTCGGCGAACGAGCGGGCGGCGAGCGCGACGCGGACGGCGTGGCCGGTCCCCCGCGGGACGTCCTGAACGACCGCCTCCACCGACGGGGCGGTCGCGGTTGCGGCCGCCTGGTCGAGCGCGGCGACCACCTGCTCCCGGCCGTGGCCGACGACCACCAGGTGCCGGGGCGCCCCGAGCGGGCCGACCGCCGCCAGCACGTGGTCGAGCAGGCTGCGACCGGCGATCGGATGGAGGACCTTCGGCGTTCGCGAGCGCATCCGCCGGCCCTCGCCCGCCGCCAGAACAATTACCGCCGCCGGCCGGACCCGATTCACGCGCTCTCCCATCGGTGGTGGACGCCGCCGTTCATGGTCGCCGCCGGCCGTTCGTGGTGCTCACCCGGGCCCGGGCGGTGGGCGCGCCCTCGTCCCAGGTGGCCCGTTCGCCCGTCCGGCCGGTGGGCCCTCGACAGGATACTGGTCACGGCCCGGCGCGCCCGGTCGGACATTCCTGGCCGGCGGGTCCGGGAACCCGGGACCAGAGCCCGGCCCGAACCGAATCCCGAGCCGCGCTCGACGGGAAAATCCGAGAATCGCAATCATCTATCGGAAACGAGAGCCGTGAGCAATGAATTGTTTTGCTCCGCTGCCAGGACTCGAACCTGGAACTACGACTCCAAAGGTCGACGAGTTGCCGATTACTCCACAGCGGAACGTCCGCCGTAGAAGTATAGACCAGCGCCGAAATGTCCGCCAACAGGCCACGGCCGGCCGGCAACCGTCGGTACCGGGCTCCGCCGGGCCGGTCGGACGACCGGGCGGCGCGACAGTCGGGCGGCGCGCGCCGTCGCCACCACCGGACGGCGCGCCGTCGATGCCCCCGCAGCCGGTGCCGGGAGCGAAGAAGATTCGCCGCCCGTTCTCCGTCGTGGATGCCGCCGGTCAGGCGGGCGGGTTACCGTGAGTCCGAGGCGCGACCTGATCACTGCCCGCCAGAGCACCGAGACCAGACCACCGCGACGGATGGGGACCCATGACAGCTACCGACACGGTGGTCACCTCCGCGGTGAACCCCCGGAAGACGACGCCCGGCGTTCGGCGCGAGACGGTCGCGCCCCGGTCCATGGCGAAAGCACGGATCGAGCAGCTCAGTCTGACCGCCTTCATCGTCATTCCGTTCGCGGCCATCGTGGCGGCCATCCCACTCGGGTGGGGACAGTGGATCGCCTGGCGGGACGTGATCGTCGCTTCCGTTCTTTACATGGTCACCGGGCACGGGATCACGGTCGGATTCCATCGCTATTTCACCCACAGCGGTTTCAAGACCTCCCGCCCGGTCCGGATCGCGTTGGCCGTGGCCGGCAACATGGCGATCGAAGGCCCCGTGATCCGGTGGGTCGCCGACCACCGCCGCCACCACGCGTTCAGCGACAAGGACGGTGACCCGCATTCGCCGTGGCGCTACGGCCCGGGCCCGCGCGCGCTGACCAAGGGCTTCTGGCACGCCCACATCGGCTGGCTGTTCGACCTGGAGCAGACCGACCAGCAGCGCTACGCCCCCGACCTGCTCGCCGACCGCGACCTCGTCCGGGTGAGCCGGTTGTTCGCCCCGCTGGCCGCGACCAGCCTCTTCCTGCCCGCGCTGATCGGCTACCTGTGGGGCGGCAGTCTGACCGCCGCGCTGGAGATGTTCTTCTGGGCCGGACTGGTCCGGGTCGGGGTGCTCCACCACGTCACCTGGTCGACCAACAGCATCTGCCACATCGTCGGGAAGCGGCCCTACAAGTCCCGCGACCGGTCGGCCAACGTCTGGCCCCTGGCGTTCGTGTCCATGGGCGAGTCGTGGCACAACCTGCACCACAGCGAGCCGACCCTGGCCCGGCACGGCGTGAAGAACTGGCAGGTCGACACGAGCGCGTACCTCATCAAGCTGGCCGAGACGCTCCGCCTGGTGCGCGACGTCCGGTGGCCCGACCACGAACGCCTCAAGGCCCGGACCGTCGCTTCCGTCGCCTGACCCCGGATGGCCTGACCCGGACGGCCTCACCCCGCCGCCCGGGCTCGGCCGCCCGAGCCCGGCCGCCCGAGCCCGGCGGCCTACTCCAGCTCGGAGGCCAGGGTCAGCCAGGCCTCTTCGGTCCGCCCCTTCTCGGCCACCACGTCCCGCAACCGGGCGTCCAGGCCCAACAACCGCTCGTGGTCGGTGGCCGCCTCGGCCAGCGACGCGTGCAGCTCAAGTTCGGTCCGCGAGAGTCGGTCGAGCGTCCGCTCGAGCCGGGCCAGTTCCTTGCGGCCGGTGCGGGCGTCGGCCGCGCTGTGATCGGACCGGGTCGCCCGACCCCCACTCCCGCCCGACCCCGACCCGGACCCGGCGGCCGGCCCGGCCAGGAGCTGGCGCCGGCGCTCCAGGTACTCCTCGATGCCGCCGACCATCATCCGCAGCGTGCCGTCGCCGAGCAGCGCCTGGACGTCGTCGCAGGTCCGTTCCAGAAAGTAACGGTCGTGGCTGACCACCACGAGCGTGCCCGACCAGCCGTCGAGGACGTCCTCGAGGGCGGTCAGGGTGTCGACGTCCAGGTCGTTGGTGGGCTCGTCGAGCAGCAGCACGTTCGGCCGGTCCATCAGGAGCCGCAGCAGGGCCAGCCGGCGGCGTTCACCACCGGACAGGTCGCGGACGAAGGTCCACTGCCGCGCGGCCGGCAGCCCGAACTGCTCCAGCAGCGCTGACGCGGTCATCTCGCGGCCGCGGCCGACCTCGAGCACCCGGCCGGCCTCCTCGACCGCCTCGAGCGCCCGCAGGCCGGGGTTGATCTCAGCGACGTCCTGGGTGAGGACGCCGAGCCGGACGGTGAGCCCGCGCCGGACCGCCCCGCCGTCCGGCTGCTCCTCTCCCGACAACAGCCGCAGCAGGGTGGTCTTGCCGCTGCCGTTCGCGCCGACCAGGCCGATCCGGTCGCCGGGGCCGAGCCGCCAGGTGACGTCGGTGAGCAACGTCCGGCCGCCGCGCGCCACCGAGATCGACTCGGCGTCGAACACGTCCTTGCCGAGCCGGGTGGCGGCAAAGGTGCGCAACGCGAGGCTGTCCCGGGGCGGCGGCTCGTTCTCGATCAACGCGTTGGCCGCGTCGATGCGGAACCGCGGCTTGCTGGTCCGGGCGGGCGGCCCGCGCTGCAACCAGGCCAGCTCCTTGCGCAGCAGGTTCCGGCGGCGCGATTCCTCGGAATCGGCCCGCCGGATCCGCTCGGCCCGGGCCAGCACGTACGCCGAGTACCCACCCTCGTAGGAGTCGACCGAACCGTCGTTGACCTCCCAGACCCGCTCGCAGACCTCGTCGAGGAACCACCGGTCGTGGGTGGCCACCACCAGCGCCCCGCGCCGGGCTCCGTAGGCGGCCAGATGGGTGGCCAGCCAGGCCACCCCCTCCACATCGAGGTGGTTGGTCGGTTCGTCCAGGACGAGCAGGTCGGTGTCGGCGACCAGCAGCGCGCCGAGCGCGACCCGCCGCCGTTCGCCGCCGGACAGCGGGCCGACGACGTCGTCGAGCCGATCGGCCAGGCCGAGACCGGTGACCACCGACCTCCGCCGCGGATCGGCCGCCCAGGTGTGGTCGGGAACGTCGCCGACCACCGCGTGCCGGACCGTCACGGCCGGGTCGAGCAGGTCGGCCTGCGCCAACAGCCCGACCCGCAGCGAACCGCCCTGGGCCACCCGGCCGTCGTCGGGCTGCTCGTCGCCGGCCAGCAGCCGCAGCAGCGTGCTCTTGCCCGATCCGTTGCGGCCGACCACGCCGATCCGGTCGCCCGCCTCGACGCCCAGGCTGACCCGGTCGAGCAACGTCCGGGTCCCGTAGGACTTGCTGACCGCCTCGAACGCGACGGCGACCGGGCTCATCCGCCGCCGGCCGGTCCGCTGCCAGCCGAGTCGCCGACACCCGGTCCAGCGCCCCGGGCGCCGGCCACCGGGCCGTGGGCCCGGCGCACCGCCCGGCAGACCCCGAGGTCGGCCAGGCCGGCGGCCAACGCGACGCTCCCGGCCGGGCTGCCGGCCAGGAACGCGCAGGTCGGCCCGGATCCACTGACGATCGCGCCGACGGCGCCGAGGTCGCGCCCGGCGGCCAGGACCTCCCGCAGCGCCGGACGCAGGCGTAGCGCCGCCGGTTCCAGATCGTTGGTGAGAGCGGCGCCCAGCGCGACCGGATCGCCGGTCAGCAGCGCGGCCAGTACCGCGTCGGGCGGGGTCGGCTCGCGGTCGGCGGGGTACCCGAGCCGGTCGAACTCGGCGTACACCGCCGGAGTCGACAAGCCGCCGTCCGCGAGCGCGAAGACCCAGTGGTACTCGCCCCGGTCCGGAACCGGGCTCAGTACTTCGCCGCGACCGGTCCCGAGCGCCGTGCCACCGGTCACCGGGAAGGCGACGTCGCTGCCCAACCGGGCCGCGAGCCGGGCCAACTGATCCACGGACCGGCCCGTCCCCCACAACGCGTCGCAGGCCACGAGGGCGCCGGCCGCGTCGGCGCTCCCCCCGGCCATGCCGGCCGCGACCGGGATCGCCTTGCGCAACGCCAGATGGACGCCCGAGCGGACGCCGGCTTCCCGACCGAGCAGCCGCGCCGCGCGGACCGCCAGGTTGTCGGCATCGGTCGGGACTTCCGTGAGCGCCGGGGCGGTCGACCCACGCGACCCACCGGCCCGGCCCGGCCCGGCGGGCCGGGCGTCGGCCCCTTCGCCCTCGACCTCGACGGTGATCGGCGGCTCCGCCGGGTCGGCTCCGGGCGCCCCGGCCCGGTCCGTCGCCGTGATTTCGTCATACAGCGAAACGGCCTGGAGCACCGTGGCCACGTCGTGGTAGCCGTCCGGGCGGCGCCCGCCCACCCCGAGGTGCAGGTTGACCTTGGCGGGAGCCCGGAC
>JAMFSN010000185.1 GCA_026225295.1 Frankia alni
ACATAGTCGGGGGCCTTGCCCGAACTCCTCACCAGGTCCCTCGGTCGCCGACGAATTAACCGGCGCACGCTCACGCCGCGCGGCGGCGGCGCCGCTCGGCCCGTCCGAACAGTCGATCACGACCGCGGGCGGGCGTGTCCCGCGGGCGGTGCGGGTGCGGGCGGCTCGGGTATGGACCGTGTCGCTATGGTCTGTGGTCGTGGACGATGCAGAGCTGCGGAGTCGGGTGTCCCAGCTGCGTGGCGAGGGGAAGTCGCCGAAGCAGATCGCTCGTGCGTTGGGTGTTGCCCCCTCGATCGTTGCTCCCCTCGTGCGAGCCGCGGCGGCGCAGGCCCGGGCGAGTGCCGGGCCGCCGCCGGTCGTCGGCTGTTGGGTGAGCGCCGGGTGGAGCCGGGGTATCGCGGTCGATCCGTCCCGCGGCTGGGTGGACACGGCACCCTCGACGGAAGGCGCCGAGGAACTCGCCGGTGGCTTGGTGAGTGTGCTGGTCGCCCGTCGCCATCGCTGGGACAGGGTGTCGGTGTGCGGGTATCTGGTCGACGTCTATTGCCTGGGCGTGAAGAACGCTTCCGGACCTGACATCAAGACCGAGGTCGCGCTGTCCCGGTTCGTGCCCGAGTATTACGCCGCCTACCCGGCCGGCGGGCAGGACGCGCCGATCGACCTCGCCGCCGACATCGTCTTCGGCGCCGTGGGCTACGCCCGGAGCCTCGGTTTCGAACCTCACCCCGACTTCGCCCAGTCCGCCGGACATCTCGGGGCCTGGACCGGGTCATCAGCCATCACTTTCGGCCGAAACGGCAAGCCGTTCTACCAGTCAGGCCCGTACGACAACCCCCACAAGATCATCGAAACCCTGGAATCCACGGTCGGCCCGTCACCCGCTTACGACTACCTCGTCGCCAACCGAATGTGACGAACCCCTTGCCCCACCCCCGGACATCGATCCGCGCCCATCTGCCGCATTCCGGATGGTTCGGGGTTTAGGGCAGGGTGAGGATGCGGGGGCCGTGGGTGGTGATGGCGATGGTGTGTTCGACGTGGGCGGCGCGGCTGCCGTCGGAGGTGTGCAGGGCCCAGCCGTTGGGGGCGGTTTGGTGGTGGTCGGTGCCGCCGGCGATGAGCATGGGTTCGAGGGCGAGGACGAGGCCGGGTCGTAGGGGGAAGCCGCGGCGGGGTCGGCCGTCGTTGGGGACGGCGGGGTCTTCGTGCATGTGGCGGCCGATGCCGTGGCCACCGAAGCCGTGGGGGATGCCGTAGCCGGCGGTTCGGCTGACGTGGCTGATGGCGGCGGAGATGTCGCCGATCCGGGCGCCGGGTTGCGCGGCGGTGATGGCGGCGGTGAGGGCTTGTTCGGCGGTGGTGATGAGTTGCTGGTCGGCGGGGTGGGGTGTGCCGACGGTGAAGCTGGTGGCGGCGTCGCCGGTCCAGCCGTCGAGTTCGGCGCCGCAGTCGATGCTGAGGAGGTCGCCGTCGCGCAGCCGGTAGCGGTCGGGGATGCCGTGCACGATCGTGTCGTTGACCGACAGGCAGGTCACGGCGGGGAACGGGGTGGGGGCCCAGGACGGTTTGTAATGCTGGAACACCGGTCGGGCGCCGGCTTCGCGGATGACGGTGGCCGCGGCGTCGTCGAGGTCGGACAGGCGGATGCCGACCGTCGCGGCGGTGCGGGCGGCCGCGAGGGCGTGGGCGACGACGCGGCCGGCTTCGCGCATGGCGTCGATGGCTGCGTCGGTCTTGAGTTCGACCATGTGTCACACCGCCTTCCACCGACTCCGGATACCAATAACTATACCGGTATTAGTATCACGGTCATGGTGCGGGTGCCGTTGAGTCGGTGGGAGCGGGAACGTGGGGAGCGGTTCGGTGCTCTGCTGCGGCAGGCGCGGGGTGACCGCAGCATGGTGGAGATCGCCGCCGCGGCCGGGGTGTCAGTCGAGACCCTTCGCAAGATTGAGGGCGGCCGGATCCCCACCCCCGCGTTCTTCACCGTCGTCGCGCTCGCCGCGGCTCTCGATCTGTCTCTCGACGTCATCGCCGCGGCGACGACCCCGGCCGATGTCACCTCGCACCCAGGTCAGCACCCGCTCTCGGCATGATCCAATGGGCCGGAGCGTCGGCTTATCAAGATCCCCGCAAAAGGCGGGCGACGACATGGCGACGTCGGTGCCCGGCGCACGTCGGTTCACCACCAGGTCCTCGGGTAGCCGGCGGTCACGTTCCGCGTTCTACCCGGCGGGGCTGGGACCTCACACCGCCGGTCGGCCGCCTGCGGTCGAGGCGTCGGTTGACCGCCACCGGTACGGTCCCCGTTCGGGCTACGAGGTCTGGACGAGCCGGTGGATTGCCTTGGTAGGGTCGTCGCTTATTCTGCGGCGGGTGCGCCTCGCGCGGCGCGCCTGTCGCCTGTGGGCTCCTGCCCGCCACACCGTGTGCGCGTCCTGAACCGGGAGAGGCTCAATGCCCGTGAATCAGCGTCCGACGCTGGGACCGATGGTTTCCGCTACCTGCCTTCAGCAGTTACGGATCTATACCGAGGACCTCGCTGGTCGGGGACCTGTTCTGGGGGCTGGCCGGCTACGTGGACGGGGCGTGATCGCTGACCTCGGTCTGGAAGGTTCCCAGCTCGACGACGAGAAGCTCCTGAGCCTGTTCGTCGAGACGTTCGGGATCAACGGCACCCGGCTGTGTCTGGTGACCGCGGTGTCATCGGATGAGTCCGGGGTCTACGTTGTGAAGCTGATTGAAGGGGCGTGTACGCACCAGCAGCAGACCACGGAGCCGATGTGCGTCTACACGCTGGGGGTTTTCGTCGGGGCGCTGCAGGCGGTGACCGGTGTCGTTCTGCAGGGCGTGGAGACCACGTGTGAGGCCATGGGTGACCCGGCCTGCACGTATGTCATCCGTCCGCATCGGGCCCTGCGCTAGGTAGCCAGGACACCACCGGTGGCCGGGCCGCCGGGTAGGTCAGGACCGGTGGTCGTCGGTGTGACGGGCGCTGGCCCGGAGGTTCGCCAGCTGGGTGTCGCGGCTGGCCAAGGCTGACTGGAGCTGCTCCGACTGTCTGCGCTCGGTGTCGCGTTCGGCCCGCAGGATCCGCGCGGCGTCCTGGGCGGTGGCCAGGCGTTGCCGCAGGTCGGCTACGTCCTGGCGGTTCGACGCGGCCGCTGATTCCAGGGCGGTGATCGCGGCACTCTCCATCCGTCCCATTTCGGCCTCGGCCTGGTCGGTCAGGGCCTGGGCTTTGCCGCTCACCCGCAGCACCTCGGCCTGCGCCTCGGTGAGGTCCGCCCGGGTCTCGCCGAGTTCCTCGGTTACCGCGTGCAGCCTCGCGGTGGTCTCGTCCAGCGTCTGCCGGGTGGCCGCGAGACGCGCTGAGGCCTCCGTCTCCGCCTCGGCCGGCCCGGGCCCGCGTGCCCCGACGAACCGGCGGCGCAGCGACCAGCGGGCGACCCTCCTGGCCAGCGCCCCCAGGGCGAGGATCGTCGCCGGTATCGCGAGCTGACCGATCGGGATGCCGACCGCGCGGGCCCGCCGGGAGCGCCGAGGAGGTGCCGGGCGGCGGTGCCGGTGCACGGTGGTTGCCGGGGGGACATCACCGCTCACCATGGGCTTGAGGCTAGTGGGGGGCCGGTCGCGCCGGTCGGGGAACCCGGAGTCGCGCTGGTCGGGGGCCCGGGCGAGGTGAGATCCCGGTGGTCCCACTGCCCGGTCGGCGGCACCGCGATCCGGTCCGGGAGCACTCACCAGTAGTCGCGGGCGGTGGTGTGGGCGGGGGGCGGCTCGGTGGTGGGCGGTGGTCTGGTGTCGTCTAGCCCGGGGTCGATGTTGAGGAGTAGTGCTTGGACGAGGAGTGCGATGTCGGGGCGTCGGCGGGCGTCGACCTCGAAGACGGGTGCTGTGACGTGGGCGTGGAGCAGGGTTTGGCGGTAGTGGTCGAGGCTGGGGTGGCGGTGGATGTCCATCCCGGTGACGCCGACGGCCAGCGAGGTGTCCTGGATGACTGTGTGGAAGGCGTCGAGGAATTCGTTCAGGTCGGCGAGGGGCGCCGGCCGGGTGTTGGTGATCAGGAGGATGACGCCGATGGCTCCTTCGGCGAGGATGGGGCGCATGAAGCTGAACCGGTCCTGGCCGGGGGTGCCGTAGAGGTGGACCCGTTCGTCGCCGTCGAGGTGTAGGACGCCGTAGTCCATGGCGATGGTGGTGGTGGCTTTCAGGTTCCTGGTCTCGTCGGTGGGTTCGGTGTCGGTGGTGACCGGGGGGATGTCGCTGACGGCCGCGATCGCGGTTGTTTTCCCCGCTCCTACCGGCCCGGAAAAGATGATCTTAAAGTGGGTCATCTGTCTCCCTGCGGATGAGGTGGAACGGGTCACCGTCAGGTGGTACGCAGCTTGTCGAACACCTTGCGTAACAGACCCCGTCTCGGCGTGGGGTTTATCGCCGGCAAGGGCGGCGGCGTGGGGGAGGCGGCTGGTCGGGTGGTCGGGGCCGGCGGTGGGGGGAGTTCGGGGTGGATGAGGTCGATCGCGGCGGCGGCGGCGTAGAAGGCGAAGACGTCGGCCGGGGGCAGATTGAGCAGGTGGATGGTCTGGCGCAGTGTGCAGGCCTGCCGGGTCCACAGGGCGGCGATGCTCATCGCGCCGGGGGTGACGATCAGCCGGGTGAAGTTGGGCCATTCACCTAGCGTCCAGGGGGTGTCGAGGGATGTGTCGAGGGGTAGCCGGCCCCGTGACGCCCCGAGCGCGAGTTTCCACAGCAGGATGTCGAGCGGCACCATGTCGGGATGGTTGACGTGGTAGAGGGGGGCGCGGGTGAAGACCAGGCCGGCGTGCCGGGGTAGATCCTGCTGGCCGGCGTAGGCCCGGAGGCTGTCCTGGCCTCCGTCCACGACGGCGGCGAAGCTGGAGGGGTAGACCGCGATCGTCGGCCAGGGGCCCTGGAGGTGCACGGACTGGCCGCGTTCCTCGGCTTGGCGCCACCCGGTGGCGACCAGTCCCTGCAGGAACCGCGCGGGGTCGTACCGCGGGACCTCGAACGGGGTTTCGTCGTGGGTCGAGGCCGTGGCGGGGGGCGACGGGCGGGGGGCCGGTGGCCGCGCCAGGGTGGTCTCCGTGGGCCGGGGCGGGAGCGGCCGGCCCCCCGGTGGGGGTCCGGTGGTGTCCCGGTTCGGCGTCCAGCGCCGCGTTCGGTCCGCGCCGTGACCGTCCACCCGTCGTCTCCCGCTCCTTGGTGATACCGCGGACCCCTGCGATGCCCGCCGGCTGCTCGTCCGGTCCGCCGTGTGGCGTTCAGAGGGCTTTGGACAGTGCTTCGGCCCCGCGGCGTACGTCGAGGAACGTCGTGCCCAGCTTGGCGTCCGGTCGGGTGATGACGACCAGCACCGCCTTCGCGCTCGCCCGGGTGAGGAGCACATGACCGCGTTGACCCTGGATGAGGATCTGGTCGAGCGGTCCACGGTTGAGTTCCATGCTCGCCTGGCTGGCCAGCGCGAGCATGGCCGCGCTCATCGCCGCTACCCGGTCCTGCTGGAACTCGGCCGGTAACAGTGAGGCCATGAGCAGACCGTCCATCGAGATCAGGGCGGACGCCTCAATGTCCTGGGACGAGGCGTTGAGCTCGCGCAGGATGGAGGTCACCGACTGCTTGCGCACGACGCTCGCCCCCACCATGCGGCTGACGGCCCCCTGGCCCCATCACCCGGCCACGCCGGGGCAAACCCGCAGGGACCAGCCTCATACTCGCTCGTCGTCATGTCAATCACCTGACACCAACCCCCGGGCCCGTTGTCGGGGACGGGTCCCCGGTTCCGCGGGTGGCCCGCCCTCGACGGGGCCGGCACCCGGCCATCCCTTTGTCGTGAGGCTTGCGCGGATGGGTCGATTTCTGCAGAATGTGCGCCTCGTGGTGATAGCCCCGATCGGCGGGGCCGGGACCCGTCCGTTCCAGATCATGCCCGGGCCAAGAGCGGCCCGGTCGATGACCTGACACGGAACATCCCCGGTGGACGAGGGTGACCAAGATGCTGAACGAGGGGGGCAGTCGGTCGCGACACCGCAGCTCATCGAAATGGTCACGACGGCACCGGGCCACCAACATGGAGCCCTCCCCAACACAGATCGACGACAACAACACCGCCACCAGATCCGACACCGCCGACGACGAGGCGGGCGGCGGACCTCGCCCACCCGCGACCCCGCCGCCCTTGTGGGTACCAGCCGACGACGTCCCCATGCCCATGCCGATGCCCGCGGCCGTGGCCGGTCCGCAGCCCGTACCCAGGTCCAGTGATACCAGTCTGAACGGAGAAGAAACGGTGAGTATCCAAACCGAGTTGTCGCGCGTGGTGTCGGAGCTACGGCGCTCAATCCCGGAGCTGAACGGGGCCATGGTCGCCTCCGTCGACGGCCTGTCCGTAGCGCATGACTTCCCCGAGGCCGACGCGGAACGGATGGCCGCGATGGCGTCGACCGCACTGGGCCTGGGTCAACGCATCTCGGATCGGACCAGCCTCGGAGAGATGCAGGAGACAGTGGTCCGCGGTGACCACGGCTACCTGGTGGTCTACGCGGCGGGTGAACAGGCCGTGCTGGTCCTGGCCGGCCCCTTCAACGCCAACCTGGGCCTGATGCGGATCGAGGCCCGAGCCGCCTCCACCGAAATCAGCAAACTACTCGGCTGAACCCGGCGTCCGCGGCTCGGTAGCCGTCACCACCCGGCTGGCTTTATCGACAGCGGCTGCAGGCACCTCTGACTCAACCCCGATACCCCGGACTGACGGCCCACCGGCCACGGCGGAAGGGGTTTTTCAACCCGTAGGGACGCTGGGTCCGGCGGTTCACCGGTCCAGTTCAGGTTGAGTACGACCAGCTTGGTGGGTCCGAAAGTGACATCCCGGGGCACCGTGGGCTACCTGCAGCTGGAAGACGGGCGTAGGCCCCAGTGACGTTCGGTCCGTGCGCCGGGATCGTCAAGGACCATGGCTCCCACCGCAGAACCCAAGATCAACGAAGCCGCCCCTGCGCGTCCGGTACGTGACCGTAGAAACGGCAGAACGGTGGACCGGGCGCTGGCCGCGATTCTGCTCACCTCGGTGGCCGGGCTCACGATGGCCGCACCGGCCGTCGCCGGCACCGCGCCCGCATCGCGGGCAACGCAACATCAAAGCCCGCTACAGCGGGAGGTGGACGCAATCCACGACAGCGGGGCGGTCGGCGTGCTCGCCGAGGTGACCACACCCGAGGGACGTGACAGCGCGCGGGCCGGGACGGCCAGCATTGGGTCAGGGAAGCCTGTGCCGCTGGACGCCGAATTCCGGGTCGCGAGCACCACCAAGACCTTCACCGCGACGGTGATCCTGCAACTCGCCGGCGAGGGCCGGCTGTCCCTGGACGACATCGTCGCGCACTGGTTGCCCGGCGTGGTCAGCGGCCACGGCAACGACGGCAGCCGGACCACCGTCCGGGAGTTGCTGCAGCACACCAGCGGTATCTACGACTCCGTCAGCGACCTGCCCCTGTTTGCCTCCGCCGCGGGCTTCCAGGCCAACCGGTTCCGCACGTACACACCCGGGCAACTGGTAGCGATGGCGATGCAGCACGCGCCCCTCTTCCCGCCCGGCACCCACTGGTCCTACTCCAACACCAACTACATTCTCCTTGGAATGATCATCAAGAAGGAGACCGGCCAGAGCTGGGCTCACGAGGTAAACGCGCGGATCCTCCGCCCGCTGGGCCTGCGGCACACCACTACGCCAGGCACCTTCCCGTTCATCCCCGGCCCGCACGCTGAGGGGTACTCGAACTTTGGCTCGGGTGCCCCGATCGACGTGACAGTGTTCAACCCGAGCGCGGGCGACGCGGCCGCGTCAATCATCAGCACCACCGGTGACCTGGGCCGGTTCTTCACGGCGCTGATCGACGGCCGGCTCCTGGCTCCGGCGCAGCTTGCCGCGATGGAGACCACCGTGCCGGCGCCCGCCGAAGGGCCCGGCGCGCGCTACGGGCTCGGACTGGGATGGGTCCCGCTGTCCTGCGGGGGTGGTTACTACGGTCACCCGGGTGGCGTTCGCGGCTACCACACCTGGGACGCCGTCACTC